>SOHZ01000259.1 GCA_004377365.1 Anaerolineales bacterium | reverse complement strand
TGAACATGTAAGTCGTTTCGTCCACATTTACCGTGCCAACGAAATAGAGGTTGGGAGGCAACTTGACGTGAGATGGGATAGACACGCCGTCAGCATCTTCGATGTCGTTGCCAAAGGGGTGCAACGCGATAGCCTCTTTGGTGAAGCCGTCCGGCTGACGGCCCGACTCTAGCACACTGAGCAAGTCGGCAAAGTAGTACTCCACTTTGGCTAGGTTCATCTCATCGAGGAGGACAAAGTAGGGAGATACGCGATCCAGTTCCAGAGCGTATATCTCGGCAGCACTTCGAAATGGCTGTAGCTTGCTTATCCGCTCTGGCAGTGCTAGTTGCCTCCCCTCATTCACTGTGAACTCGAAAGTTCCTTCAGCTACAACCTGTCCACCGGCGTTGACCGCCTTCAAGCCCAGCCTGACCGTATCCGTGCTAAAGGCATTGGGCTCTTCTGCCAGAAGTGTACTGGCATAGGGGCCATCCGCTTCCCATTTCAATTTGTGCAAGGATGACCGATAGTTATCGTATACCTGGAGCAGAAACTGCAAGAAGTCGGTTGATTGGAACTGCCCCTGCTCGCCAAGCAGTGGATTGAAATATCCCAATAGACTTTTGCTATCACGCCAGTCAGGGCGAACCGCAGCAAAATGGAACTGGTCTTTACTGCTTAACAATTCAGCGAAATACTGGCCCAGCTTTGTCTTCCCCGTGCCCGAGATGCCGGTCAGGATGACAAAGCCTTTGGTTTTGAGGGCGGTGTAGAAGGTGGCGAGTTGATAGGGGGTGAAGTGGAGACCGTAGGTGGCAAAATACCTACTCAAACTTGGCTCACCTGGTCCATCAGGCTTAGGAGGAGAACCTAGCTCAATCATGATCTCCTCTTTCCGCGGCTTGAATCTTCCAAACAGCCCCTCGAAATCATTCACGATCTGATCTACCAGTTGTGCTAAAGGCTGATTCTCTAACTCGTCGGGAGATAAATCATTACCCAAGTAGAAGTTGACTCCTCCCCCAAACGCGAAACCCTTAAAGACTAGGGCTTTCTCTTTATCTGTCTTCAAGTCCAATTCCTCTACCATCCCGTCAATCTTCTTTATCCGCTCATTCCCGCCCCAAGCCCAGACCCCCCAAGTCAACCTGTGACTTAACTCTTCCTCCTTGTCATCTATACCTATGCGAACTCTCAGGTGCAAGGTCGGCCATCCATCTATGTCTATCAGCGTAGTGCCGAGCGAGTCGAGAGTTTCTCGGCCTTTTTTCACCGGGGACTCTGATGGCTTCGCTCGGTCAAGCTTGGTGACTGGTATCCGCTCGGTGATCGCCGCCTCAAGAATGTCAAACAGTCTACGGCTGACCGGCCAGACTTCGCTCTGCAGGCCATCAGGAGTGAAATAATCTGGGTGTCTCGTCCCCTTTCGTAAAATTGCTGCCAGCTTCCTCGGCAATTCGTTGTCGCTCTCTGTCAATTCAATTTGTACCATCATTCGTATCCTTCCTTTCTACTTAAGTGGACTCTACGCGGATTCGAGGGGTAACTATGACCATCGCCCCGGAATGAATTCCAGGGCTGCTATCAAAAACCCGTTAAAACGGGTTCAGGTGGCGCTTTTAACCTGCTTTTAGCAGGTTTCTCATAACAGCCGTTGAATTCATTCAGCGGCAACCCCACGACTCCACGTTGATCCTTTAAGTGTTTGTGGTCTCCGCTACCTTGCCCGCCTCTCAGAACTGCCAATCTCAAGGTGCGTGGCCCTATCCGCGTTTTCCGCCAATCCGCGGTTCTCTCCTCTTGACGGTAGGATCAGGTGCCAGCAACGAATTGTCCCCGATACCAAGTCAGAAAATCGCCCGGTGTACCGATGGGAAATGGCATAGCTCTCAATCGACCGGATACCAGCAAATCCGCGTTTTCCGCCAATCCGCGGTCCCTCTCTCCTTGACGAAACGAGGCTTTAGAAGTATACTTCATTTGGACATTCTGGGCAAGGCAGAGCCGGAAGGAGTGCTAGGAATTGGTCGAGATATATCAGAGCCGGTCGGGGCCACGGGCGGTCATTAAAGGCACCCGCGTGGGAGTCAGCGTCATCGTGGGCTATACCCGCATGGGTTATGATCCGGAGACAATCGCTGATGAACTACTCCCACACCTCACCCCAGCCCAGGTACATGACGCCCTCGGCTATTACTACGACCACCAGGAGCAAATTGACCGCGAACTGGCCGAGGACTCGGAAGCCTTCTGGCTCGAGAAGCTCAAAGGTATGATGCGCAGCGAAGGGGACTTTGCCAAGATCACAGGAAGCTGCAGTGAACCCCAAAAACCAGACTCCCATATCTCTTCTCTACACGGTTGACATCTTATTAGACGTAGTGTACAATTGGCAGTGAGGTGATGATGATGAACGCAATTACCGTAAGTGCTATCTATCAGAATGGGATTATCAAACCCCTGGAACCAGTCAATTTAGCTGAAAACGAGCAGGTTGTGCTCCAAATTATTCGGGACCAGGGAAAAGGCCCGACTGAGCATAAAGTCATTTCGCTAGAAGGAATCTGGGCTGGCCTGGGAGACCCCACTTTTGAAGAGATTGAAACGCTGACCAAAAAAGCCCACCAGAAGCGGCGGTAGGTGCGAGAGAAATTATGGAAACAGCCGACGAGCTATTCGCCCCAAGGGACGAAGTGGCGCTGTACGTGGAGCACGCCCAGCAAATGCTCCAGGTATCTGAAACAAGAGGGATGGCTATGAACGACTCGCTTTCCCATCTGCTGGTCCCTAGCGAAAGGCAGGCGGTGGAGAGATTTGTAAGTACCTTGCTTCAGCAATATCCAGAACGTGTCCTGGAGACGATGCTCTTTGGCTCGAAGGCGCGGGGAGACAGCACCCCTTACTCTGACATAGACATCCTGCTAATAGTGGATGAGGATGATTGGCAATTCAGCCACGTCATCAGCACCATCGCTGCCCGGGTGTCGCTGGAGTGCGACGTGCTCATCGGCCCCCGCGTCATCGGGCGGGAGCGATGGGAGAGCATGAAACGCCGCCGTTTCAGCCTCTATCGGAACATTGTTGCTGAAGGCATCCCTCTGACACCTGAACCCGTTTGACTTTACCCATCCGGCACCAGTGGGATAGCTCCTACCCCCTCCCATTTCTCCCTGACTAGCTCTCCAACTTCCATCAGCGTAAGCTTTGCATTTGTGTTCCGGTCGTAGAATTCTCCCTGGCCCTCGGTTCCGGGGAACAGAACCACCGCAGAGCGCACCGTTTTGAGCGCATCGCGGTAGGTGTGCATCTTGTAGAGATCGGCGTGCTTCACTACCCGCTCGACATCGCCGCTGGCCACGTCCTCGTCGTAGCTATCCTCCCGTTCTCTGGGCAGCGATCTGACGTCAAAGCGGAACTTGGCATCAAAGACGACCGTGGCCTTCCCACCTTCGTGCAACACAAAGTCCGGTCGCAGGGCCACCGAATAGCTGCGCTCCCTGCCCCGCCCGAATCCCTCGTTGTAGACCAGCTTGCGTCCGCTGCCAAAGTCAGCGGTCACATCCCAGGCCAGCTCCCCTCCTCCCCGCACCTCCAGTTTCAGCTTCGGCTCTCCCCAGTCCAGTTCCTCCTCAAACCGCCTCACCAACTCAAAGAAGCACCAATACTCGTACAGCGTGGCCACGTCACGGCTATCTATGGCCTCCTGCAAATTGCGGAAGAAGGCGGGGCGTTTGGAACTCAAGTATTGGCGATAAAGCTCCAGCAGTTCCCTGTAGCCGCTGCGCTTGAGGAGCACCTGAGAGGTGGCCGGAAAGTAGACCATCTCTCCCACCTCGTCGAAAAGAGGATCGTGAAGGGTCCTCTCCAGTTGCCCCTTCAGCTCCACAAATTCGTCGCGCGCCCTATCGGGGAACTGTTTCCAGGCCAGTAGCTTCTCCACCCAACTTAGCAACTCGCCCACAAACCATTTCACGAAGCGGTTTTCGGGCGTGTCAAAGGTCTCCACTGTCAATCGCTGCCACACCTTTTGCGGAGCGTAGCCGCCCAACCGTTCGGCAACGGCCAGTCCTGTTCTCCGATACTCCACCCAATGCTGTGTGTTGGTCAGGATGCTGAGAACCACGTCGGCGTCAACCTCAAAGACCTGGGGGAAAGGTACGAACTCTTCTTCGGCCGTCAATAGCCGGTGGGGGCGGGCCAGGATGGCTTCCACGGCTTGCCCCAAGAGTTCCCGCACTCGCTTGCTACGCAAAAAGTGAAACAGAAACAGCGGCGTCGGCGGTTCGGGCGTCTCTTCGACGGCGTGATAGGTCGGGGCCTCAAAAGTGAAAGGCAAGGTGAGCTGACGTTGCACCAGTTCCTCCACCAGTGTACGGTAGAAACGCGGGTAGAACAGGGGATCATCTGGATCGTCGAGGTTCAGCTTGGGGGAGAGGACTTCGACTTCAAGCGGGGGCAAGGAGTGGCCGCCTACGGTGACGATGATGGCGCTGCGGCCGATCTGGTTGCGGTAGGTGTACTCGTACACACCGGCGCGCGGATCACGCTCTGCCGGATCACCACTAAAGTGGACGGAGGTGGGTCTCGCTGCTCCTTCCACTTTGAGCCGGTAGCGCGTCCATTCCCGAAGGGCAAACGAGGAAAGCGTCATCTTCAGCGAGGGGTATTGTGCCGCCACGTCCACAGGGGCGAAGCCTCCAACCGCCCACAGACACACCTTGATGCCGTCACTCTCAAAGACCAACTCTTCGTCGGACGATAGAAACCACTTGGCCATGTTCTACTCCCACTCTCTAATTCTACTACAAACCGACCGATGTTGCAAGCTTTTTGTCTTTTCCCTCAAAAATTGATATAATATTTCCCATCACCTGTCGTACCCATTGAAGATGCGTGGGGTTATATTTATGGAGATATAGACCCAGAAAGGACGGGCAAATCATGAAAAGAGTGGTCAGTGTCAGCCTGGGCAGCACCAGCCGCGATCATAAGGCGACCATACAACTGCTGGGCCAAGAGGTGACCGTTGAACGCATCGGCACCGACGGCGATATCGAGAAAGCCATCCAGCTCTACAATGAACTGGACGGTCAGGTGGATGCCCTCGGCGTGGGAGGCATTGATTTGACGGTGCACGTGGAGAACCGCCACTATCCCCTGCGGGGAGCCCTAAAGTTGGTGGCTGGCGTAAAGCAGACGCCGGTGGTTGACGGCGATGGGCTCAAGTTCACCATGGAGCGCCGGGTGATGCAATACGTGGAAGCGGAGATCGGCCACGAGATATCGCCCAAGAGGGCCATGATGGGCTCGGCCGCCAGCCGCTACGCTATGGCCCTCTCCTTCCACGAGGCTGGCTACGACACAGTCTACGGCGATTTGATGTTCGCCCTGGGGATACCCATTCCCGTGAAGGGCATTCGCAACCTGCGGATACTGGCCGCCATCCTGATGCCCATCCTCGGCTTTCTGCCCTTGAGCTTTCTCTACCCTACTGGCGAGGCACAGGACATCAACGTGCCCAAGTATGAGAAGTACTATCAGTGGGCTTCCGTCGTAGCTGGTGACTTCCTGTACATCAAGCGTCACATGCCTCTGCGTATGGACGGCAAGGTCATCGTGACCAACACCACCACTCAAGAGGACGTGAAGATGCTGACGGAGCGGGGGGTGAAATACCTGGTCACTACTACCCCCAGACTGGAAGGGCGCTCTTTCGGCACAAACGTCATGGAGGGGGCCCTGGTAGCCGTGGCCGGCAAGGGGCGGAAGCTGACCACGAGCGAACTGGAGGAATTGATCGAGGAACTGGGTCTCAGACCGGCCATCGAGAAGCTGAATTAGCGGATGGCTTATGGCAGATAGCTGATAGCTGATGGCGAATGGTCTTGAGGCACGAGAGACTCTGGAAGGAGGAGACGATGGAGGAAAGGATTGATGCGGTTATCTTGGCCGGTGGAGAACCCGACAAAGCTGATCCTCTGCTGGAGTACGCCCAGGCGCAGAAGAAACCGCTGATCAAGATTGCCGGCAAGGAGATGGTGCGCTATGTGGTGGAAGCCATCGCTGGTTCGTCACGGGTAGGGCGCATCTTCATCGTTGGGCTGAGCCCTGAGGACGGGGTAGAGTTCGCCGCGCCAGTGGAGTACGTGGAAGCCGCAGGGGATATGCTGGACAACCTTGTGGCTGGCATAGAACGGGTAATGGGAGTTGACCCTGACGTGGAAAGGGTTGTCCTCAGTTCGGTTGACATCCCCCTTCTGACGACGGAGATGGTAGACTATCTCATTGACACCTGCCTGGAAACCGACCACGATTTGTACTACACTATCGTGGAGAAATCAACCATGGAAGCCCGTTTCCCAGGGGCGAGGAGGAGTTTCGTGCCCTTGCGCGACGGCTCTTTCGCCGGCGGTGACATCAACATGGCCAAAGTCTCTGCCATTCAGGCTAACCTCCACCTGGCTCGCCAGATCTCGGAGGTCCGTAAGAATGTCTGGCAGCAGGTCAGGCTGCTCGGTTTTGGGACGCTCATCAAGTTTGCTTTCAGAAGGCTCACCATTGCCGATGCTGAACGAGTGGCCAGCAGAGCCCTGGGATGCCAGGGGAGAGCCATCGTCACTCCCTACCCCGAAATGGGCATGGATGTGGACAAGCCATACCAACTGGATATAGTGCGGGCCATCCTCAAAGGTGGGGCTGCATGAGTTTGCCAGGTGGATTGGGTGAGCGGCTGAACCGTCTGGTGGCTTTGGACAACAGCCTGAGCGCCCGCCTCACCCTCACCAAAGAGGCAGGATTGCAGCGAACGGTCGCGGTGTTGGGGGCTCACCTGGGGGATGGGCCTTTGTGGTTTGTCATCGCCGTCATAGCCTTTTGGCTGGGCGATGAAGCGACCAGGCACTTTGTCCTGCTGGCTGCTGTCGCCGTGATCGTCGCCGTAGGACCGACCACTGTTCTCAAGTTCCTGATGAGGCGAGGTCGGCCCCGGGAGATGACCGGCTTCTACTCGACCAAGTACGATCGCTATTCCTTTCCTTCGGGACACGCGACGCGGGTAGCCTGCCTGGCCATGGTTTTCAGTCACCGATTTCCCTGCTGGGCCGTTGTCTTCTATTTCTCGGCTCTTTTCGTGGCCCTCTGCCGGGTAGCTCTGGGCATTCATTACGTCTCTGATGTCCTGGTAGGACTGACCGTAGGCTTTCTTGCCTCATGGGTCATCGTTTCCATCTGGTAAACCCATGACGACCAGCCCTGAATATTAACCTCACATTATCAAAGGCCGCCTGTCGAAACAAGCGGCCTTTTTTCGGTTATGACTTTGGCAGGCACAAGGCATTGTGAGTCAGCGCACGGCTATCCCATTGGGGCAATTGCCCCTCAACACAGTCTATCACAGCGGTCATTCAGGCAGAGACTGCGGTCCCTACAAAACACTGACAAAATCGCCGTCGAAATCTCTCAGGAACTCGTGCATGTCGAGGACGTCATCGGCATCAACCTGTGACATCTCCCCAAACCTGATCCATTCATCAGGTGTCAGCTCAGCGACGCTCTCTGCCTCCCCGGTTTCCCTTATGATAGCAAAGATCAGCCCCCGTGTATGGCATTGACCACAGGTCACAGCCATGACCCACAGCTCATCGCGATGGTCTATGATATGGATATCCTCCGGTTCGTAATGGCTCTGGCAGACAGCGCATTTTATGTTCGTTATCAGATGCTTGATGAAAAGGTGCTTGGCTGGCCCGTCATCAACGCTCATGATTTCATCCTTCCTTCCAAATACTCCTGGCATTCGACTCCCAAACCACCACGAGCAGTCTAATCTTCCCTTTCAACAATTACTGTGATTCGAGGTGCAATGTCTGGTAAAAGTTTGATGGGCACGTAATAAGAGCCCAGTTCGCGGATTGGTTCCTCCAGTTCTACCTTGCGCTTGTCAATGGTCTGGCCTGTTTCACGCTCAAAGGCTTCGGCGATGTCAGCATTAGTGATGGACCCATAGAGTTTATCTTTCTCTCCAGCCTTGACCTGGAAAGTCAAGGTCACTTGCGATAGGGTCTTGGCCAGCGACTCGGCTTCCACCTTTGCCCCTTGCTGACGTCTGGCCTCGGCCTGGCGTCGCAGCTCCGCTTGTTTGAGAGTTCCTGCTGTGACTGGCACGGCTAAGCCCTTGGGAATCAGAAAATTGCGCGCGTAGCCGTCGGCCACTTTCTTGACCTCACCAGCACTACCCAGGTTATCCACGGTCTCAGTCAAAAGTACTTTCATGGCTCTCTACCTGTCTTACCTTTCTATATGATTGAAATCAGTGGGCTAGCTTAATCATACACCAAAACGGCCTAAAACTCAAATCCAGATAGCTTGTGAGATAAACTCTAAGGAAGCGAGGCAGAGGGGTATTGTACTTCATGTCGCAACCCATAAGAATAGGCATCTCTGAGTCTCAGTAGATCGTAATTTGCTCTCGCTGGATTGCCAAATCCAGCGGTTTTACGGTGGATCTGGCGATCCCCCGCGAGCTTTTGTGATCTACTGAGTCTTTGTATTTCCCATAAAGTATGGTATAATACAGGCCGAAAATCCCTGGTACTTCAACCCACTATCCGACCATCTTCAGTCCCTGCTATGGATCAGCGATGGATAGTCGGAAAACTTCTGAGACTCAGTGCCAACAAATATAGGATTTCAGGCCAGAGCAGTTGGAACTCTAAACACGAGACCCGAAGGGCTCTGCGCTGGCCAAACTGTTTGAGAGGAGAATAAAAACATATAGTACTATGAGTAAGTCCCTGTTGGTTATTCTTATTGCAATTTTGGTTTTGGGAAGTGCATTAGGATGCCTGGGCTGTTCGCTCACCTCGTTGATCGCCAAAGCCCCGACGCCAGTGCCAACTCCTACCAGGACGCCTAAGCCGACCTTCACCCCAGCCCCAGCGGCCACTGACACGCCCATCCCCACCAATACACCCGATGTGCCACCACCAACTGACACCCCCTCCCTACCACCCACCCCTGCCTCTACACCGACGTCCATCCTGCAACCGGAGGCTTCGGTAGCGACCAAGATCCTGAATGTGCGATCTGGGCCCGGTGCCAACTACAGTAGAGTCAGACAAGTGAAGGAGGGGGAGAGACTGAAAATCATTGGGCGGACGGAGGCCAGTGACTGGCTGAAGATCCTCACCAGCGATGGTCAGGAGGGCTGGGTGGCGGCAGAGTTTGTGACTGTCAACGCCGATTTGGGGCCGGTGGCGGTGGCCCAGGCTCCACCTCCGCCCACCCCGGTGCCAGCGACGCCCACGCCCACCCCAGCACCGCCTGCTCCCACATCGCCCCCCCAACCGACGGCGACACCCAAGTCTCCATACCAATACCGCCTTGGCCGTATAGGCTGTACGCCCAACTGCGGAACTACAGGAATCCAGGGTGTCGTCTATGACGCCAATAACAACTATGTGGCTGGCATACAGGTCAAAGTCTCGGCCGATGGGTGGTGCTGTGGATGGGCCGAGACAAACATCTACGAACCTTACAAGATACTCCTGGGCCCCAATGCGAGACCTGGGCATTGGTACATAACTCTTTACAGTAATGACAGGGGTACGCAGCTCTCGGAGACAGTCGCAGCCGACACAGTCGCTGCTCCATGCGCGCCAGAGTCGGGCGGCTGCCAATGGCTGGAGGTGGATTTCGTACCTAACTGATGGTCCTTAACTTGGAGGAGCGTTGTAAGTAGGTCGGAGGCGGATTGTCTCCGACCTACGTTTTTTAGAGCCAGGTCCGCCAAAATCGCAGGGTGTTGCACCAAAGTGCAGGTTAGGGTATAATGCAAGAGTGAAATCCCGTGTGTCCTGCAAACTATCAAATACTATCCACTGCCTGAACATCCTGAAAAGAATGAAATCTACAACAGATAGACGAGCGCTTGCCTCCCTAATCACTCTATTGGCCTTTGGCCTGCGGGCGATCAGGCTAGACCTGCAACCCCTCTGGTGGGATGAGGGCTATAGCCTGTACTTCGCCACGATGGATCTGGCCGCGATGGTTGCGGGCACCTCCAGCGACATCCACCCACCCTTTTACTATGCACTGCTTCACTTCTGGATCGCCCTCCTGGGTTCTAGTGCCGTCGCCGTGCGTTTGCTCTCCGTATTGGCCGGTACGCTGACCGTACCCCTGCTCTATCGAGTAGGCCGTCGCCTCGTAGATGGCAAGGTAGGAATGCTGGCATCTCTGGTCATGGCCACAGCTCCTTTCCATGTCTACTACTCCCAGGAAGTGCGCATGTATGGGCTAGTGACCCTGCTGGGACTACTGTCGGTATATTTTGTACTCCTTTTGCTCAAGACATGGGAAACAGCAAACAGGAGGCGGCAGATCGTACTCTGGGCAGGATACGTTGCCATCACCCTGGCTGCCCTGTACACCCAATACTATGCCGCTTTCATCCCCCTGTTCCAAACCGCCTTTATAATGGGGTACTCTGTCCTTGCTCAGTTCAAACGAAGAAAGGAGGCAATCCGACAAGGAGGCATTTCTACAGCTTTATTGCTCATTCGGTGGCTGATAGCCCAGGGGATTCTCCTTCTACTATATATCCCCTGGATCATTTACGCTGGTAGACAACTGACCGGGTACGTCATCGGCAAGGTGGGACACGAGGGCTATCGCCCTTTAGGACTGTGGACTTTTCTCGGCCAGCATTTGGGAACCTTTGGCCTGGGACACCTTGCCCCTGACCAGGGCTATCTGTATTGGGCTGGACCGCTCTTTTTCCTCTTGGCACTTCTGGGAACCCTGGGATACTCCCGCATTGGTTCCGGCCGGATTTGTAATCCAGCCGCCAGACCGCCGGATTACAAATCCGGCGGGAGCAGAAGTTATTCTTTTACAGACTCCAGGCGACAGCGCCTGGTAACCTGTCCTGAGCCCTTCGGCTTTGCTCAGGGTAGACTCCGTCGAAGGGCCAGTATCGCTTTCCTGCTCCTCTATTTGCTCGTCCCTCTCCTCATGGCCTATTTCATCAACCTGCGTTTCCCCTTCGCCCCCATTGGTAGGGAGCGTCTGAGCCTGTTGGCCGCGCCAGCCTACTATCTGCTGATTGGCCTGGGACTGGCTTGGCTCTGGAAAGGCCCACGCCCTCTGTTTTGGTTATCTACCCTGGCTCTTATCTGTGTGAGTGGCTTCTCCCTCTATGGCTTCTACACCGTTGAACGCTATCCTCAGGACGACTACCGGCCCCTCATCGCACGAGTTCAAATCATGGCCTCCCCCGACGATGCGATCTTTTGCATCTACCCCTGGCAGGTGGGATACTTCGAGAGCTACTATCGAGGGGAGCGGCCTCACGTCATCCTCACCTCCAGCGGGGAGTGGGGTCCTTCTGTTCAGAGGGAGGTGGAGGAGCTTTTGGCCAAGGGGCCTGCCCTGAGCGCAGTCGAAGGGCGGCGTCTCTGGGTTCCAGCCTACCAGGCCAAAGGGGGTATCATGGAAAGCCAGATGGAGCGGTTCCTGCTCGCCAACAGTTATCCCATTCTCAATGAATGGTATGAGACAACGCGGCTTTCTTTCTACGCCCCCGAGAGCCGGATGACCGCTTCCCAGGGTCCATTGAACTTTGATAATCGCCTTCAGTTATTGGAATACGCCCTGGCCCCCGGCCCGATGGAGGCGGGCTGGGGAGTGGTCACAGTGGACCTCCTCTGGCTAAAGGAAAGGAGATTGGATGGTCGTTACCTCGTCGGCTTGCGCCTGACCGACCAGGCCGGGCGCACCTGGGGCCAGCGGGACAGCGAACCCATGGCCGGACTCAGTCCCTTTTCGGCCTGGCGGGAGGGTGAGCAGATGCTCGACCACTATGGGCTCCTGGTGCCGGCCGGCACCCCCCCGGGTGACTATCAGCTCAGGCTGGGGGTGTACCGAGCCGCGGATGAACAAGGGTTGACCGTCTTGGACGAAAATTCTATCCCCCAAGGCACCGAGGCTGTGTTGGGAGTGGTCCAGGTGGTGCCCCCAGGCCATCAGCCCCCTGTTGAAGCCTTAGCTATCGAGCATCCCCTTTCAGCCAACCTGGCAGACTCAGAGGAAGGCCCCATTCTACGCTTTTTGGGATACAGCCTGGGTGAGGGACCCCTCAAGCCCGGCCAGGTTCTCAAGTTGACCCTCTTCTGGCAGGCCCTGGCGGATGTGAGCCGTGACTACATCGTCTTCGTCCAACTTTATGATGATAAAGGAAAGCTGTGGGCCAATCGGGAGACTGCTCCTGTAGATGGCAGCTACCCCACGGCGAGCTGGCAAGCTGGCCAGTTGGTGCGCGATCCCCATGATTTTGTGGTGCCAGCCGCGGTGCCTGATGGTCCATATCACTTGGCAGTCGGCCTCTATCGGGTCACGGATGGGGAACGTCTGGCCGTCGTTTCCGGCCCCCAACGTGGGCGGGACAACCTGGCGCTAACTGAAGTGAATATCTTGGGTCGCGAGCACGATTACCTGAAGCCGCTGGTCTCGCATCCTCTTCAGGCCAGGTTCGGCCAAAGCGTTGTCCTCATCGGCTACGATTTGGAGGCTCAGCAAGCCAGGCCAGGCGACAAACTGGGGTTGACCCTTTACTGGCACGCCTTGAGCCCTGTGGACAAATCGTACACTGTCTTCGTCCATCTGCTGGATGCCAACGAGGTCGTTCAAGGTTGGGGCGACAGTCTGCCTGGCGGTGGCACTCTCCTCACCACCAGTTGGCTGGCGGGCGAATATCTGCAAGATAGGCACGAGATCGCCATCAAGCCCGAGGCTCCCTCAGGTGAGTACCTGATTGAAGTAGGGCTGTACGAGGCGATCAGCGGTGCGCGTCTACCTGTCCTGGACGAGGAGGGACAGATGCAAGGGGATAGGGTTTTGCTGGCCGACACAATCAGTATCTTGAACGACGCTCAATAGATCATAGATCGCTCCCGCTGGATTTGCGGCACTGTTGCGCCACAGGCGATCCAGCAGCCGGGCGGCGGATTTGCAATCCGCCGCGAGCAAGATAGATCTACTGATACTACCTGTCAGCCAGAGCCGCCACTCCGGGCAAGACCTTGCCCTCCAGCAGTTCCAGGCTGGCCCCGCCTCCGGTGGAGACGTGGGTCATCTTTTCGACCAACCCCACCTGTTGCACGGCGGCCGCGGTCTCTCCGCCGCCCACAATGGTGGTCGCCTGGCTCTCGGCCAGCATCTCGATGATGGCCTGGGTGCCAGCAGCGAACCGAGGGAACTCGGCGACCCCCATGGTGCCATTCCAGACCACCGTTTTGGCCATGTAAAGCTCCTGGGCAAAGTGCTCGACCGTGACCGGACCGATGTCCAGGATGCGCCACTCTGCTGGCACTTCCTCCACGCTAACGATCTTTGACTGCGCCTCCGCATCGAACCGGTCGGCCACCGCTACGTCCATGGGCAAAATCAGCTTGCGGCCCGCCCTATCCAAAAGTTCCCGGGCCAGTGGCAAGCTCTCCTCTTCCACCAACGATTGTCCTACCTGGTGCCCCTGAGCCTTGAGGAAGGTATTGGCCATCCCCCCGCCGATGAGAAGGGCGTCTACTTTGCCCAGGAGGTTGTCTACCACCCCGATTTTGTCGGAGATTTTAGCCCCTCCTAGAATGGCCACAAAGGGGTGTTCTGGACTCTCCAGAGCCTTGCTCAGAAAGTTTAACTCTTTCTCCATTAGAAATCCGGCCACGGCTGGCAGGTGGTGAGCCACGCCCTCGGTGGAGGCGTGGGCGCGGTGGGCCGTGCCAAAGGCATCGTTGACGTAGACCTCGCCCAGCGAGGCCAACCGGCTTACGAACTCGGGGTCGTTGGCCTCTTCGCCAGGGTGAAAGCGCAGGTTCCCCAATAAGAGGACGTCGCCCGGCCTCAGCCTATCAACCGCTGTTTCTACCTCTGCCCCAACACAATCCACGGCCATAGCCACCGACCTCTCCAACAGCCCGGAGAGCCTTTCTGCTACAGGGGTCAGGCGAAGCTCCTTCTGGACCTTGCCCTTAGGCCGTCCCAGATGGGACATGAGGATGACTCTGGCCCCTTGCTCCATCAAATACTGAATGGTAGGCAGAGCCGCCCGGATGCGGGTGTCGTCGGCCACCTTACCCCGGTCCAAAGGCACGTTAAAGTCCACTCGCACCAGGACCCGTTTGCCCTTGACATCAACGTCTCTAATGGTTCTCCTGTCGCTCATTTCTCCCTATCTCCTCTGTATTGAACTTTTGGCGGAATAGCAGAACGGTTCGACTGCGCTCACTGGAGCCGAGTTTCGCTACTCCGTCTGAGGAACATTCAAATCATGACTTATTCCAGCAGTCGTGACAGGCGTTCCTGACAGCTTTTGGTCAAGTCTGCGTTGCCTATGCGGTGGCCATATTGTACCTGGAAGATGGTCACCGCCAACTGGTAGAGCCTCAGCCGATCCCAGAAGCGTTCGGAGAGTTCCACGGACTCGGTGTAGCCGTTCAGGAAGCCCTCTTGTAGGATGGGATAACGGTCAAAAGCGCGGCCAAAGAGCTTGACCATGTCCCACTCCCGACTCCAGGCCTGGGAATGTTCGAAGTCAAAAACGCCTGTCACGTGATAGCCCACGGCTCCCTCCTCTACGTTCACATTCCCCTCGTGGTAATCGCCGTGCACCAGGCATGGCTTCTCCTGGTCCAGGAAATCGGCCCTCTCGAAAGTCTGCCGCAAAGTCTCGACCACGTTTGGCTTGATCAGATGATTGTCTTCGCACTCTTTCAGCCACGAGTCCACCCTGGCCAGGGTGTAGTCCCGCTCATGAGGGCTGGCCAGGGGATCCTCCACGAAGTAGTCCCCGTAGCGCTCTCCAGACATGACGTGCAGCCGGGCCAGGTAGCGTCCCATCTCATAGCCTACCATCTCTATGTCTTCCTCGGCCATCTCCGGCAAGACCGCGTCCAGGGTGCGTCCGGGCAGGCAGGTGTGGACAGCGTAGGGCCTATCCAGAAACTGACCGCTGTCGTCGAAGAGAAGCACCTGGGGCACGGGCACGCCGGTTTCCTCTGCCACTCGTTTGAGAATGTAGGTCTCTTTCCAGGGTTCACGCTTCTCAGTTGGCCGCAGATAGACCTTGAGGGTCAGGTCCACCTTGGGGTCAGAGAGACACAGGTCATACTTGAGATAGGAGAAGCCCGCCCCCAATTTCTGGTAAGATTCGACCTCAGCTCTGGGGAAGACCTTTCTGATGATCGTCTGGATTTTTTCAGTTGGGATCTCTTTCATTCTTTCTCAATCCTCCCGGTAATGGCAGCCCCGGCTCACTGTGTTCTCCCAGGCAGCGTGAGCTACGATCAGAGCCGCTTGCACGCTGTTGCGCAGGCCAATCAGTTCGTCGCTTAGCTTGGTAGTGCGGTAGAATTTGTCAATCTCAGCCCTCAGATGATGCAGGTCATCAATGGCCCGTTCCAGACGACGGGTGCTGCGCATCAGACCCACATAGTTCCACATCACGTATTTGATGTGGGCCGTGTCCTGGCTGATGAGAGCCGGATCAGCCATCTCTGTGAGGCCCTCGTCGTACCAGGGCGGGATGTCAGCCGGGTCAACTCCCAGAGGCTTGTCAATGGTGCGCAGGGCGTCCTCGGCGGCCCGCCAGCCCCAGACCAGGCCCTCCAAGAGAGAAGCACTGCCCAGGCGGTTGGCGCCGTGCACCCCCGTGCAGGACGCCTCGCCGGCCGCGTAAAGGTTCTTGAGACTGGTCCGCCCCCACTCATCCACCCACACCCCGCCACAGAAGTAGTGGGCGGCGGGCACCACAGGCACCAGATCGGTGGTGATGTCTACATCGTATGAAAGGCACTTCTCATGGATGGTAGGAAAGTGCGCCATGATTCTATCCCTGGGGACGTAGGACTTTAGATCGAGGTAAACACACTTTGCTCCAGCAGCCAGCATCTCCTGGTGGATGCTCCGGGCCACGACATCACGAGGAGCCAGGTCCTTCCATTGGGGGGCATACTTCTGCATGAAGGGCTCACCCTGGGCGTCTACCAGACGCGCTCCTGCACCCCGCACCGCCTCGGAGACCAGGAAACGAGCCAGACCGTGACGGTAGAAGGCAGTGGGGTGAAACTGCACGTACTCGGCGTTGATGACCCGCGCCCCGGCTCGATAGGCCATGGCCAGCCCATCCCCCCGGGCGACAGGTGGGTTGGTGGTGTGGAGATAAATCTGTCCCAGCCCCCCCGTAGCCAGGATGGTTTTCCTGGACAGAATGGTTTTTACCTTTCTCTGCTGCTGATCAAAGACGTAGGCCCCTACACACGACGGCGGCGGATAGACGTCCAGCGGATTGCGAGAATGATGGGGCGGGGTGAGCAAATCAACGGCCGTGTGCCTGGCCAGCAGAGTGATGTTGGGGCGAGACCTCAGGGCTTCGACTAGCTTCTCCTCGATAGCCCGCCCTGTAGCATCCTCGACGTGCAAGATGCGGTCGGTGGAATGGGCCGCTTCTCTGATATATTCTAACCCCTCGGCGGGTGTCCGGTCAAAAGGCACTTCCAATTCATCCAGCAGCAGTTGGCGCATGAGGCTGGGACCTTCCTCGGTCATGATTTTGACCGCCGCCGGGTTGTTCGTCTGAGCTCCGGCTCTCTCCAGATCCTCCGCCAGCAGTTCGGCCGAGTCGGCTGGCCCCCGCCCAATGATGCCTCCCTGGGCATAGTAGGTGCTGGACTCCCGAGGGTCGGAGGCCTGAGCGATGATGGTCACGTGCAGGCCATCATTTTCGGCCAGCCGCAGGGCCGCTGTGCCACCGGCGATACCGCTGCCAATGATCAGGATGTCCGTGTGGATAGGGTCAGAAGACGTATTCATTATCACTCCTTGAGGGTCAGCATTCGCTCCAGGGCCACGTTGGCCCAGCGGGCCGTGTCCTCGGGCACGGTGATCACACCGACCATTTCACCTTGCAGCAGGCTCTCCAGAGCATAGAGCAGGTGATTGGGGCTGGTGCGGTACATGGCTCCACACAGGGAACGGGCCAGGGGTACTACCAGCTTGTCGGGGTAATCTCTGGCCAGGCGGGCTACCATGTTGATCTCGGTGCCGACGGCAAACCGGCTCCCCGGCGGAGCATCGCGCACCGTGCGCAGGATGAACGAGGTCGAGCCATTGAGGTCGGCAGCCTGCACCACTTCCATAGGACACTCCGGGTGGACGATGACGGTAATGTCTCCGTATTTCTCCCGGACGGTCCTGACGTGTTCCACAGTGAAATAAGCGTGCACGTGGCAATAGCCCTTCCAGATGACCACTTTGGCCTTTTGGAAAGTGCCCCCGCCCTCTGGCTTATGCGAGTCCCACACGGCGATCTCTTCCAGGGAGATGCCCAGGGCCAGAGCGGTGTTGCGGCCCAGGTGCTCGTCAGGGAAAAAGAGGATGTGCCCTTTCTGGGCCAGGGCCCAGCGGAAGACAGCCTGGGCATTGGCCGAGGTGCAGACCGCCCCACCGCGTTGCCCGCAGAAAGCCTTGAGCCCAGCGTAAGAGTTCTGATAGGTGATAGGAACCACGTCATCGCCCCACAGAGCGGTCAATGCATCCCAGGCCACCTGGGCGTCGGCGGCGTCCGCCATGGCGGCCATGGGACAGGGAGCTTCCATAGCGGGCATGAGCACAGTCTGAGCAGGGTCACAGAGCATGGCCGCCGTCTCGGCCATGAAATCCACCCCGCAGAAGACAATGTAGCGGGCTCCCGTGGCCTGAGTAGCGGCGATGCGCGAAAGCTCCAGCGAGTCGCCCCGGTAATCGGCAAACTGGATGACCTCCTCCCGCTGGTAGTGGTGGCCCAGGATGACCACATCTGGTCCCAGCTTTTCCCGGGCCGCCCTGATGCGGGCGAACATCTCGTCATCCGATAGGTTTCTGTATTGGTCAGGAAGGGTGTTCATCTCTCCCGTCCTCCTTACAACAGCTCAAACCGCACCGGATTGAACTCTGCCGGCGCCATGATCGCCAACTGGTC
This sequence comes from Anaerolineales bacterium, assembly GCA_004377365.1. Taxonomy (GTDB): domain Bacteria; phylum Chloroflexota; class Anaerolineae; order E26-bin7; family E26-bin7; genus E26-bin7. The sequence goes on along the minus strand of SOHZ01000259.1, from coordinate 13,160 downwards.
AATGACCCGTTCGCGGCACTCGGCAGCCAGGTCGAGGCAGAGGGCCAGTTCATCGCGCTCTAGATCGTCGGCCGTGCGATGAGGGTAGATGAGTTTGAGGAGACCAGAGGCCGTCTTGGCCACGGCATGCTGGTTGCGCCCGGTCAGCCCTCCAAAGTTCGCCTGCGCCTGTACTGCAGTCAGATAGTGGGTCTGACGGCGGAGACGGACAAATATCTCGGCCAAGTAGTCGGTGATAAAGCCATAACCCTGAGCATAGTTCTCCGGCTGTATCTTGGGGAGCTCCCAGCCCGGTAGAAAGGCGTGGATCCGGTCGAGAAAGGCCGTGTCCTGCAGTTCAGCCGGCAATATCTCAAACAGGTGTGTGTAACGCTCCACCGGCTGGCGGCGTTCCATGTCGGTGTCAATGTTGCCGCCCAGGACGATGCTGGCCGCCGAGGAGAACTCTAAAGGCCCCCGGGTAAAACGCCCCGTCTGCATAAAGTCTTTGAGCACACTGATGGTCGCTTCCGGGTCGCCAAAACGAGTATTGGCGATCTCGTCAAAAAAGATCACGTCACGGTAGCCGAGGATACCAATCTTGCGGCTGGCCAGGTTGTAGAATAGAGTGGCAGGGGTAGCTTTGCCGCCAGAGATGACGAAAGAGCGGCTGGACGTGTTACGATAGGTATAGGTCTTGCCGGTTTCCCGTGGCCCTAACTCGATGAGATTATAGTTGGGCTCAACGAAAGGCACCAGGCGCAACAGCAAGAGCAACTTGACCCGTCGGTCGAACCGAGCCGGGTTGAAGCCAATGCTGGTGACGAGCAGGCCTATCCATTCCTCGTCACCAAACTGGCGGCGTTTGGCGATATAGTCGTCCAAATCCAGGCGAGTGATTTGAAAAGGTTTGAACTCCCGGATAAAGAAGGGATAGATACGCCCCCTCAGCTCGTAGCGAGAATCGTACTCAATGCTCATGGTGCCCCAGGCGCCGCCGGTGAGCAGCACATCGCCATAGTCTTTCAATACCCTCTGGCTGAGACGCACATGGTTGTCTCCCAAAGCCGGCACTTCGGCCCAGTAGTGGTCGCGAGCCGCGTCCAACCGCACCTGGAGCGAGCCCAGCAGAACGTACTCCTTCCGCTCTTTGATGCGACTCTTGATCAACTCTCTGGCGTCGCTGTCCACATAATGCTCTTGCAAGAGACGATCAATGCGCTGCTGCCCGGCCACGGGATTGTCCGGGTCCACGTAACGGGCGCAAAGATATTCCATCACGTAGCGCGGGAACTCTTTGTAGGCCTCGTTCCAGCGGGTGAGCGGCTTTAAGACGACCCGATCCCCCATGAGGGTCAACGTTTTCTCGTCAGTTGGCGTCAGTTGGTATGTGTCTGTGGTCATATCCCTGTCCTATCCTGGTTATATCTCAATGTCATCGAGACCGCCAAAGTCTATCTCGACGACGTCGGTGCGAGGTGTCACTTCCACCGTCACCCGTTTGCGCCGCGTTTTTGTCTCCCCCTCTGCATCGGTATAGCTCAGGCTCACATTCACTCTCTGCGTCATCTCGATTGTGCGGTCCCCTCGCTGGTGATAGACGGCTTCGACGGGATGAGGGTAGTCCTGTGATTCTCCGGGCCTCAACTGCACACCGTAGGAGACAGCTTCGGCCGCCGTGTTAGCCCGAACTTGAAGGCGGCCAGAGGCCAAGACATTGCCCCGGTTGACCACCCGGACCGTCAACGTCGCCACCTCGCCTTCGGTGAGCTGTAAAGACCTGGGCTCTGTCTCGATTGTCAGCTCAACACGAGGCTCGACGATCCGCCGCAGGACTGCACCCGGCACCATCATCTCGGCAAAAGAAAGCCCACCGTGCGCATAACGGTCGGTTGGACCTCGCCAATCGGCCCGCTTGAACCAGCGTCTGCCCACGGCGACGGTGTAACAATCACGAACTCCGGGGTAACTCACCCGATAAACGTCTTTCAGGTCATCAGGCAAGTCGTGGGTCAGCGCGTAGCGATAGCGCACCGGGTGAGCGCCGCCTTCTCTGTACCGTTGCCAACGATCGTCGTCGGCAATGACCGCTTCGTCTCCTTCCATCAACTCTACAAAGCCGTGATCGCTGGAAACGACCATGGTATCACCGGGCTGGACGAGGTTGTCCAGCATCTGGAAAATGTCATCCAGGAGCCGATCTACCGTCTCGTTAAGCGCTACTAGATTGCCACGTTGGCTATGCAAGTTGTCGTCAGACAAGTTATAAACCAGCACATTGTAAGGTAAACGTTGGGTTATGTCAAGCTGACCATACTGGCGGTCCGATTCCATGCCAGAGTAAAAACGCAGCAGTCGCCGGCGCTCGCGTTGAGGAAGGCTCATCAACTGGGAGACCAATTGCTCCTGGTCTTTCGTGTGATGTCCCTTGTAGCTTTTCCAGCCCGCCGGGGGCTTGCCAGCCAGCAGCCCGGTGCGGGCAATGGCTGTCCAGGAAGGGAGCAAACTGAGATAAGCCTTTTCCGGCACGACGAACTCGAACTTGACCAGCAACTGGGGCCTGACGTGCCGCGCCCAGGTGTCCCACCGCATCCCATCAAAGATGACGACCCACAAACAGGCTTCGGGCGTCGGCGACAGGCGGCGTTTCTTGACAGCGTCCCACAGCACGTTGGTGGATAGTCGAGGATGATGCAAGTAGCCCGCCCAGTCACCCGTGATACGTTCGGCTAAGGCATGATCCAGTTCGTCCAAGTATTGGCGGATATGGGTCTGCAAGAAATCGAGGTATTTCTGAATCCTGGCCCGTAGCTTCTCGTTGGGCAGATAGAGAATCTGGCGGGCTGCACGGGCATGAGCATACTCCAGGTCATAAATGCCTTCTTGAACGTACCAATCCAGCAATTGAGCCAGCTCTGCCTGGGACGGGATCGGCTGCCCTCGTCTCTGGTCCATGATGGCCAGCTCGTCAAAGAGCACACCAAGAGCAAGGGCCCCGTCAGTAAAAGGCGTCTGAGGCGGGTCGGCCAGCATCAGCGGACGGCGTTGCGCCCAGTGAGGAGTGAAAGGTTTGATCTTTCTGGCCTCGAAAGCCACCTGGAAAAAATGCGCGCCCAGGGCATAGATCGTGGCCGGTGTGTCGGCTCGAAGCAGGGCTTCAAAGGCAGCCTTTGGCGAGTCCAGACCCAAGAGAACGACAATACGAGCGAGATCGTCAGCTTGAAGCGATTCTTCAGCCCGCACAATGATCTGCCGTCGCCAGTTTGGATGTCGCTCCCAGCGGGTCAGCACACTTTCGACCCACGGCTCCAAAGGCTCTGGGTCAAAGTCGAGGAGACCCAGCCCCCGCAACTGGTTGGCGATGCCCCGCACCCGATACCGAGACAGCAGGCGGCGCAGGTAGAGGTAGACAGCCAGCGACGCCGGCGGCACATCCAACCAGGCTGCCGCATCGCCGAGCTCCAGGCGAGGTGCATCGCGGGCCTGGGTCTGCAACTCTGCCATCCCCTGGGCGTCCCAATCGGCTTCCCAAAGCAATCGGATGTAAGCATCCAACACACCGGCCGGTGTGTCGTGGCGGAACAGGAAATCCTGGATAGGGGGATCCCGCTGCAAGCAATGGAGAGCCAAAGCGCGAATGGCGTGAGCGTCGAGGGCGGCACCGTGTTCCAGGTAGCGCCGTAACGTCTTCACACCGGAGACAACGGCGGACAGGTTCTGTCCCAGAATTTCAGCATGTTTCCAGACCGAGTCGGCTGGCCAGGTCTCATTGGGCACCAGTTGTTGAAGCACCCCAGGCAGACTGGCATCTACAAACTTGTCTGCGCGACGCCACACGTCCATCAGGCTGCGCAATTCGATCCGGGGCTGCGCCCCACGCACCCAGCCAGGCGAACAGGTCACCCATAGCAGATCGCGCTCGCCTGGCCGGTAAGCCTGGCGAAAGGCCAGGTCATGGCCGTCGTAGCGTGTGACCCGCCAGATACGGTCCTCGGTTTCGAGAGTCTCCCCCAGATCCAGGTCGCCGTAGGGGTCAAAGACGACGGCCAGACGAGCGGCATCGGGCAGAGCGGTCAATTGTTGAATGACGAAATCGGCGACAGTTTGGGGCAGATCGGCCTCTGGCATAACCTTTCCCTCAATGTCATTAAGAAAGGGAAACCGTCCCAGACCTGACAGGTTTCACAGGCCATTTTTCGGCGTAAATGCGCTTCCTCATCAGGTCGAATCTGGCTCAAAACAACACCTTTGGAAACCTGTCAGGTCTTAACCACTGACTTTTCCCCTATCCCGAACGAATGTGGCACACTTTGGCTAGTCTCTTGGTGCGTTCGTAGAGCCAATCGTTGACCGCTGAGGGGTCAATCAGTCGGAACAGTTCGTAGCCTTCGGCAAACAACTCAAAGGTGTAGCAGAACTGCACCCAGTCACACAGCACTTCATCGGAGGGGCGAGGGGCGCGTCCCTGGAGGAAATGGCGAATTTGATCCAGTCGCTCTTCCAGGATGACGTGTGGTCGGCTCCCATCCCAGGCAGAAGAGTCGGTCGCCGTTTTGGCACGTCTCCTTCGCCGACCTGGCGGCACAGCGTCGAAGGCCTGGCGCAGCAGTGAGAAAGTAGCGTCCACAAAACGGCCCATGAGTTTCGCATAGATTTCGGCCTGCTGGGAGGTCCACGGCGCACGCGACAGGTGCAACTCAACCCTGGTCCAGCTTTGGCACCGAGGATCGGCAATGACAGGATGGCCCATCTTGGCAGAGAGTCCTTCCTGATGGCTCTCAAAGACCGCCAGCCGGGCCATGTTCTTCTCCCGCGAGCTCTCAAAATAGATCGCCAGTTGGTCGTTGGCCCGTCCCAGGATCAGATCGTAATGGGCCCCGGGAAACTCGGGATAGACCAGTTGCATGTAGTTCGTGCCTTCGTGGACCCGAATGTCGCCATGGCGGGCCTGTTCAGGGAGATATGAGGGGATGAATTCTGCGACCTGCTCAAAGAAAGCCTGACGCCGAGCTTTTCTCTCAGCGCGGGGGATGCGTGGCGGGGATTCCTGGGGTACTGGCGGCGTTTGTTGGCCAACAGGTCGCGCCTCGATGCCGATTTTGGACAATGCCCGGCGGGCGGTAGGCGAATTGAACTCGTTGTAATCCGCACCAGTGGCCAGTGAGAACAACCACTTGACCGATACTGGTTGATCTCCGACGAACACGGCCCAGCCCTTGTAGCGTAGCGCTTCTTTGGGTGGTCCTTCCTTCAACAAACGGCGGGCACGAGAAAGTAAGGCTCGCTTGCTGATCGTGTACTGCTTTCCCCGCCATCGAAACCCTAACTCGCTTTCGGTACTTTCCTGTCTGATAAACACCGACAGGTCCGCGCTGTCAGCGTCGGGATTGCCAAGCAGCCACTCGTTCCCTGATGTGGTGATAGTCCAAATGCCGCGACCGCCGCTGCCCATGAGTCCTGCGCCGACCAGATCAAACCGAGACCAGACAACATAGTGCTCCCACTTGATACGGCCACTCTTGTTCGTCTCCCGATGTTCCGCTGGGATGAGATCACCGAAAGCCTCCTCAAAAGCGGCCATGACATCGCGCATACGGGCCGATTCGAGGCGGGCCATGAGCCACAGTAGTGCTGGACGATAATCGGTGGCAACTTTCAGTTTTTGAGGCTTCATCGGCAACTCCAGCTCCTGTCAGATCAAGTGGATAAAGTCACCCCTTTTGCTGCTGCGACCGCATCCGGCATACAGAGGCGATGCGTTTTACAGCGCGGTACTCCTGGGGATCTACGTGGGCCTCGTTGACGTGGGGAAAGAGAGCAGCCGCCTCAGTATAGAACTCGCGGTTGTAGCAGAAGCGGATCCAGGCGCACAGTTCCCGGTCGGCGGGGCGGCGGTCGAGTTCGCCAGACAGGAAGCGGCGGACAACGCGCTGGTGGGCCTGCGCGCTCAGGTCAACGCGAGCGCTCATCTTTTCCCGCTCGGCGGCGGTGGGCACCCGCCAGCGGCCCGTGCGCTTGTCCGGCCAAAAGTTCTGCTCCAGCAGACGATCCAGCCGCCCGGGGTCTACACCTCCCAGTCTGGCCGTTTCCTGCTGCCACTTGGGGATCAACTCGCCGGTGGTCTGGGGTTCAGCGCTCAGGACAGCCGTCAGCCAGGCGATGGCCCCGGCGTCGCTGCGCAGGTCAAAGACGTTGCCGCCCATCACCGCCTCACCGCGCAAGTAATAGCGCCCGTCCACCAGCTTGAACGTCTGGGAGTGGTGGGCCAGCATGGCCTCCACATCGGCCATACTCACCTCAACGCTGCCGTTGCGGAGCAGGTCGTAGAGGACGTGGTTCCAGAGGTGTTGCAGGGTGCGCTGTCCGTGTGGTGGGTTCGCCCCCAGAAAGTCGGCCACCGTCTCTACGACGCGCTGTTCGGCTTCAACCAGGTGAGTGCGACCATTGGGCGTGGGAACCTGGGCGGGCCAGGGCTTGTGCAGATTGAGGACGATGTCCTTGTTGGTGACGCGCTCCAGACCTTTCTGGCCTCGAATTCCTTTGAAAGAAAGCTGCACCTTGTCAAAGGCATTGATCTCGGCCAGTTCAAAGCCTGCAGCTTCAGTAGCGTCTAAGATGGCTCGCCAGACGTGGTCGTCGGAGTTATGGAAGACAACGCTGGCCCATCGGCCGGGTTTTAGAACACGATACATCTCGCGAAAGGAAATGGTCATCAAATCCTGATAGTCTTGAAGCGTTTTGAAAGGCCCGTCAACCCTCCGGTCATTGCACACTATTTCCAAGGACTCATCAGTGTAATCCTGTAACCATGACTCCCACAGGATGGAGCAATCAGCGTAAAAGATGTTCTCTCCAAACGGTGGATCTGTGAAAACGTAGTCTACAGATTCGTCAATCACAGAACCCAAGTCAGTAGCAGATCCCTGGCGAACCAAAACCGATGAATTGCCCCTCTCATATCGCAAGCTCTTCAATACCTGCTTGAATTTTCTCTCAAGAAGCAAACCCACATTGTCCTCCCGAGTGAAGGCACCGATGTACAAGGTGCCGGACAAAGGATCGCCAGCCCTGCTGGGCCGCAAGCGATTTAGGAATGTTGCTCGATGGAGAATTGCTGTAACAACAAAGCGCAACTGCGCTCTCAGCTTTTCGTCTGAAACCTGCTCAATAGCTACCCACAATCCAGATATTGCCCAAAGATTGCGCCTGGTATAAAAGTCGGTCGTTCGATTCACGCCCCGTTTCAATAGGCCATGCCTCATCATCTCCCTACCAGCATCAACTTTCACATCTGGATACCAATGAGAGATGGTTCGCTTTTCAATGCTGGCTATATGAGATCTTTCTTCAACAGTTGTGGTGTGTTCGCCTCGTGTAGGTGAACACGTGGGACATTCGTAGACAGTCAATACCATATCGCTTCGAATGCGAGTCAGTTGTCTTTTGCTCCACTCTGCCAGACAGGAAGGGCAAGAGAACTTACTTGCTACCTTGCCCGTAGCCGGGTCAACCGCCTCGTCCCACAGGACAATCTCGCCCCCACAACGGGCGCACTCGAACACGTCGCTCCAGATGGTGTATTGGATGGTGGCCGGGCCGCCGCAGCGGTCGCAGGTGGTGCCATACAGCCAGTCGAATTCTTCTTTCACCGCCGCTTTGATGCGCTCAAACTCTCGCTTCAGGGCTTCCACGTCCACTGGCGTCGTATAGTTGTAGGCGATGTGGACAGCCGCAGGGGAGAGATCGCTCAGAACCGCGTGACGTCCGGTCATCAACGCGGCCACGCCAGTCATGCCAGAGCCACAGAAAGGGTCTAGCACCAGGTCGCCTGGGTTGGTGTAGTGCTCGATGTAAGGCACGATGCCCTCCGGTGGCACCTTGGTGTGGTAGGAGTGGGCGTTGTAGATGGGGCTGTTCTTGCCAGCCTTCACCGGCTGGGCAAATGGTGGCCGGCGGTAGGTGTCGGTGGCGGGGTCGTAGGGGGTAGCGTGTTTTCGGATGAATTCGGTCAGGTCAGGCTGGTCGTAGAGAGCCATCACTCAGTTTCCATTCTTTCTATCAGACCAGTCCGGCTGGCGGTCAGGTAGCTGTCTGGGTCTCGATCGGCCCACATGCCCCGGGCAGACCGGGCCAGAGCGACCAACTGTTCCCGCGAACGCTCCCTGGAGGCAAGATCGATCTCGCCAGCTACCCAGCGAGCCAACAAGTCACGAATCACTTCACTGATCGCCACATTTTCTCTCAGAGCTTTGATCCTGGCCCGTTGAAAGATGGGCTCTGGGACATTAATCGTAGTGCGATGCATATTCTCACTCCATTCAAGACCCCAGGGGTTTTCATCAGCCAACCTCTGGGGCCGATAACCCTGGTTTGAAGAGCAATACTGCAGGAAATCACGCTCTTTAAAACCCCTGGGGTCTGGCCCATTTCGTTCCCGTTGTCAATGGACCTACCTACAAGACCTGACAGGTTTAGCGCCAAAACCTGTCAGGTCTGGCTTTTTTTCCATTCACCGCAAGTTGAGCCGGACGGTCTTCTTGTCTGGGTGGGCCTCCTTCGCCTGGACAAAAGCCTCCTGGAGCAGACGGTGAAACTCGGCCAACACCGCCTCAATCTCGTCCTCCTCCAGGCTGGGAAAACGATGGACCAGGCGGGTCAGCACATCGGCGTCGGCAGTGAGGATGGCCTCGTCGGCCAGCAGGCGCTCGATGAAATCGGCCAGGTCGGGGCTCATCACGTCCACCAGGGCGGCAATGTCGGCGGCACGGACTGCTTTGAGGAACGTCGCCATGTCATCCCGGTCGCCCCGGGCCAACACCCGGCTGATGGCCTCGGAGGCCAGTTGGCGGCGTTTGTCGTCCAGGGCGCGGTTCAGGTCGCGCCGGAAAGCCTGCACCTCCGCCTCTGGCGCGGTGTCGGTCAGGCGCAGCGGGCACTGCTCACAGGTCGGGCTGTGCTCCACGCTGACGGCGGTCACTTGGGTCACAGGGCAGGGCTCCAGGCGGACTTGCAGCGCCTCGTAACGACCGGCCAATTCGGCAGCCAACGGCGCGCCCAGCTCCTCAATGCGGTTGAGCAGGCCCAACGCCTCCAACTGGCGCGGCACGTCGGCCAGGTCGTCCCGCAGGCGGGCCAGCGCGGCGTAATAGTCCCGGTGATGCTTCTGGTAAGCGTTCTGATAGCGCGCCCGGAACCGGTTCAAGTCCTCACGCAGACGGTCCCACGTCTCGGGACTATCCACGAGCGTCTCCAGACTCAGCTGGGCCAGCAACGTCATCCGGTCAGCAGCCAGTTCGCGGTCGGTCGAGCGCAGGATCACGTCGTCCAGGTAGCGCTTGGCCTCGCTGATTTCGGCCGCAGCAGCAGCCAGAGCGCGCAGACGGGCAAACGTCTGCATGGCCACCCGCAAGGCGTCGGGGCTGGCTTCAAACACCTCCTCGGTTCGCTCGTAAAAGTCCGCGTGGTCCGCTGGCAGATCAACGGTTAGCTCTTCCAGCCGGTCCAGCGTCTGCGTCGCCTCGTCGGGCAGGCTGGCCGCCAGCGTGCCGGTCAGCACCTCCAGGCTGCGCCGCTGGGTCACCACGTCGTTCTGTAACGTCTCCAACGCGCCGCGCAGCCGGGCGTTCTGGTTCTCAATCTCGGCCTGGTCGGTCGTGGCCCGCAGGTCATCGGCGATCTCGCGGGCATATCCCAGGGTATCGTTCCAGGTGGGGCCGACGGCTGGCACCAAAGCGTCGAAATTGCTCTCCAGGCCCGGTTTCCATTCCAGGTCCACCACCGTGCTGGCCGTGAGACGGTCGCGGTGGAGCGGCTGCCGGTCCCGGGTGCGGAGGCTGTGCCGAGCTTTCAAAAGGAGGTCCACGCGAGGCGTACTGCCTCGAACAAAAGCCAACAGATAAAGCTGGATAAGAGCGTAGGGCAAGCCATAAGGCATGGACGACAGCTTGTCGTACAATTGCCAGACCGGCAACTCGGCCCCACCCCGTTCGTCCAGCATCGTTTGTACGAGTTCGAAAACGCGGGGTGTCTGGACTGCAAAGCGGGTTGGTTGATCGGGATGCGACAGGTCCAGAGCGAGCCCATAGTTGCGGGCAGCAGCCCCGGCCGCGGGGCGGGGGCTTTCGTCAAAGTAACCGGCGAACACTTTGCCGACCTCGGCCGGCGTCAGAGTACCTCGTAGCTGGTCGGGATCAATGGGCAACTGGGGATAAGCGGCCGTCAGCAACTGCTCGACGACGTAGGCAATGCGCGCTTCAATGCCTCCTCCTCGACCAAAGGCATCGCGGGCGCTGATGGCCAGGTCGTCGCGGGTGATCACCCGCCCGGCCTGGTACAGCTTCAAGTGGGTAGCGACCAGCGCATCCAGGATACTCCGTCGCTGGGTATCAAGCCAGGAACGGATTTCTTCCGCTTCGCGTCCGGTCTTGTCCTGGTAGGCCTCTCGCATCGAGTTCCAGGCCAGGTAAGCCGCGGCCGCATCACGGGCCTCGTCGGTCATTTCACCGGGCAGGACCACCGCAATGCGGGGGTCGTTCAAGTCCGTAGGGCGCACCGACTGCGCGGCCGTCGGCGTGAGAACCACCAGGCGAAAGTGTGAATCCTCCCTGGGCAACGACATTCCATAGTCCATCCGCCAGCCCGTGGCGACGAAAACCTCGCCGGGATATTCCAGGTGGCGGCTCTGTACGCGGCGGGTAACGCGCTCGTCAACGGGGAACTCGCTAAAGAGGCCAGCCGGTCCACCCGTGTCGTGGGGAGTGAAGAACAAGCTATCGGTCCAGGCCGATTGCAACCGGTAGCGATCGCGGGCGGCCCGTTGTTTCTCCTGGTCGAAAAGGGTGAGAGGTGAGAGTCCCTTGCCACCGGTCGGGACGAACAGAGCCGACTCGTTGTCAAAGTCTACCTGAGGCAGAGCCTGTATCAGACTCAGGACGTAGCGCACATTATCATCAGCCCGCATAACGTCGTCGGTTGTCAGGGTGGCCTGGGCCAGGTCTGGCAAGCTCATGCGGCGTGGCGTTTCCAGGAAAGCCAGGCGCCACAGGAAAAGGGTGGACAAAACGTCTCCGGCCAGGGGCAGATCGTCCGGTTCCAGGTCGAACAGATCCAGCCCTTCACAGGCGGCTTTGTAGGCCTGATAAGCCTCCTTGTAGACCGTGGTCGTCAGGCAGTCTTCTACCAGGTGACGGCTGGTCAACAAGTCGGCCACCCGGATAAGAAGCGTTCGGTCGAGCAACTCTGGCTGGTTGACCGCTTCCCAAAACACAAAGAGACCAGAACGGGTAGTAGGCAGGTCACGAGCGGTGATACGCCGCACCACTTCGAAGCAACGGGGTTGAAAGGGAAAGATGTCATAGAACTCGTCCAGGCCGAGATCCTGGGCAAAGGCAAAGTGCTGGGTGTAATACTCATAATGGTCATTGATCTCAGGCAGACGGGCTTCATTGAGGGCACGCACGCGGCGGGAGACGATCACGTCATAGTCACGCTCATTTTCTTGAGCCAGGAGGGCAATGTTGATAAAACGGTCGCCTTCGTGCTCGCCGCGCAACTTGGCTGGCACCGACGACTGCGAGGCGACGACGGTAAAGACACGGCAGCCTAGATCACGAGGCAGAAGGTAGCCCAAGGTCTCCAAAAGTTCGGCGTCAGCGCTCAGTTCTTCCTCGGTGTTGTGGTTTTTCTGCCAGCCCTCGTATTCGTCAATCACCACCAGCAGGCCGTCGTAGCCAGGGCCATCTGCTTCGGTCAGTTGCCGATAGATGTGGGCCAACCGGGCTTTGACGCTGGAGACGATTTCAGGCCGGATGCCGGCCGTCTCGCAATACCCGGCGATCAACTTGCCCAGGGCCTCAATACCCTCGTCGTCGCGGTAAGCCTCCAGAGTGCGTCCTGTGCGGCGGCGGACGAAATCCTCTGCCTCCTGGCGAATGGCCTGGCTTGCTTTGGATTGAAGCCAGACCAACAGGTCATCAGCGGCCGTCACCTGAACCTGATCCTCCAGTTCGGCGTGCTCTAATGCCCTTTGGAAGCCCTCCTCCAGCAGTACGTCCAGCAGCGAACGCCCCAGGAAAGGATCGGCGCTTCCCTCTCCTCGCAGCGAAACGACGACCGGGAACAAGCGAAAAGCCCCCAGCCGTCGCTGATAGTTGCGAACGACGCCGTCGTCCACCAACTCCCACAGCTCACTGTCTGGGCTAGACAGCAACGCCGCCAAAACGACCAAAAAGTGCGTCTTGCCGGCGCCATACTCTGCCTGCACCCAAAACCCCTGTCCATGGCCCCGGGCTACCGACTCCATGATTTCCTCAAAGTGGGCTCGAATGGTATCGGTAAAGATGTAGGTTTCTACCATCTCCCCGGCCTGTCGCCGAAAGGCCGGTACGAGAGAGAGCGTTGTTTCGGGTCGTTTTTTTGAAAGGATCAGGTCTCGAAGAGGCAATCGGCTCATGATAACTCCTCGACAGTGTTGATAACCGCTTCCGCGCCCACAGCGGTCCGCAGATAATCAAAAGGCGCGTCGGGGTCTAACGAGACGTAATCAGGGATTGGTTCAGCCGGCCGAAAATGGGTCTCAGCAGGCGAAACAACCAGCACAACCATCACTTGCTCTGAGGCTATCTCAAAGAACGATCCCAGCGGCACCCGGTAGCGGCTGAGAAGATCGTTGCCTGTCACCACGAGCACCTGCTGGCAGTCCAACGTTGGCAGATCGGCGAGCTGTGACCGAAGGGTGTCGCGCAGCAAACGGCGCGCGGCGTCTGTGGAACGGGGCGCATGGGGCAGCGTGGCGACCAGGGCGTGCAGGTCAAGCGCTCGGGCCACGTTGCCTGGCACGACGGCTGCCAGATGTTCCGCGCTGCCGTGCCAGAGGTAGAGGTGACGCCCCATCAAGGCGGGCAAGGGCCGTTCTGCAAAACGGGACAACAGGTCGAGAAACTCGTCGTGGGTCATAGTCGCCTGGCCCGAGCAATATAGTCGTCACGGGTAAAGCGCGTGGTCACCTGTTCCAGTTCATCCACCGTGGCACACCGGGAGATCAAGCCGGCTGCCTCGGCCTTACGCAGAATGTGACGCACGGCATCGGGTGTTTTCAGACCCAGGAAGCGCCACCAGGTTGTGTCCAGAATCCCACTCAGGCGCACAATGCGCGGCGTAGGCGCCAGGCGGTCGTGCAACAG
>SOHZ01000548.1 GCA_004377365.1 Anaerolineales bacterium | reverse complement strand
CGCTGGCCCTGTGGTGGCTGGCTCTGGGCTTGCCAGGCAATCCGGTTGTGAACTTTTGTCTGCTGGGCGGGTTGGAATCCGTGCTAGAGCATCTGGTGGGCATTTACGGGTTGGGGATTCTGGATAAGGTGCCGCTATTGCAGGGTGTCAGTCCGACTTCTGCCCTCGTCTTTGCGTTCTTTGAGTACATCTTCTATTGGAGCGTTGTCCTGAGTGTTGCTGGGCTACTGGGACGCGGTTGGCAGTGGTGGAGACACTTGGGGTAAAGGCCATCGCTCTGAGTTCCGGGGACGGGGCGACTAACCTTGAGGCTCCAGACCAGGCCATTGCTCACGAACTTCTCCAGAAGGCGTTAGCCAGTCTCACTGATTAGCTGTCAGCTATCAGCCTCGGACCAGACGGTGGCTCACTACAAGCATCCTGAGTAGGCCGAAACTGCGTCCTGAGCTTGTCGAAGGGCGTAGTGGAGGCCGTATCGAAGGGTGCGGGTTTGCAGCGAATCGGTGTTTAAGCCGCACCCTTCGATACGCTGCGCTACTCAGGATGCTGTTGCTCTAACTGATTGAACATTTCCGCGCCCCTGACCAGGCTCCTTGTCCCCTATCCCTTATCACTTAATTTACAATCTTAATTGACAGGAATGTTTTATTGCGGTATAATTCTCGCAGCAAAATAGGACATCGAATAGAGAGGATGAAACGAATCGGCGATTTAGCTTCATGGTCCCGGTACAAATTCGGTTAATCCCCTGGATTCGCTGTCATATTCTAGCCCGGATCAACAATGTGAGGCACCCATCGTGAGAGAAATCAATAGACGCGAATTCATTAGATCCCTCGTCGCTTTGTGGGCTACCACGTTGGGTGCAGGTGGGGTGCTGGCTCAGGCCGCCTGTGCCCCGGGTCCTGGACAGGCAGGTGGGCTAGCGCGGAAGCCGTCTTTGGGACCGGCCGTTGATCAAGCTTATCTGACTGTGGCCCGTGGCAAGAGCCCGGCCGAGATCACCCAACAGGCTATTGCTGCCCTGGGTGGCATTGAGCGTTTTGTCCATTCGGGTGACGACGTCATCATCAAGCCCAACATCTGCGTGGCCTATCACACCTATGAGTACGCCGCCACGACCAACCCCGAAGTGGTGGCCACCCTGGTCTCCCTCTGTCTGGGAGCAGGGGCCAAAAAGGTACGGGTCATGGACTATCCCTTTGGCGGCGGTGCCGATGCGGCCTATGAACGCAGCGGCATCGCCCAGGCGGTGACCGCCGCTGGTGGCCAGATGGAGCAGATGGCCAAGATGAAATACAGAAAAACCGCCATCCCCGCTGGGCATGACATCAAGGAATGGCCGGTCTACCAGGATGTGTTGGAAGCCGATGCTTTTATCAACGTGCCCATCGCCAAGCATCACAACCTGGCCCGCTTGAGCCTGGGCATGAAGAATCTGCTGGGCGTCGTTCTGGATCGCAACAAGTATCATCGCAACCTGGGCCAGCGGCTGGCCGACCTGACCAGCCTGGTCTACCCCACCCTGACGGTGGTGGATGCGGTGCGCATCCTGGTGGATCACGGACCCACAGGCGGCAGCCTCGAAGATGTGCAACAGATGGACACCGTCATCGCCAGCCACGACCCGGTGGCCGCCGATTCTTACGCTGCCACCCTCTTCGGCCTGGCTGGCGCTGACATTGCCTACGTCAAAGCCGCCGCCGAGATGGGCCTGGGTGAAATGGAGCTATCGAGCCTCAAGATTGAGGAAATAAAAGCCTGATGACCTCTCAACGATGGGTACGTTTGCGCCAGATCGTCCAGTACCTGTTTCTGGCGCTTTTTCTGTACTTGTTCATCCTGACCGTCAAAGACAGATGGTCGCCGCTGCCGGTGGATCTCTTCTACCGTCTGGATCCTCTGGCAGCCATCAGCGCCTCCTTGGCCGGGCGGACGATACCCACCAAACTCCTCTGGGCTCTCATCACCCTGGTGGCTACCCTTATCCTGGGGCGCGTGTGGTGCGGCTGGGTTTGCCCGCTAGGCACGCTGCTGGACCTTTTCCACTTCCGCAGTCTGTTAAATTCTCTTCGTCCGCTGTACTCGGGTTGGCGGCAGGTCAAGTATTTCCTGCTGTTTGTGGTGCTCATCAGCGCCCTCTTTGCCAATCTGACCCTGCTGATCCTCGATCCCATTACTATCCTGACCCGAACCCTGGCCACAGTGGTGATGCCTGCTTTGAACTATGCCTTCACCACCGTCGAGTTCGGGCTCTACGGCTTCCGCCCATTGCAGACTCCCCTGGCTTGGCTGGACACGGCGTTGCGTGGCACTGTCTTGCCCGCAACGTCCGGTGAATTCCTCTATCCGTTGTACCAGTTGAACGTGCTCTTTGCCCTCCTTTTCATCGGCATCCTGAGCCTGAACCTGTTCACCGACCGTTTCTGGTGCCGACACCTTTGTCCCCTTGGCGCGCTTTTGGGCCTGCTGTCCAAGGTCAGTTGGCTGCGACGGGTGGTGGGCCCCGGCTGCAATCAATGTCGGCGCTGCGGCGGGGATTGCACCATGGGCACCATTGAGCCTGAACGAGGCTTCGCCAGTGACCCCAGCGAGTGCATCGTCTGTCTGGCCTGTCTGGGCACCTGCCCCCAGGAAGGCGTCACTTTCGAAGTAGCAAGGTGGCTTTCCACAGCCGCCGTACTGGCCGAGTGGCGCTCTTACGATCCCTCCCGGCGACAACTACTGGCCTCTCTGGCCACGAGCGTGGGCAGCCTCGCCCTCGTGCGGACATCGCCCATCGCTCGCCGCGAGCATCCCTACGCTGTCCGCCCGCCAGGAGCTAGAGAAAACGACCTGCTGGCCAAGTGCATCCGCTGCGGGAAGTGCATAAAAGTCTGTCCCACCGCGGGCTTGCAGCCTAGCCTCTCTGAGGCAGGCTTGGAAGGTCTTTGGACGCCGGTGCTCGTTTCGCGTCTGGGCTATTGCGACTATTCCTGCAACGCCTGTGGCCAGGTCTGTCCCTCGGAGGCGATCCCTGATTTGACCCTGGAGGAGAAGCGCCAGACGGTCATCGGGCTGGCCTACATTGACCAGAACCGCTGCATCCCCTGGGCCGACAACGTGGACTGCATCGTCTGTGAGGAGATGTGTCCCGTGCCGGACAAGGCCATCAAGTTGGACGAAGTCGAGGTGTTGGACACTCAGGGGGAGTTGGTGGCTGTTAAGAGACCACGAGTGGTGCGCGATCTGTGCATTGGCTGTGGCATCTGCGAGTACGCATGTCCCCTCAATGGCGAGGCAGCCATCCGCGTCTATGTACCTAACGAGTTCGATTACGAGGAACTAGCCTGAGACATAGCTACTTGCAGTTGTAGGGGATACGACTTTTCGAGGCGTGTACTACAAGTATAAAGTTGGCCAAAGGACTTATCCCAAAGGCAAATTAAAATCTACTAATAAAAGGAGATACGCAAATGAAAAACGTGAGGATACTCATGCTCGTTGTGACCGTATTGGCATTGGCCGCGTTGGCCTGTAGCATCGGAGGCGGAGGCGGCCAACCGTCCGATAAAGGAGCGGCAACACCGGCGTCCAGCGAAGGGGGAGGCGGTGAGGTTAGTACTTCCCCCACCAAAGAAATGGCAACATCGGCACCGACCCCCGCCGAGAATGACCTGACCCTGTCCACCCTGACCGATGGGTTGGCGATGTTAAAGAGCTACAAGAGCACGTTCACCGTCAAGTTCGTCGGCAAAGATGGGCAAGGCCAGCCGGTCGACGGATCGTTGGAAACACGCGAAGAATTCACCCAGGAGCCCAGAGCGCAACGAATAGCTGTCACCTCTATCGGGTTCTCGGAGGAGCAGGCGGATCAGAGCGACATGTTCGAGATGATCACCATTGGCGACACAAGTTACATGGTCATGCAAGACCAAGATGGAAAGAGATCGTGTATCTCTATGTCGTCTGCCGAGGACACCAAACCCCAACAAGGCTTATTGTCGCCGGATATGCTGGGAGGCGTCAGCGGGGCCAAGTACGTTAAAACGGACACGGTCAACGGGATCAAGACCAAACACTACGCCTGGAAAGAAGGCGGCCTGGTCGGGTTGGGTTTCACTTCTGCCAAAGGCGACGTGTGGGTAGCCGTGGACGGTAATTATGTTGTCAAGTACACAGCCGAGGCAACCGGCAAAGACATGCTTTTTGGCTCAACCGCGGAAGAAGGCACCATCACAGTTGAATACAACCTGACCGAGGTGAACGGGTCGTTCCAGATCGAACCGCCAGCCGATTGTGAAGCTCCAGCTACCGACATCCCCGTCATGGCCGATGCGAAAGACAAATCCACGTTCGGCGAGATGGTGTCCTACACGTCGGCCTCGGCGTTTGCCGATGTGGTAGAGTTCTACAAAACGGAAATGCCCAACAACGGCTGGCAACCCAGCGGCGAACCGACAGAAATGGAAGGGCTAGCGATGCTCGAGTTCGCGAAGGATAACCGCAAAGCCCAGGTGATGATTTCTTACGATACAGATAAGCAGATCACTGACGTAGTAATCACCACCAGTCAAGAATAGCCGGTCCGATTATTAACCAGAAACCCCATTCTCTTCCGCGTGACTGTTCGGGTGACCGACACTTTCGCTTACCGATAGTTATCGCCGCTTCCCGTCTGGGCGTGCCCTTACTGACAGGAGTTACGCAGTTCCCTGGTCGAGCGTCGCCCCGAGTAGCAGAGCGTATCGAAGGGTAGGCTCTCAGGGCCGTATCGAGACCGTTCGGCTGAGCCCTCGGCCTGAGACTTCGTCGAGCTCAGCCGAGACGCTCGGGCCGAAGGCTCACGACGAAGCCGAGAACTGCACTGGCTGGTCGCCAGGCCTGGTTTCGATACGGCCTTCGGCCTACCCTTCGACGAGCTCAGGGCATCGCTCAACCAAGGGTTTGGCTCTCAACCGCGTAACTCCTGCAAATAAGCCGCACCCTTCGGTACGGCCTTCACTTCGCTTCGGCCTACTCAAGGTGCTCTGGTTGGCTTTTAACGGAACAGACTTGTGAAAAGACATTTGCTGGTTATTGATGCAGCCCGACGAAGCTTCCGGCTTCGGAGCTTGGCAGTAGAGACCTTGGAGAAGGATCCCCGCCAGGAGTATTTCGTTCTCAGTGGTGAGGCTCTCTGCCAATACCTTCTGAGGGAGGAACACGAGGCCATGATCCTGGCCCGGGGCCCCATGCCTTTTCTGTCGGGCAACGAATATAGTGATCTTTGATCGCAACACAGGGGAGTTGCAGCGGGCTGCAACCGCCGCCCTGGGCCTGGGCACTGATGACCCAGCCCACATTGACTGGCGAGAGTTGGCGCTATAATGCAGTGGAGTACCAGAAGGGCCACTGCCTTGTGGCGGTGGCCTTTTTTGTTGGGAATTGAAAGGGTGGGGAAAGTGTGTTACAATTAGAAAACACGCGGAAACGCAAGTCGAGAAAGGAGAGAGTATGAATCCCATAGCCAAGAGGATTGCCGCGATCACGTCACGGGTGCAGCAGTTGCAGAAGGAGGATTTCTACTTCTACCTGCAATCCATTGAGGCCCTGAACGGCGCGCGGGTCACGGTAAAGGGGCGGGGGGAGATGCTGATGTTCGCCTCTTACAGCTACCTGGACCTCATCGGCCATCCCAAAATTGATGCCGCGGCCAAGGCAGCTATTGACGAGTTCAGCAGCGGCACGCATGGGGTGCGCATCCTGGCCGGCACGATCCGTTTGCACGACGAACTGGAGGAAAAGATCGCCGCTTTCAAAGGAACCGAGGCAGCCATCGCCTTCTCCAGCGGTTACGTCACCAACTTGGCCACCGTCTCCAGCCTGGTGGGCCGGGGCGACGTGGTCATCTGCGACAAGCTGAACCACGCCAGCATCGTAGACGGCTGTTTGATGTCGCGGGCCAAGTTTGTGCGTTTCAAGCACAACGATATGGCCGATCTGGAGAAACGCCTGGCCCAGGCCAGGCCGGAAGCGGGCAAGCTGGTGATAGTGGATGCCGTCTTCAGCATGGATGGGGACATCATCAACCTGCCAGATGTGAGCCGTTTGAGCAAGAAGTACGGGGCTTTGCTGATGGTGGACGAGGCCCACTCCCTGGGCGTCCTGGGAGAGACCGGCCACGGCATCGAGGAGCATTTTGGGCTGGAGAATGCGGTGGACATCCAGATGGGTACTTTGAGCAAGACCATCCCCAGCGTGGGTGGGTACATTGCCGCCGATCAGGACACCATCACCTACCTGAAGCACGTGGCGCGGGCCTTTGTTTTCTCGGCGGCTCTGCCTCCGGCGGCGGTGGCTGCGGCCAAAGCCTCCTTCGAGGTGATAGAAGAGGAGCCGGAGCGGCTGGCGGCCTTACAGCGTAACATCATGCATTTTCTGAGCGGATTGAAGGCGCGCGGGTTCGACACCATGCAGAGCGAGACGGCCATCGTGCCCATCGTGTGCGGTGAGGATGAGAAGGCGTGGAGGATGGCCAAGTTTGCGCAGGATGAGGGCATCTTTGTTCTGCCAGTGGTGCCTCCGGCGGTGCCAGATGGGACCAGCCGCCTGCGGGCCAACGTGACGGCTGCTCACAGCGAGGAGGACATTGACTACGCCCTGGATGTCTTCGAGAGGGCCGGCCAGGCTGTGGGAGTGATTTAGCCTATCGTAAAATAGCGGACCGGGCTCCCACGCCCGGTTGTGGAGGTGATCTAGAGGTGATAGAGTACGACATTGTGATCATTGGCGGAGGGCCGGGGGGCTACGTGGCCGCTATCCGGGCTGCTCAGTTGGGGGCCAGGGTGGCCCTGGTGGAGAAGGAGCGCATCGGCGGCACCTGCCTTAACCACGGATGTATCCCTACCAAAACCCTCGTGCGCAGCGTGGAAACCTATCTTCTGGCTAAGCAGGCCGCGCGATACGGTTTGGATATCGGCGGCCGCATAGATTTAAACTTTTCACAGATGATGGCCCGTAAGGATGAAGTGGTGGACACCCTGGTTACCAGTGTCATCGAGCTGGTGAAGGGCCACAAAGTTGACATTTACGATGGTCTCGGCACGATTCTGAAACCGGGCTTGGTGCAGGTCAAGATGGATGGGAGTGGATCAGAATCCAGCATCCGGCAACTGGCGGCCAGGAAAATCATCATTGCTACTGGCTCGGTGCCAGCCCGCCTGCCCATCCCCGGCCTGGATCTGCCCGGTGTACTCACCTCGCGGGAGTTGCTGGCTTTGGGGGAGTTGCCGCAAAGTCTAGCCATCGTCGGCGGTGGGGTGATCGGTGTCGAGTTCGCCTCCATCTTCAACGCTCTGGGGACCAGGGTGACAGTGGTCGAGATGCTGCCCCATCTGCTGCCCCCCGTTGACCGCAAGCTGGCACGCCGCTTCAAGCGGATGTTATCCGCCCAGGGAGTAAAGGTCAAACTCAATGCCCCGGTGGAAGAAATCGGCCTGGAAAATGGGCGTCTACGGGTCAAGTTCTCCGGTGCCAAGGGTGAAGGGGCCATCGTCGCAGAAAAGGTGTTGCTGGCCGTCGGCCGCTGGCCCCACACCGATGGGTTGGGTCTGGATGAGTTGGGCATCAAGATGGATGGACGGCGCATCCTGGTCAACGAATTCATGGAGACCAGCGTGCCGGGCGTCTATGCCATCGGCGATGTGCTCGGTACTTACATGCTGGCTCACGTGGCTTCCTACGAGGGTGAGGTCGCCGTGGAGAATGCTCTGGGCCACCGCCGGGCCGCCGACTACCGGGCGGTGCCCTATTGCGTCTTCACCACTCCCGAGTTGGCTGGGGTAGGCCTGGGAGAAAGAGAGGCCAAAGAGCGGGGTCTCGATTACCAGGTGGTCCGCTTCCCTTTCTCGGCCAGCGCCCGGGCTCTGGCTATGGGCGAGGCGGAGGGACAGGTGAAGATGGTCTGTGAGAAAGGGTCGGGTCGGGTCCTGGGCCTGCACATCATGGGCCCTCGGGCCAGCGACCTTATCGCCGAGGGGGCCCTGGCCATCCAGTTGGAGGCCACGGCGGAGGACGTCGCCCAGACCATCCACGCCCACCCCACCCTGCCTGAGGCCGTTATGGAAGCAGCCAAAGCGGCCGCTTTCGGCGAGGCCATACACTTTCGGAGGGTTTAGACTTGGGAGAAGAGATCAACGTTTCCATTGGTACAGCCACCGTCCTCGGCCTGACTGACGTCAGAATGGATGTGGCACCTACCACGGCCTATCTGATGCTGGGTGGGCGTTGCCGTATGGCCTGTGCCTTCTGCGCCCAGGCTCGCACCAGCTCTGTCCTGAGCGGGACGAAGGGCTCTGCCCGGGCCATCAACCCTTCGACAACCCTTCGACGGGGCTCAGGACAAGGCTCAGGACAGCGCCTCTCCCGCATCACCTGGCCCCCTTTTGACGAAAAGGAGGTGTTGGACCGTCTGGGCGAGGCCGCTGCACGGGGCGATTTCCGCCGCGTCTGCCTCCAGGTGACCGCTGGTCAGGACTACTTCCGGCGCGCCTTCGAGCTGGTAGAAGCCGTCCGTAAGGTCTGCGATCTGCCGGTTGACGCGGCCATCCTGCCTCGCAATGTGGACCAGGTAGAGGCCCTGTTGGATGCCGGTGTCGAGCACATCGGCTTTGGGCTGGACGCCGCCTGTGAGCGGGTCTTCCGGCCGGTAAAGGGGGGCGACTGGGAGCGCAATATAAAGCTCGTCGAGGAAGCGGCCCACCGCTTTCCGGGCCACGTGGCTGTCCATCTCATCGTCGGCCTGGGGGAGACCGAGCAGGAGATGACCGAGATGATCCAGCGGATGCACGCTCTGGGGGTGATCGTGGGACTCTTTGCCTTTACTCCGGTGCGGGGCACGGCCATGCAGGATCAGCCCCCGCCGCCATTGGACACCTACCGACGGATGCAGGTGGTGCGCCATCTCATCTCCCACGACCTGGCCACTCTTGGGGATTTCGCTTTCTCCGACGAGGGATGGTTGGTCTCCTTTGGTGTGCCTGATCTAGCGAAAATGCTGGCCGATGGCGTGGCCTTTCAGACCTCCGGTTGCCCCGACTGCAACCGGCCTTTCTACAACGAGCGGCCTGGGGGCCCGCTGTACAATTATCCGCGTCCGCTGGCGCCAGCAGAGGCGTTGAGAGCGGTCACTGAACTGGCGACATTTGAAACACGAACGTCACGAAGGGACGAATGGCACGAATTTGGTTCGAAATGACAGAGCAATGTTCGTGAATTTCGCCCATTTGTGATTCGAAAAAGTAATCGAGGATTTGGAAGACGCAGAGGAACTGCGCCAGACAAAAGATGAGGAAGACGAGTTGATTCCGTAGGAACAGGTTAAAGCGGAGTACTGGGTGGAACGATGATTTGCGAGTTCTGTGGTGGTGAGACTGTCAGCAAAAAGGTGCGCAAGATTCATTGGTTTCAGCAAAAGCTCTACATTATTAGATGACGTAGAAGCCGAGGTCTGTCAGGAATGTGGCGAGCGTTACTATCATGCCACAACGTTAGATGCTATAGACCAGTTGTTAGAATCGGGCTGCTCCGTTGTCAAGGAGCAGCTCCAGGTACAGGTTATTGGGATGCCGACATAATGCGTAAAACGTAGCTCGCAACGGTGGTGCGGTAGCCAGGTAGCACGTTGTTGTGCCCGCCCTGTTTTATCCGCACTAGCGCGCTGGAGGCGACGTTGACCGTGGCGTAGACTTCCGCTCGCGACGCCGCCCACCTCGCGGGTGAGCGGCGCAGCCCCAGTGCCCCCTCCGCTCCCTGCTGTCACTTAGGGCGGGGCTTCGCCAGCCCGTCGCCCCGTTAACCGAAATTCGCCCGCCCTTTCTACGAGGAGAGACTAAGCGATTGCGGGAGGCAATGATGAAAACAACAGCCATTATTCGCCACTATGTTATTTTGATCTTGGTGATTGCACTCACCATCCTTTATAGCTTGGCTATTCCAGGACAAGTAGCTGAAGCCAATGACATACCCAATGTCCTTATAGACCTCAGCCACGAGTTTACTTTCATGTACGATGGCTGGCTGCCCTATGGCTATTTAGAGCCGCTAGTATAAGGTCACCCGCTCATGGGCAACACTGACTGTCGACCTATTGGACTCTGTGGATGTACTGGTCATTGAGCAAGTGACAACCGCCATTCCGTTCACATTCGAGCGGATTGCTGCTGTGCAAAGCTTTGTTGAGAACGGGGGAGGCCTCCTTCTTGTGGGCAAGAAATGGGCCTGGTATACCTCAGAGTTCTTCCCCGATGTGACCACCTACCCCATGAATGATGTAGCTGCTGCCTTCGGATTTACCTTTGCTAATGGCTATGGAGCCACACCGCTTCATCCGCAACCCCACGAGATCACACAAGGAGTCAATAGCTTTGACAATCTAGGTGCCACACCAGGGCTTGTGACAGTGGACGCAGAAAGCATGGTTATCCTCACCGATGACAACGGCCAGGCCGTATTTGCTGTCAAGGAGTTTGGCACCGGACGAGTAGCCATCAGCGCCGAGGAATGGCTGGTCTCCAATCCATTTACCGGCGAGCCCTTGGTCAACGAGGCGTTCATACGGCAGCTTTTCGACTGGTTATCCCATGGCAGGGTGACCCGTTATCCGGGGCAGACACTCCCGTACCGGTACTACCCGGAGAACCAGCTTGTTGAAGGGACAGTTACCCTCTACTATACCGATGCCCTTGGCTTGCGGGCGACTTTTCTAACCGACAATTACCCAATCATCTACAACCACTTGGTCTCGATGATGGCCATAGAGCCAATTTACGACTTCACTATCGTTGCTCTGCCCACAGGCGGTGGCGGTTATTCCGGCGGGCAAGAGGTGGGTGTGGGTGTACTGACCGATGACTCGGCTGTAGTGCGAGTTCTGGCTCACGAGCTAACCCATTCCTTTGTTCTGCCCGGGGCATTGCCTGGTTTTGGCTTTAACGAAGGTTGGGCGTCTCTGGCTGCCATTCGCGTCGCCCGGCAGATGGGTTATGAGGTGGATGCTAACGCTGAACGCCAGTACTTCGAGACCCAGTTCAGGACCATAGACCCTGATGGGACGCTGCTAGACCTAAACACAGCGACTGTGACTGAGCACGGCATGGCCTATATGGGCAAGGCGATGTGGGTCATTGAGACACTAGAAGGGGGCTACGGGGCCGACTTCATGGCCCGGCTCATGCCACTGCACCATCAGTGGGTACAAAGCGGCCAAGCTTCCAATCCAGTAA
>SOHZ01000454.1 GCA_004377365.1 Anaerolineales bacterium | reverse complement strand
GGATGGTCCATCAGCATCGCCTCATCCCTTTAACAGCCTGCTACCGATGAGCGAAGATTATAATGCTGCTGTCTACTTGTGAAGGTGCTCAACATAACTTTCAAAACACGCTCTTACAAGCTAGCGTTGCTCATCGAACCGGGAGGCAGTAATGGCAATAACAGTAGATGAAATAGAGGCTCGTTTGCAAGGGATCGCCCTCTTCCGCTCTCTGAGTGACCAGGATATAAGCCAACTCGCCGAAAAGATGAGGTACGAGCGCCATCCACCAGGCAGCGTGATAGTCCGTCAAGGAGAGCGAGGTGAGGCTCTGTATATCATTCACTCCGGTGAAGTCAAAGTGTGGGTCTCTGGCGCTCGGGGAGAAGCGATCACACGGGCTCTGGTCCCTGCTGGCAACGTCTTTGGTGAGACCGCTCTGCTTACCGGGGCTCCTCGGAATGCTACAGTAGAGACCGTCACGGCGACCGAGTTACTTCGCTTGGGCAAGGATGACTTCGACCGATTACTAAGCCGGCGCCCTGATCTTCGCCAAGATATTATAGTCCGTCCAGAAGCTCGGAAACGTCTACAGGGAGTCAAGCTTTTCAGCCGCCTGTCGGAAAAAGATATGGAAAGGATAGCCAAGCAAATAGGCATAGTCTACTACCCAAGGGGTAGCACCGTATGCCAAGAGGGGGAGATAGGTACTGCTTTCTATATCATTGACTCCGGTGAACTGAGGAGCTATACTGCCGAAGAGGTCGCACGAGGAGAGCTGGGAAGACTCCTGAAGGCAGGAGACGCTTTCGGTGAGACCTCACTTCTTGTGGGTGAGCCTCGTGATGCCACAGTCCAAGTGATTCAAGACGCTGAACTATTATATATTAATAAGGCAGAGTTCAGTCGACTGATCTCTGGTTATCCTGGTATCCGAAATCGCCTGGTAATGAGGCACGATATTGAGATGCGACTGAAGGCTCCCAGTTTTAAATGGCAAGAGGAGGGCGAAGACACCGTTTGGTTTAGCCGCAGGCATTGGTACATATTTGCTCGCTCAATATTTAGCTCCGTGTTAGTTTGGTTGCTCGTAGGGCTCGTTTTGCTGTTTACTCTATTTAGCTATGGGATTCCCACTCTGAAGACTACTACCAGGTACGGCATTCTGATAGCCATAGCCATCTTTCTCTTTATTGTATTGCGCTATCGTCGTTTGTTGGCGTTCCCAGGGCGATTTCTTTGGGTTTGGTGGGTGGTTTCGTTGATTGCAATCTTAGCTGGACTATGGATCATCCTGAGCACGTTTCTTAAGCTCCCTTCCGCCAGCATCGCGACTATCCTTCTTACCCCCTATTTACTGCTCCTGGCAGGCGCATTGATCTGGCTTTACATTGACTGGCGCAACGACTATTTTGTGGTTACGAGCAGGCGCATAGTTCACGTTGAAGTAATCCAATTCTTCTACCGAAAGCGTGAGGAGGCACGTTTAGACAAAATTCAAGATGTGGATGTCTCGATAGGAATCATTGGTGGCCTACTGGGATTCGGCCATGTTAGAGTGGATACAGCCGGGCTCGGGGCCGGGAGCGTCACATTTAGCTATGTCCCTGCCCCTGAAATGGTGAGAGAGCAGATTTTTGCGCAGCGGAGGCACGCTCAAGTCAGGGCTAAGACAGAGGCACGCGCTGATTTACGTAACGATCTGCTCCGTGAGCTTGGCCATGTAGAGCCCCCGAGACCGGAGGAATTCTTGCCCCGGGCCACGACCGCGCCATCGGTCTCACTAGGGAAGCTCCTCTTTGATGGGCTCCGTAGCATATTGCCCCAGTCGTGGCTGAGGAAGGGAAAGGCAAAAGCTGACAGGGAAATCTGGCGTAAGCATTGGATTTTCTTATTGAGAAAAACGGCCTTACCTTTGTCACTTAGCATAATCTTCGGTCTCGTGTGGGTACTTGGCATGGTGTTCACCATAGGAACTGCAGGAGAGACCCTCGGTCTCCCGTTTGTTTTGTCCTTCATCTTTCTCTCGTCTCTCATCGTGTCTTTTCTATGGTGTGCTTGGGAGTTCTATCTTTGGAATAATGACCTCTACATCGTGGACGAAAATAACATTGTCACCTCCAAGCGGATTCCTATCCTACGTAAACAGGAAACAAGCCAGAGCAGCTTAGGCGTGATTCAGAATGTCACGATGATAGTGCCCTCCTGGTGGAGCTCGCTTATCAAGTTGGGTCATGTGACTATAGAAACGGCTAGAGACGAGTTTGAATTTCACAATGTATATGATCCAGACGCAGTTAATCAAGAGATTTCAAGGCGGATGGGGGCTTTTGAAGAAAGACGAAGACAGGAGGAGAGGGAAAGACTGAAGACCGATCTGCGCGAGTACATTGTTGTTTATGATACGATAACGAAGGGTGAGAGATCTTCTAGGGAGGGTACATAACTCAACTTTCTAGGCCCTTTCGGTTGGCTGTGGTGGTGCTACGAGGATTGGCGCAATGACACATATACCGTCACGGCGACCTCGATCATGGACCGGGAAAGCGCCCCCTTCGGATTTCGAGAGGAGAAGCGAGTGGGCTCCCTTGAGGATATCGAGAGTGTCTATTCCCACGTGCCTAATTTCCTGGCCAAAGTGATCAACCTTGGCGATGTAATTATTGACACGGCTGGTTCACCAAGGGCCTACACCTTTGAGTCAGTTCACGACCCCCTGGCCGTGCAGCAAGAGATCTTTTCGCGAATACACGCCTACCGCGAACAGAAAAGCCGGGAGGCAAGTCAGGCAGAGATAGAAAGATGGGCTGATTGGTTTGCCGAGTACCACAGGTTGGCATCTGGACAAGGGCAAAAGGAAGGCGGGTCGCACCTGTAACCTAAACTTTTCTCCCTATCACTTGTGTGATATAATAAAGTCCACTGGCCCAGGGACGGCATCTTCTTTGTCCCATCCTGGAGCAACCTGCAAATCCATTGTGAGGGAAGGTTCTCAAATGAAAAGGAGGTGATAGCCGCAGACATCTTTTCCGAAGAGGTTCGCAGAGGTTTCAGTTTATCATTAAGACAAGGAGGTCAGAGATGAATAAAAAGTTATGGGCTATATTGGCCTTGGTGACCATCGTAGCTATGGTGGCAGTGGCCTGCGGGCCAAAGCCCACCGAGGCACCTGCCCCAACAGAAGCGCCCCCACCGACCGAGGTGCCGGAGGTCAAGTTCAAGGTGGGCATGGTCTCGGACGTGGGTGGCATTGACGATGCCAGCTTTAACGAGAAC
>SOHZ01000206.1 GCA_004377365.1 Anaerolineales bacterium | reverse complement strand
TGTCTTTGCTTGTCCCGGTGCTGGGTGTGGGCACAGCCTATGCCCAAGTCCCGGAAGGCCAAGACTACACCGTGCAGAAGGACGACAACCTCTGGGGTTTGGCCGAGAAGTACCTGGGTAGCGGGGCTGCCTACCCGGCGATCGCTATTGCCACCTGGCGCGCCAATGCTGTGGATTCGAGCTATCCGGCGTTCACTGACCCATCCGTGATCCAGCCGGGCTGGAAACTGCGCATTCCGACCACCGAGTTGGCTGAAGAGTATCTGGCGGCACCGCCCCCCGCTCAGACCCTCGAAAAGACCCTCGTCGAGTTTTGGTCCACCGACGACGAGCCAGAGCGCGTGGCTGTGTACGAGGCAGTCGCGGCGAGTTTCATGGCCGAACACCCCGACATCGAAGTGCGCATCATTCCGATCAAAGAGGGCGGCATCTCCCAGCGCCTCGCCACCGCGGTGGCCGCCAACCGCCTGCCGGACATCGTCCGTTTCGGCGTCGAACGCGTGGCCGCCTTCGCGGCCGACGAAATCCTGGACGAGGACGCCGCTGAGGCCGTGATCGCCAGCATCGGCGAGGATGACTTCCGCGCCGGCCCGCTGGCCATGGTCACCAACCCCACCACCGGTAAGCGCGCCGCTGTACCCATCGATGGCTGGATCCAGGCGGCCTGGTACCGCGCCGACGTGTTCGGAGAGGCAGGTCTTAACCCGCCGGTCTCCTGGGACGACATCAACGCCGCCTGCGATACCCTGCCGGGCAAGGGCAACCTGCTCTACGCCGTCACCATCGGCACCGACACCAGTTGGAACTATGGGCACCAGATCTTTGAGCAAATAGCCATGTCCAACAACGCCTGGCCGTTCGACGCGGCAGGCAAAGTCACCATGAACACGCCGGAGATGGTTGAGGCGCTGCGTTTCTACAGTGGGCTCCAGCGCTGCGCGGTGCCCGGCCCGCAGTACTGGCGTGGTGCGCGTGAGGCCTATGAGCTTGACCAGGCTGGCATGCTATTCTATAGCACCTACATCATGGACGACCTGGTGGAGGGTTCCGGATTGGAGGAGGGCGGCAAAGTTCAGATCGCCGTGGGGGACCTGGCGCTCAAGACCGGCTTTGCGCCGGAGATGAAAGGCCCGAACGGCTCCGCTTCCTACGGCCAATTGGTGACCCTGGGCATCATGAAGGGCGCAGATCCCGAGGCGCAGATGGTCGTGGAATACTTCCTGACTGAGGGCTATATTGACATCCTTGCGCTGGCCCCCTTTGGCAAAGTGCCCGTGCTGAAGAGCGCGGTGGATGGCTGGAGCGAACTCAGCCCCTTCTTTGCCTACTACTCGGAGGACACTTTGGCCCAAATCGCCAACGGCTTTGAGACCATGCAGCGTTGGCTCTTCCGCCCGGATTACGGCCCGGTGGAGCGCGCTGTGATCGGCGACATTGAGGGCCGCCTGCTCATCCCGCAGGTTACCAGCAACATCGCCCTGGAAGGCATTATGACGCCTGAAACGGCCGCTGAGTGGCTCCAGGAGCAGGTCGAGGCGATGCTGGCTGAACGCCAGTAGACATAGGACAACTGCTGGGGACGCAGCACGACGCTGCGTCCCCAACACTCCCCCCTTCTGTAGGACTGCAGACTTCCGAAGTCTCCAAGACTTCGGAAGTCTCATACAGTAGTGAATTTGGAGGCAAGACCATGACCGTTTCAGTCAAAGACTCGCAATTATCCTTCACCCGACGTTGGAACTCGCTCCAGGCCCGCGAGGCGCGCCTGGCCTGGATGCTCATCCTACCTACAGCGTTGATCGTCTTCGGATTGGTCCTCTTTCCAGCGGTTTTCAGCGTATGGATCAGTTTTCGCGACGTGGGACTAAAAAATCTGAATGATGTCTTTCACGCGCCGTTCACGGGCTTGGAAAATTATCGCCGGGTCTTTAACGATTTCGCTTTCAAGTTTCAGGGCCTGCAAAGCTGGGGGGCGGCGGTCACCAGCATCGTCTATTCGTTCAGTGCGACGATCCTGACGCTGGTCGTCGGCCTGATCGCGGCGCTGCTTCTCGACCGACCGTTCCACGCTCGGGGGCTGGCGCGTGCCATCTTTCTGTTTCCCTACGTCGCACCAATCGTCAGCGTGGCCTTTGTCTGGCGCTGGATCCTCGACCCACGCCCGTCTGGGGTACTCAACGACATTCTGTTGAAATTGCACATCATTCAGTTGCCCAAAGCATACCTGGCGACGCGTGGCCTTGCACTGTTGCTGGTGATCGTCTTCGAGGCGTGGCGTTATTTCCCGTTCGCCATGCTGATGATCCTGGCCCGACTGCAGGCCGTGGACAGGACCCTGTACGAGGCCGCCGACGTGGACGGCGCGAACACCTGGCACAAATTCTGGTACGTGACGCTGCCCGAGCTGCGCTACGTGCTGGGTGCCGTTTTCCTGCTCCGGCTGATCTGGACGTTCAACAAGTTCGACGACATCTTTTTGCTGACCGGGGGCGGCTTTGGCACCAACGTCCTTCCGGTGCTCACGTATCAATTCAGTTTCAAGTCATACAACTTTGGCAAAGGGGCGGCCACCGCCATGATCCTGCTGGTCATCCTGGTTGTGTTCCTGGTGTTGTACGTGGGCACCGTCATGAGAAACGTCGAAGAGTGAACGGAGGCAAGCATGACTGGAAATAACCCCACCCGTTCTGCAAGAGACGAGCGCCTGAGTCTGATAGACCACCTGGCGCGGTGGATCAACTGGCCTCGCTTTGTTTTTGCGGTCACCCTGGCGTTCTTTCTGACCAGTATCCTGTTCCCCTTTTACTGGATGGCGAGTTCGTCCTTCAAGACCTATGCCGAGATCGGCAGCCGGGAACCGGTCTACATCCCCAGTGCCCTGCGGCTGGACGCCTACCGGCAATTGTTCGATCCCAACGTCCCAGTTTCCAGAAGAACTTCAAGTTTCGAGAACTTTGGCCTCAACATCCTCAACAGCATCAAGGTCGCGGTCCCCACCTCCATCATCGCCGTCATCCTTTCGACCCTGGGCGCGTATGCGGTGGCCAGGCTGCGCTTTCGAGGGAAGGAACTGCTGCTCAACAGCGTTCTGCTGATCTACCTATTCCCAGGCACCCTGCTAATCATTCCCCTCTTTGCTATGCTATCTCGGATCGGCGCACGGCTTGGGTTCGACGTCCGGGACAACCTCCCGGTGTTGATTTTCACCTATCTGGCGCAGACGCTCCCCGTGGCGCTGTACATGCTGGCAAACTATTTCCGTACTATTCCAGCCGAGATCGAGCAGGCCGGCCTGATTGACGGTTGCAGCCGCCTGGGTGTGATCTGGCGCATCACGTTGCCTCTGGCAATCCCTGCGCTGGTCTCGGTCGGCATTTATACCTTTATGATCGCCTGGAACGAGTTCCTTTACGCCCTTGTGTTTCTGTACGACGATGATTTATTCACCATGCCGATCAAGATCAATGCGATCTTTAACAATCCCACCCCGCGCCCTCACGTCGTCATGGCCGCCTCGACCATCATGACGTTGCCGGTGGTCATTCTCTTCTTGGCTCTGGAACGGTTCCTCGAGGAAGGCCTTACGGCTGGGGGCGTGAAGGGGTAATCCACCTATACCGTCTACACCGCAACAGTGGGGCAATAGTGATGCTACGATGACGCAGGAAAGCCGCATAGCCGACCACCTGACCTTCCTGTACGGTGCGGAGCGAGCGCCGGCCCTGCTGGAGCGGCTACGCGCCATTCTGACGCAGTTCCGGCAGCGAAATCCCCAACTCCCCGCAGCGAGGGAATCCCTGGCTCCTCAAGAACGCCTGACAGAGCGGGACGCTATTCTCATCACCTACGGCGACCAGGTGATGGAGCCAGGCAAGCCCCCGCTGCAAACCCTGGCCGAGGTGCTGGAGAAGTACGTCCGGGGCGTCATCACCGGCGTCCACGTCCTGCCCTTCTTCCCCTACTCCTCCGACGACGGCTTCTCCGTCATTGACTACACGGTCGTCAATCCCGACTTTGGCACCTGGGCAGACATTGAGCGGCTGGGGCGCAACTTCCGCCTCATGTTTGACGCCGTCATCAACCACATCTCGGCCCACAGTGGCTGGTTTCAGGAATTCCTGAAAGGCAACCCCGAGTTCGCCGATTACTTCATCGTCATCGAAGAGGGAACCGACCTCTCGCAGGTCGTCCGGCCCAGAGCCTTGCCGCTTCTAACCAGCGTGCAGACGGCTCATGGTGAGCGGCTGGTCTGGACGACCTTTAGCGCGGACCAGATTGACCTGAACTACGCTAATCCTGACGTGCTGCTTGAGATTATTGAGTTACTCCTGCTGTACGTCGAGAAGGGAGCCGAGATCATCCGCCTGGATGCCATCGCCTACCTGTGGAAAAAGATCGGCACCCCCTGCATCCACCTGGAGGAGACACACCGGGTGGTGAAGCTCTTCCGCACCGTCTTTGACGCCGTCGCGCCCCACGTGATGCTCATCACCGAGACCAACGTGCCGCACGAGGAGAACATCTCGTACTTTGGCGACGGCACGGACGAGGCCCAGATGGTCTACCAGTTTTCGCTCCCGCCACTGGTCTTGAACGCCTTCCACTCAGGCAGCGCGCGGCATCTTTCTGAATGGGCGGCCACGCTGGAGGCTCCCTCGGACACGACCACTTTCTTCAACTTTCTCGCCTCTCACGACGGCGTCGGTGTCACGCCCGCGATGGGCATCCTCAGCGGCGAGGAGATCCAGGAGTTGGTCGAGAAGACCAAAGCGCACGGGGGCTACGCCTCATGCAGGGCCAACCCCGACGGCACGCAGAGCGTCTACGAACTAAACGTCTCCTACTTCGACGCCCTCTCCGACCCCCGCGCCGCCGAGCCGCTGGACCTGCAGGCCCGCCGCTTCCTGGCTTCCCAGGCTATCATGCTCAGCTTGGCTGGCGTGCCGGGCATCTATGTCCACAGCTTGTTTGGCTCTCGCAGTTACCACGCCGGTGTGGAGCAAACCGGCCATTACCGTTCCATTAACCGGGAAAAGTTCCGCCGCAGCGACTTGGAACGGGAACTAGCCAATCCGGCCTCCCTCCGCAATCGCATCTTCTATTCCTACCTTCATCTCATACGCACGCGCACTGCACAGCGGGCCTTCCATCCCAATGCCCCCCAACAGGTCCTTTCCGTCCATCCGGCCCTCTTCGTTCTCCTCCGGACCGCTCCGGATGGGAGTACGTCGCTTCTGTGCATCCATAATGTCTCCAACGCCGAGCAGCCCTTCCAAGTCGACCTGGATTCTCTGCTCTTCCCTCGCTCCGGCCGGGTGCGCGACCTCATCACTGGGGCGACCTTCCCTGTAGACGCCTCCGGTAATCTGACCCTGGATCTGGCTCCCTACCAGGTGTTGTGGCTGACGGAGCGCGTAGGATAAGATCGGCTTCGTCTCTACCCGCCTGGTCGGCCCTGGCGGGTTCTCACGCATCTTGCCGCTCACCTGCAGGCCACGCTTCAGACGTTTGTGGGCCGGTTTGGCATTGACCTGATCATCGCCGAAAATGCGCTGACCATCCCCATGTAGATCCTCCTGGGTGTGGCTCTGGTCGATTTCATCGAAGATACCGGTATCCCCACTATCGCCTACCACCACGATTCCTACCGGAAGCGGGAGCGATTCCGTCGTAACAATAGTGTGCTTGATCGGCCAAGTAGATTTGACCGATACCTCTCGCTGATATATAATGGGTCTGACCCCCATGGAGCTACGGATTTGTCCCGTTGTAAGCGTGATCTACAACGTATGGGAGCGATTGGGAGGAGCAATGGATAACAAACAAAGTCGAATCGGTTTTGTCTCAACCCGTCTGGCAGGAACGGACGGCGTCTCCCTGGAGACCATCAAGTGGTCGAACATTCTGACTGGGCTCGGCCATGAGTGCTTCTACTTCGCTGGTGAGTCGGACTGGCCGGAGGAGCGCACCCATTTGGTGCCCGAGGCCCACTTCGAGCACCCTGAGATCCGGACTCTGAACACCAACCTGTTCGACAACTACAGGCGCTCCCTTCAGACCTCTCAGAGAGTTCAGGCGATTGCGAATCATTTAAAGGACCATCTGTACGAGTTCGTGCGCTCCTTTGATCTGGATCTGTTGATTGCCGAAAACGCTCTCTCGATACCTATGAACATCCCTCTTGGGTTGGCGCTGACAGAACTGATCGCAGAGACCAATATCCCCACCATTGGCCATCACCACGACTTTGCCTGGGAACGCGGGCGTTTCAAAGTCACCGCGGCCTCTGACTATCAACTGGGAGCTTTTCCTCCCGTCTTGCCATCCGTCCATCACGTGGTCATCAACTCTTACGCCGCCCGCCAGTTGGCCTTGCGCACCGGCGTCAGTTCCATGTTGATCCCCAACGTGATGGATTTTGACTCGCCGCCACCGGAACCGGATGCGTACGCTGCCGACCTTCGGTCGGCATTTGGCATCGGTCCCGATGAGTACTTGCTTCTTCAACCAACGCGGGTCGTCCCCCGCAAGCGCATCGAACTGGCGATCGAGCTGGCCCGCCGACTGGACTTGGAGTGTACTACCCTCGTGATCTCTCATGCCTCTGGCGACGAGGGCACTGCCTACGAGACCTATCTGCGGGACTATGCCAGCCTCATGGGCGTGCGAGTGCTTTTTGCAACCGACGTGATTGCCCACCACCGTGGCCGGACGCTGGATGGTCGCAAAATCTTTTCCCTGGCCGATGTTTATCAACGGGCCGACCTGGTTACTTATCCATCCACAGTGGAAGGCTTTGGCAACGCCTTCCTGGAGACCGTCTTCTATCGCCGGCCGATTGTGATAAGCATTTACGAAATCTACAGGAGAGATATCCAGCCCAAAGGATTCAAGGTGATCGGGTTCCACGACTTTATCACCCAAGATTGCGTTCGCCACGCTCGGGACGTGCTATGCGACCCTGACCTGGCTGCCGAGATGGCCGATCACAACTATGAACTTGGACGCCGTCACTACTCATACCGCACGCTGGAGAAACGCCTGGTCGCTCTGATAAGCGAATGCTTGGGGGATTGATGGTAAAATAACCGACAGGGCCGTGGCTCAGGTGCGGGATCTGTTGGCCGATCCGGCCCGCCGCAAGCAGATGGTCGAGCACAACTACCGGCTGGGGCAGGAGCATTTCTCGTTTGAGAAGTTAAGGGAGTTGTTGCAAGGGTTACTGGAGGTATCTCATGGAAAAAATCCGTACTTTCATCGCCATCGAGCTCGATGAGAGCATCAAGGATGGCCTGACCAAACTGCAGGAGCGACTGAAGGGCAAAGCGCCCCGGGGCAGTGTGCGCTGGGTCAGACTAGAGGGCATCCACTTGACCTTAAAGTTCCTGGGCGACGTACCAGCCGACCAGATCGAGGAGATTACCAGGGCTCTGCAAAAAAGCTGTCAGGGATTCGCGTCTTTCTCCCTTTCGTGCGGTGGACTGGGCTGCTTCCCCAACCTCAAGCGCCCCCGCGTGATGTGGGTCGGTATCCAGGAGGAAACGGGGACCTTAGCTCAACTACAAAAAGCCATCGAGGAGAACGTGACCCCGCTGGGTTATCCTGCTGAGAAGCGCAAGTTCAGCCCTCACCTGACCCTCGGCCGGGTCCAGAAGCGGGCCAGCTCCGGGGATCAGCGCCGGTTGGGGGAGTTGGTCGAGGCTTCGGAGATAGGAATGTTGGGCCAGATGGAGGTGCGGTCCGTCAACCTGATGCGCAGCGACCTGCGGCCCAGCGGAGCGGTGTATACCCGCTTGGCGGAAGTAGAGTTGGAAGGAGGTTGAAGAGACTGAGGGGTCTGAGGGCACTGAGGAGATTTCTTGCCCCAGACCCCTTGGCCTTTTCATGAAGCTATGATCATTGCCGTGATCGGGGCGGGGCGCTGTCCCAAAAAGGTCGCACAGATTGCCAAAGATGTCGGGCGAGAACTGGGGAAACGAGGGCTGACCCTGGTCTGCGGAGGACTGGGTGGGGTGATGGAGGCTGCCTGCCGGGGGGCCAAGGAAACCGGGGGGCAGACCGTCGGCATCCTGTCGGGATTCAGCCGCCGAGACGCCAACCCTTACGTGGACATCCCCATCGTCACCGGGCTGGGCGAGGCCCGCAACATCATCGTGGTGCGCACCGCCCAGGCGGTCATTGCTGTGGATGGCGAGTACGGCACCCTCTCAGAAATCGCCTACGCCCTCAAATTGGGTATCCCCGTGGTGGGGTTAGACACCTGGCAACTCTCCAGGGGCGGGCACGAGGTGGGAGACATCGTCGTGGCCCACACGCCAGCCGAGGCAGTGGAGAAAGCTGTAGCCTTGGCAGCCGGCCACAGCCCTACACATTCTCAAAACCTTCTAGGAGAAAGCAAATGCACAGTCCGCTGATTTTCTCCGGAAATGCCAATCGCCCTTTGGCCGAGGAGATCGCCCGTCATCTGGGGGTCACGGTGGGGCGAGCACTCGTCAGCACATTCAAGGACGGCGAAACGCAGGTGGATGTGGCCGACAGCGTGCGCGAAGGCGACGTCTTTATCATCCAGCCCACCTGCCCCCCCGTCAATGACCACTTGATGGAACTGTTGCTCATGATGGACGCCGTGCGCCGCGCCTCGGCGCACCGGATGACGGCCGTCGTCCCCTACTTTGGCTATTCTCGCCAGGAGAAAAGAAGCAAGGGGCGGGAACCCATCTCAGCCAAGCTGGTAGCCAACCTCATGGCCACGGCTGGAGCCGATCATTTGCTGACCATGGATCTGACCGCACCAGCCATCGAGGGTTTTTTCGATATTCCTGTTGATAATCTAGGCGCGGGCCGGATTCTGGCTGAACATTGCCTCAAGAATTTCTCTCATCGTGACATAGTTGTGGTCTCGCCCGACGTGGGGGGAGTGGAGCGGGCCAACAAGTTCCGCCAGATGATCGGCACCCAGGCTCAACTGGCAGTGGTCTTCAAGGAGCATCCCAAAGCCGAGATGATCGAGATTCTGGGGATGGTGGGTGAGGTGACAGGCAAGACGGCCGTCATCGTGGACGACATCATCTCCACAGGCGCGACACTCACCAAAGCCGCTGAACTGCTGGTCAAACGCGGGGCTTCGAAAGTCTACGCCTGTGCGACCCATCCCGTCTTCGCCAAGGGGGCCATAGAGAGGATCCATGACTCCCCTATAGAGAAAGTAATCGTGACGGATTCCATCCCTGTTCCGCAGAACCAGTGTGGGGCCAAGATTAAGGTAGCAAGTGTGGCCCCTTTATTAGCCGATGCTATCACTTCCATCCATGAGGGTCGTACCATGTCCGACCTTTACAAGAAATTGAAGGCTAGGCCCATAAAAGGCAGGGGGGCTATTGATGCGCTTTCGAGATAGACGAGAGGCTGGCCAGTTGTTGGCCGAAGAGTTGGATTTCCTCAAAGGGAAAGAGAATGTCATCGTATTAGGCATTCCCCGTGGGGGGGTGGTGGTGGCCTACGAGGTTGCTCAGGCCATAAGTGCGCCTCTGGACGTTTACATCACGCGCAAGATCGGCGCACCCTACAACCCTGAGCTGGCCATTGGCGCGGTGGCTTCCGATGGGGGGGTTGTGCTCGACCACGACCTGATCCGGCAACTGGGCGTCCCGCATAGCTACGTTGAGGAGGAGACGGAACGACAGCGCCAGGAGATCGAGCGGCGAGCGAAGGAGTACCGGGGCGACCGACCGTCCCTGGAGCTGGCGGGCGAGACCGTGGTCGTGGTAGACGATGGCGTGGCCACCGGTGCCACCACCATGGCCACCCTGCGCGCCCTGCAGAAGCAGGAACCCAAGGAACTCATCCTGGCCATCCCCGTGGGCCCACCCGACACCGTCAAGCAGTTGGGCCAAGAGGCCGACCGGGTGATCTGTCTGAGCACCCCGCGCCTCTTCTGGGCCGTGGGCGCTTTCTACACCGTCTTTGACCAGACGCCGGATGAGGAAGTGAAGCGGCTGTTGGGGGCTGCGCCGTGAGGGAAGCGCACGATGATCCACTATCCGCATTGCCACTGCTGTCAAATCGTGGTAAAATACCTTCTGGAGGAAAGAAAGCATGTCTGTAATATTTCAGACCCACGACACGAGCCGGGGCCAGGTGCGGATAGACATTCGCATC
The DNA here is from genome assembly GCA_004377365.1 of Anaerolineales bacterium. Classification (GTDB taxonomy): domain Bacteria; phylum Chloroflexota; class Anaerolineae; order E26-bin7; family E26-bin7; genus E26-bin7. The sequence goes on along the minus strand of SOHZ01000206.1, from coordinate 1,150 downwards.
ATGGCTGAACTTAACGTCTCAGCCTTCGTGGCCCGACAGAAAGTAACGGGCTATGTGCTCGACCGAGTGAGTGATCACATGGCCGGCGATGAGCCCAGTCTGGTAATAGATGGTGAACGCTTCCTATGGCGTGTACCGGTCTACCTGGCCGTGCTGCCGCAGGGACGGCTGGGCCAGGTGGGAACCATTGACGTGGACGCTCAAACCGGCCAACTGCTGGTGACCAACAGGCTCATCGAGGAGATGCAGCGCAATGCCCGGGAACTTGTTGAACGTCCCTCTGCGTAAGATGTCGCAAACGGCCGATTGTCTGGCGGCTTGCGCAGCAATGGTTCTTGACTACATTGGGCATCCGGTCAACTATACCGACCTACTCCGCCTGCTCAAAGTTGGCCCCCTCGGTACACCGGCGGGCCGCATTGTGCGGTTGGGACAATGGGGCCTGGCCGTAGAGTATGGCGAGGGGAGTCTGGAGACACTACGATCGTTTGTGGACAGTGATCAACCTGTCATTGCTTTGGTGCGCACGCAAGAGTTGCCTTACTGGCAAGGATTTGACACCTACCACTCGGTCGTTGTCGTGGGCTACGACGAAGCACAAATCTACGTCAATGATCCCCACTTTGACGACGCCCCGCAGTCAGTGGCCATAGACGACTTTCTGCTCGCTTGGCTGGAGATGAGCAATCGCTATGCTGTCCTCTCTGCGTAGCCAACCAGCCAACCCCGGCCTTTTCCCTCTGGCCATCCCCGTGGGTCCGCCCGACACCGTCAAGCAGTTGGGCAAAGAGGCTGACCGGAATGGTCTGCCTGAGCACCCCGCGCCTCTTCTGGGCCGTGGGCGCTTTCTACACCGTCTTTGACCGGACGCCGGATGAGGAAGTGAAGCGGCTGTTGGGGGCTTTGCCGTGAGGGAAGCGCACTATCTTCTCCATTGGGGGAAAGTGTCCGCCATTCGCATTGCCGCTACTGTCAAATCGTGGTAAAATACCCTCTGGGGAGTAATAACCGGTGGGAGAGCCAGCCCACGGAGGTGAAGCATGGAAAGGGTTGTGACTTTAGAGGAAGCTCTGGACCTGGTGAAGCAACTTTCGCCAGTGGACAAAGCGCGTCTGATTGAGCGAATAGTTCCCGACATCGAGCGCGAGTT
>SOHZ01000381.1 GCA_004377365.1 Anaerolineales bacterium | reverse complement strand
AGCTGAAGAGGCTGCAACGCGAGACTGGCCAGACCATGATCTATGCTACCCATGACTTCGAAGAAGCTGTGACCATGGCCGACAGGATCATGGTGATGAACGAGGGGGTGGTGGAGCAACTGGATCCGCCTGAGGAGGTCTATGACCGGCCCCGATCAGCCTTTGTGGCCAGCTTTGTGGGCAGCCCTTCCATGAACCTGATCCCTTGTCAGGCTGAACTCCAGGATGGTAGCCTCGTTCTGAGCTGCGCCGCCTTTCGCCTGCCCCTCACCAAAGAGGTACAAAGTAGGGCGGGTTTCCATACCCGCCAGCAAAGGGCCGGTTTCCATACCCGCCAGTTGCTCCTGGGCATCCGACCGGAGCACGTGACCATTGCAGCAGAGGCGGCTCCCACGCCGCCGGAAGAGGGTGCTGGCCAGGAGGGCATATCAGCCACCGTGGACATTGTCCAACCCTTGGGGGACGAGCAAATCGTGGACCTGAGCCTGAAGGATGGCACCGTGATCAAGATGATCGCCCCTCTGGAGGTAGAGTTGGCTCCGGCCGACAAACTGTTGGTGGACTTTAGTCAGGATAGGCTGTCCCTCTTCGATGCTCACTCTGAAAAGCGAATCGAATAGTGAACACTTAGTTACGTGAGCATTATGAATTCAGGGAATCGGACAAACCAAATTGACAAGCAATGGGGGGGATGATATAATCTTTCCACACCAAAAGTTGGCTTTTTATCTGGAAACGAAGGGCAGACCATGACCGTAGCTCTCGAAAGTTTAAGCAGACCCCGCTCAGGGAGGCTGGATGTTGACGTTCGCCTATCCTGCGAGATCAACTACACGGCCGTTGTCGCCAGGCGCCGTGTCAGCGGCTACGTGGCTTCTAACGTCAGTGTGTTGATGGGAGGGGAGGATCCCACTCTGGTGCTGGCTGATCGCATTGTGTGGCGAGTGCCCGTTGTGCTGACGATGCCGGGCCACGGTGTGCTGGGCCGCGTGGGCGAGATTGACGTGGACGTCGAAACCGGTGAAATCCTGGTGACAGAAGCTCTTCTGACAGGTATCAAAGATCATGCCAAGCGTCTTGCTGCCAGTACCGCATCTGCCTCAAGAGAAGCCTCATAGTTGCCTGGAAGCGTGTGCCCGCATGGTACTGGCCTACCTGGGTGATTCGGTGCCTGAAGATGAACTGCTCGCGTTGTTTGATGGCACCGAGTTTGGCACGCCGGCCAGCCGACTGACCCGCCTGGGGCGTATGGGCTACGATGTGGAGATCGGACGCGGTACGTTTGAACTGCTGCGTAGTAAGCTGGAACTTGGCCTGCCCTCTATAGTGCTCGTCCATACAGCCTTTTTGGATTACTGGACTGAATCCACTCGCCACGCCGTAGTCGTAGTAGGGCTGGACGATGAGTACGCCTATCTCAATGACCCAGCTTTCGAGTCTGCCCCCCAAGCGGTCTCTCTCGATGGCTTCCTTACTGCCTGGATTGAGATGGACCAGATTTCCGCCACAATTACTCGTTAGTTTTTCGCAAGTTTCCCTCTGCCTTCCCAAAAGCTTCGACCTGTGCGGTTAGCTTATGAGCCTGAAGGATGGCACCGTGATCAAGATGATCGCCCCTCTGGAGCTAGAGTTGGCCCCGGCCGACAAACTGATGGTGGACTTTAATCAGGATAGGCTATCCCTCTTCGACGCTCACTCTCAAAGGCGGATCGAATAGAGCCTGGCTAAAATGGCTTGGGGAGCGGCACTGTTGCGCCACAGGCAGCACTGTTGCGCCACAGGCAGCACTGTTGCGCCACAGGTGTGAAGCCCTCAGGCGGAAAAAGGTTAAGAGATTAACCAACAGTTCGCCATCGTTGTCCCTATTCTACCACAGTACCTGCCATTTGGCACAACTATAGTTAGGCGCCGCGACCAGAAGCAGTGGATTAGAAGGATAGAAAATGAGTGACCCGAAGGAAGCACCGCAGAGTGGGTTGATCCGTCTATTCAACTCATTGAAGTTGTTCCCTAAACCTGAAGATATAGCCAATGCTGTCAATAAATTGAGGGCTGTACATCCTTCTGTTTCAGCCTGTGATTTGGCGCGAAAAATCGTGAATTCGGCAACGTGGAGATTGACAGGCGCAGGAGTTGTAGCCTCACTACCAAGTGCAATTCCAGGACTTGGCACTGTCATTCAGATTGGTGTGACAACAACATCGATTACAGGAGAGACTTGGCTGATACTCCGGAATCTGACAGCAATGCAATGGATGGTAGCGGGAATAACAGGACACGATGTTTTTGAACCAGAGCGCCAAGATGAACTAATAATAGTGTGGGGGATTGAGACTGGCGTGATTGTGCCTGCGAAGGAAGCAATCAAGCGAGTTGGGACGAAAGTTGCTATCAAGCAGTTCAATAAGCGGGTCAGTGGTAATCTTCTCAAGCGCATCAACCAGAAACTGGGTACAACTGTGGTTACGAAGTGGGGTACAAAGCGTGGAGGAATTGCTTTGGGCCGACTGATACCGCTTGGAGTTGGATCTGCGGTTGGTGGTGGTATGAACTATCTTACCGCCCGCAGTTTTGGGGCTGCGTGTCTTAAATACTATTGTGACATATTGCCAAACAACGAAGAGGTCATTATCTTGGAGTAAAAAGGGGACGTGGGTATGTTTGACTCATCAAGCCATGAGGATTTGGGTATCGTTCTGGCGATGGTGTTCATGAGTTGGTCTGATCAGTCGCTTGCTGAGCAGGAAATCCAACTAATCCGAGAGGAGGCACGCAATCAAGGACTCGACGAAAAAGAATTGAACATCCTCATGCAGGCAATAGACCAACCACCTTCACTGGAAACTATCGTTTCATACCTCCCAACACAAGAATCCCGGAAAGCCGCAGCTGTTGCTGCATATGTCTCAGCTCTGGCAGATCACGCTTTGGCTCCCGAAGAGCTGGAAGCTTTTGACCAGATGTGCGAAGTCTTTGGGCTCACCAAGTTGGAGCAGGACGAAATTCGTGCTTTTGGAGACCGTGAGATACGCTTGACAAAATCTGGTGATTGGCAGGACGTGCTGTTGCTCGAGAACCTCGAAATTGACAGCTGATCGTTTGGCGCATATCGGGGAGGAATGAAGTCTTTGGTGAGAAAGTGGAGAAGGGCGGTGCCTAACCACTCGCTGAAGCCGACCTTGCTATCGAGATTCCTCTTGAGGCTGTTTTCACTACCGGACACTTTCTGCTAGGCAAGGCATTTGGAACTCCACGGGGATG
>SOHZ01000323.1 GCA_004377365.1 Anaerolineales bacterium | reverse complement strand
TGCCCAACCCGTCCGTTCAATTCTCCCCGTCCGTTGTACTCCCCCCGCGTCCAAATGGATAGTTCGCGAAAACCTTGAAATCCGCCAGCGGCGACCGCGCTTCGCGCGGATTAAAGGAGCGCTCGCGCCAGAGCTTGCCCTGAGCAATGTCCTGAGCTTGTCGAAGGGCAAAGTCGAAGGGGACAGAGTTCCAGAGTGCCAGAGTGCAGAGCATCAGAGGCCAGAGGTGGGAGAGAAAGGAGGCGCCGCCACCCCCACCCGCACCCCGCCGTTCCTGCCGCGGGAGTCTGGGAGGTGCCAGTGGCGATACGCACAGCGAGCGCGCCACTCAAAGCTGATGAAGGAGCCGCCCCGCAACACGCGGGACCCGGAAGCCTCTGGATCCTCCCGACCATCCTCCACACTGTAAGGGTATGGCCGATAAAGGCTACTGGTCCACTCCCGGACGTTGCCGGCCATGTCGGCCACGCCGTAGGGGCTATCTCCTGCGGGCGAGTATTTCCCCACCGGCGTGGCGTCGCCGATGCCCGATTCAGAGGTGTTGCACTTCCTCTTGTCGAACTCATCGCCCCAGGGGAACCTGCGCTCCGGGTTTGGGTTGGCCACTAATTGGAAGTTGGAGGTTGGAAGTTGGAAGCCGCCTCGAGCTGCTTTCTCCCACTGGGCCTCGGAGGGCAGTAGTGCCCCCCGCCAGCGGGCGTAGGCCACGGCCTCGTACCAGGTTATCTCTCGCACCGGATGGTCGCGTTTGCCTTTGCGTTCGTCCCATTCCCCAGGCTGGGCGCACCGCTTCTTCTCCTTCCACTCCCATCCCGCTTCCGTCCAGTATTCCCGCTCCTGGTAGCCCCCAGCGGCGATGAATTCGGCGTACTGGGCGTTGGTCACCGGGTGGCGGGCCATCCAAAAGGCGTCCAGCCACACCTGGTGCACCGGCCCCTCGTCGCTCTTCTCTGTGCTGCCCATGGTGAAGGGGCCGGCTGGGATCAGGATCATGCCCTCGGGCGTCCAGCGGTCCAGGGCAGCGATGGCCTCAGGACAAGTCATCTTGCTCAGGGCGGCCACGGCCCGCCAGCGGCGGGCCGTAGTCAGGTGCAGCACGTCGTGCACCGCGCCCTCCGCGAAATCGGCCTCTACCATCCGCACCAGTAGCTCTACCAGTCGCGCTGTGCCGATGGCCCCCAACTCGGCAATGGCCGCCGCCACCGTCTGCTCATCCCCGGCCAAAAGCCATCCCAGCCACGCGTCCCTCAGCCTCTCCAGGAGCCCAGCTTGGTTGGCCTTGTCCCACCAGTAGCCCACCTCGCAGCCCGCCGCCAGGGCCGAGCGGAAGAGGAGCTCCAGTTCTTCTTCACTCAGGCTCATCTCGTCACGGTAATGGTTCACGATCTCCAGCCGGTCCAGGGGCATCAGGAGGCCCAGGTTGCGGTAGTTGTTCAGGTCCTGGCGCAGCATGTCCCGCGTATACTTGAGGCGGGCCTCCTCCGGGGTCACCCATTGCCATACCTTCTCCACCATCACCTCGTGGGCCAGCTCGTAGCTCTCGCCTTCGGCCAGGGTCAGCTTGCGCACCACCCGGCTGTCCCGCAGCTCGGCCAGGATGCGCCCCACCGTCTGCTCGTCCAGCCCCAGTTGTCGCACGATCTCGTCCTGGGCGATCTCTTTGGCGCTGAGGGCGGCCTTGGTCTCCTCGCCGGTGACCATACTTTTCAAAATACCCTGCGCCAGCTCTCGTTCCTCCTCCGGCAACCTGGCCAGTACATCGTCGAGATAACCAGCCAGGATGGCCTTTGTACCACCCAAAGCCTGGTAACGGTCCAGCGTGAAGGTGCCCGGCTGCTCACTGGCCACTGACCACTGTTCACTGGTCACCAAATCTTCGTACAGCCGGTGGCACAGGATCTGCAGTTGCGCTGGCTCCACCCCGCCGCTCTCCAGGTCGGCCAGCAGTTGCTGCAATAGCTCGTCCTCGTAGGAGAGGCCGAACTGCTGGGCCGGAAGAAAGATAGCTAACTCAGCTTTCTCCTCGTCCAGGTTCCGCAGCCGGAAGCGGTTGTCAAAGACCCGGGGCCAGCGCACGGCGAACTCGTCCAGGCGCACAAAGTAGTCGTCCCGCAGAGAGAGGACGGCCCGCATCTCCAGGGCGTCGTCCTCCAGGCAGGCGGCCAGTTCCTCGATAAAGGCCCGCCGCACCCCGTCCCCCAGCCGGATGAAGAACTCTTCGAACTGGTCGAGAACAACCACCAGCCGGGTCTCGGGGGGCAACACCCGGCGCAGGAAGGTGTTTAACCCCTCCCCCGGCCTCTCCCCGACGCGGGGAGGGGAGATTTCCCCCTTCCCTCGTAGGGAAGGGGGCCAGGGGGTTAGGTCAGCCAGGCGCAAGGCTTCGACTTTGATGGTCTGGGCCGGGTCCTCCAGGGAGCGGACGTAGAAGGTGGCGTAGCCGTCCTCGTGCAGGCGGGGAATGACCCCAGCCTGGAGCAGCGAGGTCTTGCCCACCCCCGAGGCCCCGTAGAGGACCGTCAGTTTGTGGGCCATGATCTGCCGCTGGAGGGCCGGGGCTTCCAGTTCTCGCCCATAGAAGATGGGCACGTCCCGGGCCTCAAAGTAGTCCAGGAACTTGTAGGGGCGCTCCGGGCGGGGGATTTCTTCTACCGCCTCCTCGACGGGCATGGCCGCCTTCACCGCCTCGGAGAGGGTGCTCAGGAACTGGGCGGCGTCGGCGGGGATGATCTCCAGCCGCTTGGCCTTCCACAGGGTGACGTCTACGGGGTCGGGATCCAGTTGCACGGCGTAGGATTTGTGGCGGAACTCGGCCAGGTTGCGCGTCACCTGCAAATAGATGCGGTTGAAGTCGTCGTCCCCCAGGCCGTGACCCACGAAGAGCAGGCTACGGCGGGCAGCTTCCGCGCTCAGGATATTGGCCATGTTGGGCCGCCGCTCAAAGAACTCCCAGTAGTCGTCCTTGGTGAGGACAATGGACTCCCACTGGGTGACGCAGCCGTGGATCTTCAACAGGTTGACCACACCCTCGTCCCAGGACCCCACCTGCTTGTCAGTGACGATGACGTTGAAGGGTGTGCCTGCCGCCTCCAGCGCCCGCTCGATGAGACAATCATAGTTGGTGGAGACGATGATCTTGAAGGGCAGGGCAGCGATCAACTGGTGGGTTTCCATGGGCTCACGCCGGGCCTCCCGGATGCGCTGGCACACGTATTGGAGCAAGGCGGCCTTGTCAATGGTCTCGGCGTAGTATTGGGCCACGCGGTCCAGGGAAAAGTCGTCGCCGGGGTAGTCGCAGCGCTCGGCCAGCTCCTTGGCCAGTTGCCCGCCGCCGGGCAGGCCGCCCTGGCCCATGCTGATGCCCGCCCCCACAAACAGCACACAGTTGCCTTTGCACAGTTGCTCGACCAGGTTCCTGGGTATGGTCAGGTCGGTCATGTTGAATATTCTCCCTCCCCTGTGCTTCCGGTCCTGATCACTTCCTCCAGAAAATCCCCAGGCGATACAATCCGCAGCCCCGATTTCTGGCTTACCGAAGGGTCTTTCAGGAAATGTGTGGCATCCAACGTGACCAGATAGTCGGGCCTGGCTTCAATGGCTGCGGCGAGGATGTGAGCGTCTTTCCGGTGGATGATCTCCTCACAGCGCCTGACCTGTTCCAGGGGAGGATAGGGGACGACTTCCAGTTTCAGGGCTTTCATCACCCGTTGAAAGCGTGGCATCATCTCAGGCAATTTGCGTTGGATGTTGCGCTGACATTCATCCAGGATAGCCTCGCTGACGACGGCCTGGACTTGTCCCGCCTCGCACAATGAGAGTATGATCCCCGAAGCCCCTGTCAAGGAGGCGATGCCAGCGATTATGACGCTGGCGTCGAGAAACAGCCTAAGCTTTGTCGCCATATCGTTCCTCGTAGATGGCTGCCCTTTCCTCCTCCAGACCGACCAGCAGGTCTTCCAGGGTGATCCCCTTCTCTTTCATGAGCTTGACAATCGCTCTCGCTTCCTCCTGCACAACCAGTTCGCCGGGGACGGCAATGAAGCTGTTGCCCCATTGAAACACGGTCAAGAGATCGTCCTCCTGAATCCCCATGCTCTTTCTGATCTTGGCTGGCACCGTGAACTGGCCTTTTTCCCGCAACCTCACCACCTGAGGCGGGACCTGAACAGCATCCCTGATCGTGTCGCCCATTGGTGTACCCCTTTTCCAACTTTCTTACTTTCCCAGCAATAGTATACCCTTTTATCGCCTGCTGGTCAAGCTCAGCGTAATTGCTCAGATGTTCAGTGGAGTAGCGAAACAAGTTTCGCGTTAGACTGGCGCGGAACAAGTTCCGCTACTCCGAGGCGACAATTGCTTTGCATGTACCGCCTGTATCGCAAGAGTGATGCAACAGTGGTAAATGCCCCGGACTCCATCAACATTTTGTTGGCCAACTACGAGCCAGCTTTAGTCCCCTAACAACGATGCGGCGGGATTCACATCCCGCCGCCAGGTAGAACTCTGTTAGGCGAAGGTCTCCGACCGAGCCCCCACTCGGCGGCGGTCAGGAGACCTTGCCGAACACTATGGATCTGGGCAAGATGCCATCTCGCCCTACGCTCTCCTATTCCAGGTCCCCCAACTCATACAGAATGGCCGCCGCAGCCACCAGCCCGGCCGTCTCGGCCCGTAGGATGCGGGGGCCCAGGCTGATGGGGATCACACCGTACTGCCGGGCCAACTCTACCTCGTCGGGGGTGAAGCCGCCCTCGGGGCCCACAAAGATGTTCACAGAGAAGGGAGGCTGCTCCGCCTGCTGAAGCACAGAGCGCAGGCTGGTGGCTTTTTCCATGTCAGGGGCCTCTTCCCAGGGGATCAGCGACAGCCCTCCCCGGCGAGTGCCCTCACAGGCCAGGCGGAAGAGCATGGCCGGACGCAGGCGGGGAAACTTGCCCCGCCGGGATTGCTCAGCCGCTTCCAGGATGATGCGCTGCCAGCGCTCTCGCTTCTTGTCTACGTCGTCCAGGTTGGCGATGATGCAGCGATCGCTGATGACCGGCACGAACTCGACGATGCCCAGCTCGGTGCCCTTCTGCAAGGCGAACTCGAAGCGTCTCCCTTTGAGCACGCCCTGGTAGAGGGTGATCTTGGTGCGAGGTTCACCGGAGGCCAATCTCTTGTCCACCACCTGGCCCGAGACGTGCTCCTTGCCCACCCGGGCGATCTCCACCTCCCGCTCCCAGCCAGAGTTGTCCAGGATCACGATGTGGTCGCCGGGCCCCAGCCGCAGGACGTTCTGGATCTGATGCACCAGCGAACCAGCGATGGTCACTCTGTCCTCTTCCAACCAATCGGGCGGCACGAAAAAGCGGTGCATGTCACTCTCCGCTCCCGCCAGATTTGCAATCCGGCGGATGAACGGCGGATTACAGATCCGCCGCGAGCAGGGTGCGTTTACTTCCTACTAACGCAACCCAGTCCTTCTCTTGCAGGCGCTCGACGACGTCCACGCCTTGAACACCGAGAGCCTTTACCACCATCGCCTCCTGGGATTCGATAATGCCGGAGACGACGATCAGGCCAGACTCTTTCAGGCAGCGGATCAGGCCCTCACCCAGTAACTCAACAATGGTCTCTGCCAGGATGTTGACCAGAACGATGTCGAAAGTCTGATCATGGGGCTCCAATGCTGGCCATGATCCTGGCTCCACGCTGACGATGTGCCCGACTTTGTTGGCGGCGACGTTGGCCCCGGTGGCCTCGACGGCGACGGGGTCAATGTCCAGCGCCAGCACCGGGCCCGCTCCTAGCTTGGCGGCAGCGATAGCCAGGATGCCAGAGCCCGTGCCCACGTCCAGAACCCCCATGCCGGGGGTCAGGTGTTCTTCCAGAGCGACCAAGCAGAGGCGCGTACTGGGGTGCAGGCCGGTGCCAAAGGCCATGCCAGGGTCCAGCTCGACGACGATGTCATTGGGTCGAGGGGTGTAGGTTTGCCAGGAGGGCTTGACGATGATGCGCTGGCCGACTCGCAAAACCTGGTAGTGTTTCTTCCAGGCGTGGGCCCAGTCTTCTTTGGACAGGTGGCGGAACTGGGGAGCGGGGATAGGGTAGAGTTGGCTCAGGTGCGAGAGGGCTTCCTCGATCTCTTGTTGCCCCACGGCCTGGCCGTTTTCGAAAGGCAGATAGACTATGACGGTGAGAGTTTCCCTCACGGCTTCGTCCGTCTCACTGATGGTCTCTTCAATGACAGCCCCACCGTGACCGTAGCGATTAAAGACCTCGCTCACTGCCTCGGCTGCCTCGCCGTTAACCTGCACGCTGACCTCAAGCCAATCCAAAAGTGATCTCCTGGCAGAAATAAGTAAACGAGGCTTGATGGCCTCGTTTTACTGGGTCCGCACTATGTTCTACGCTCCGAAGGCATCTTTTACCTTATCAAAGATGCCTTTTTCCTTTTGAGGGATGACCTCTTTGCCCAGGGTTTTGGCCAGTTCCTGAAAGAGGTGCTTTTGGTGATCGTCTAGGCTAATGGGAGTGACCACCCGTACCGTAACCAGTTGATCCCCCCGACCGTTACGGCGCAGATAGGGCACTCCTTTGCCTCGCAGGCGTAAGGTCTTGCCTGTCTGGGTGCCGGGGGGAATGGCCAGCTTCTCCTCGCCGTCCAGGGTGGGTATCTCCACCTCATCTCCCAAAGCCGCCTGGGCAAAGTTGATGGACAAGTCCAAGAGGATATCGTTCTCTTGGCGGCGGAAGTAGGGATGTCGCTTCACAGTGAGGGCCACATAGAGGTTGCCAGGGGGACCGCCGTAAGCGCCTTCGTGGCCACCGCCGCTCATTTGCAACCTCATGCCGGTATCAACGCCAGGGTCTATGGTGACCAACATTCTCCTGGACACCTCGACGCGCTTGTTCCCCCTACACTGGCTGCAAGGGCTGCTGACGACTTCCCCCTCTCCCCCACAACGAGGGCAGGTCGTTATTTGTGTAAAGAAACCCGCCGAGCGACGCACCTCTCCCATGCCGTTGCATTGGGGGCAGCGGACGGGCTGGGTACCCGGCTCAGCCCCGCTGCCGGAGCAGTGAGGGCAAGTCTCGTAGTGGGAGACCTCGATCTCTTTCTCACAGCCAAAGACGGCCTCCTCGAAATCAATGGTCAGCCTGGTGAGGATGTCCTCTCCCCGGCGCGGTGCCTTGCGGGCAGTTGTCCGGCGGGTGCCGAAGCCTGTAAAAAAGCTCTCAAAGAGGTCATCGAAAGCGCCAAAGCCGAAACCGGAGAAATCACCGAAGCCACCGCCTTGCAGGCCGGCATGGCCAAAGCGATCGTAGGTAGCCCGTTTCTGGGCATCGGAGAGCACTTCGTGGGCCTCGTTGACCTCTTTGAATTTGGCCTCGGCGTCGGGGTTTTTGTTGACGTCGGGATGGTACTGGCGGGCCAGCCGTCGGAAAGCCTTCTTTACTTCATCCTGGTCAGCCGACCGGCCCACACCCAGCACCTCATAGTAGTCGCGTTTGGCGCTCATCACATCTCCGCTTCGATAAACCAGCCTCTATGTCTCTTTGAACTCGCCGTCGATGATGTCTTCGTCCTCATTTTCGCCAGGGGGTGGGCTGCCCTCCTCACCGGGAGGTGGGGTGGTGGGTTGCGGCTGCTCGTACATGGCCGCCCCTATTTGTTGAAGGGCCATCCCCAATTCCTGGGCCTTGTTCCGAAGTTCATCTGTACTTCCGCTGTCCAGGATGGCTCGCAGGGAGCTTATTTTGCTCTCCACCTCGCTTTTAGCATTGGCCGGTACCTTGTCGCCTTGCTCGCGCAGAATTTTCTCGGCCTGGTAGATCATCGAATCGGCCGCGTTGCGGGCCTCGACTCTTTCCTTGCGCTGCCGGTCCTCGGCCGCGGATTGCTCACTCTCTTTCACCATCCGCTCCACCTCTTCTTTTGCCAGACCGCTGGAAGCGGTAATGGTGATGTGCTGTTCTCGCCCCGTAGCTTTATCCTCGGCCGAGACGTTCAAAATGCCATCGGCGTCAATGTCAAAGGCCACCTCGACTTGGGGAACGCCCCTCGGCGCTGGAGGGATACCATCAAGAATGAAATTGCCCAACAATTTGTTGTCAGCAGCCATGGGCCGTTCACCCTGGACCACCTTGATCTCCACGCTGGTTTGCATGTCAGCCGCCGTGGAGAAGATCTGCGACTTTTTGGTAGGGATGGTGGTGTTGCGCTCGATAAGAGCCGTGGCCACGCCGCCCAAGGTCTCGATGCTCAGGGTCAGGGGCGTGACGTCCAGAAGCAATACATCTTTGACCTCACCCCCCAACACACCGGCCTGGATGGCTGCTCCCACAGCCACCACCTCATCGGGGTTGACCCCTTTGTGGAGCTCCTTGCCAAAGAAATTCCGCACCGCCTCTTGCACAGCCGGCGTACGGGTCTGACCTCCCACCAGGATGACCTCCTCAATAGCAGATGGTTTCAGTTTGGCGTCTTCCAGGGCCAGTTTGCAGGGGCCAATAGAGCGCTCGATGAGATCGCCCACCAGTTGCTCCAGTTTGGCCCGAGTCAGGGTCATAGTCAGGTGTTTGGGGCCCGAGGCATCGGCGGTGATGAAGGGTAGATTGATCTCTGTCTGCATTACGCTGGAGAGCTCGATCTTGGCCTTCTCGGCCGCCTCCTTGAGGCGCTGCAGGGCCATCTTGTCCCGACGCAGGTTAATGCCCTGGTCCTTCTGGTACTCGTCGGCGATCCAGTCAATGACGCGCTGATCGAAGTCATCGCCTCCCAGGAAGGTATCACCGTTGGTGGACTTGACCTCAAAGACACCTTCCCCCACGTCCAGGATGGAGATGTCAAAGGTGCCCCCGCCCAGATCATAGACGGCGATGGTCTGATCCACTTTCTTATCCAGGCCGTAGGCCAAGGCCGAAGCCGTAGGCTCGTTGATGATGCGCAGCACCTCCAGGCCAGCGATCTTGCCCGCGTCCTTGGTAGCCTGGCGCTGGGAGTCATTGAAATAGGCCGGTACGGTGATGACAGCCTGGGTGACCGTCTCCCCTAGATAGGCCTCGGCATCGGTCTTGAGCTTCTGCAAGACCATGGCCGAAATCTCCGGCGGTGAGTACTCCTTGCCCCCCATGTGGACCCGCACGTCCCCGTTGGGGGCCCCAGTGATCGCGTATGGTAAGATCTCCTTGGCTCTCTGGACCTCAGGGTCGCTGAATTTGCGGCCCATGAAACGCTTGATGGAGAAAACAGTATTCTCAGAGTTGGTGACAGCCTGACGCCGGGCCACCTGCCCGACCACTCGTTCACCTGTTTTGGTATTGACGGCCACCACCGAGGGGCAGAGCCGCGATCCCTCGGAACCGGTGATGACCGTTGGCTCGCCCCCCTCCATGACAGCCACCACCGAGTTGGTCGTCCCCAGATCAATTCCGATTATCTTAGCCATAAATTCATCTCCTTTGGAGTAATGAGTAATGGGCGACTGAGTCCTGTTACTCGTTATCTGATATTCTCTTCGCCACCCTCACCAAACTGGGTCGGAGGATCTTGTCCCCCATCTTGTAACCCTTTTGCACCTCGCCAACGATCTGTCCTTCCTCGTGCTCCTCGCTTTCTTCATGGGTGACAGCCTGGTGTAAGGTGGGATCGAACATCTGCCCTTCGGTCTCTATGACCGTAACCCCCTCCTGCTCAAGCAGCATTTGCAGCTTACGCTGGACGAGTGCGATGCCTTCCAGCCAAGTCATGCCCATCAGTTCGAGAGGCAATGTCTGAAAAGCCCGCTCAAAGTCGTCCATGACGGGCAAGAGGCGGGCGATGAAAGCTCCGTTAGCGAACTTGACCATGTCCTCTTGTTCTTTTTCAATGCGTTTCTTATAATTGGCAAACTCGGCTCGGGCTCGCTGCCAGCCGTCCAGATACTCGGCTGCTTTAGATTTCTGCTCTTCCAACTCTTGGCGCAAAGCCGGCAGTTCGTCTATCTCCTCAGTAGGCCCTTCGTCCTGCTCAGGGCGGGGCTTAGCCTCGGCCGGTGTTTCCTCGGGTGCAGGATACTCCTCCGTTTCCCTTTCTTGCTCTTCTTCCGTCGCTGACACCTCTCCAGACAGCGGTTCTACCGCTTCTTCCAGCTTTTCCCCTGACATTTGCTAGACCTCCAGAATCTTTGTTTGGCATCAGAAAATCAACGTCATCCGGGCTCGAGTGCCCCAGAAAGTGATCACAAACCCATCCTCCCTCTTCAATCTGCATCTACTCGTATAGATCGTAGATCAGGTCGCTCAGTAGATCGGCCACATAGCGCACCGTGGAAATGGCTCGCCCGTAACGCATGCGCATGGGACCCAAAACGCCCAGGGCTCCGACAGCTCGGCCAACTTTTCCATAAGGGGCCAACACTACACTACACTCACTCAACTCCTCCCAGCGTCCCTCACCGCCGATGATGACCCGAACGCCACGGGAGTTCAATACCTCGGTCAGAATCGCTTCCAGCAAGCTTTGTTCTTCCATGACCCCGATGATCTGCCGCACGTTTTCGATCTCGCTGAATTCTGGCTGTCTGAAGATGTTCAGCAGCCCATCACGATAGATCTCACCGCTGGAATACATCTCTACCTCTTCAATCATATCTATGACCAGGTTTGCGATTGGCTCTTCTGAGGACGTCAACCGGTAGGATAAGGTCACAATCTGATCAGCGCTGAGGCCGGCGAGGATATCATTCAAACGATTGGCTATCTGGTTCAGTTCTTCTTGGGCCACAGGGTGAGTTAGAGTCAACAACCGCTGCTTGACTATTCCCCCCCTCAGAACCAAGACAAGCAGGAGCCGGGAACCATGAGCAGCTATCAGCTCCAGATGTTTAAAACGGCATTGGGAAACTGTGGGAGCAGCTACCAAGGACGTGCTGTGAGCCGCGCGCGCCAAGACCGCTGCCGCAAGCCTCATCCACTGCTCCAAGTCCAGGCGCGCTTGGTGGAACTGATGGCGTATGGTTCGCTGTTCAGCCAAAGGGAGTTCCGCTTCGCTCATCAGCCGTTCCACGAAATAGCGATAGCCCTTCTCGGTGGGCACACGCCCAGCCGAAGTGTGGGGATGGGTGAGATAGCCCTGTTCTTCCAGATAGGCCATCTCATTGCGGATGGTGGCTGAACTGATGCCCAGGCCATATTGTTCAACGATGGTCTTGGAGCCAACAGGGATAGCCGTGGCGATGTACTGGCGCACGACCAATCCCAGGACCGCTTGCCTCCTGTCGGTCAATTTCTCCATAATTCTGACCTCTGCAGGATAAGGAGCTACGAACCCATGGCCCAAGCAAATGCTCTCCAAAGCTCGG
>SOHZ01000024.1 GCA_004377365.1 Anaerolineales bacterium | reverse complement strand
CTGTGCTCGGCACCAGACGGCGAAAGAGTTGAAATGGAAAGTCCAGGAACTTTTCCCGAGGAGAGCGATGGGCCGAAGACTTTGGCGTAATTTCGATTTCGTGCTATTGGGTGCCACTATATTGTTAATCGTCCTCGGTGTGGGCGTGATCTATAGCGCAACCCTGGACACTCCGGACTTGGCGGATCTTCCCTATCGCCAGATCATCTATGCCGTGTTGGGTTTGGGGATAATGTTTGCGGTGGCGGCCATTGACTACCGCTTCCTGGAAAGCTTTCAGAAGCCCATCTACGTCGTGGCCGTGGCCCTACCGGCCATAGTTTTCATCATCGGCGAGATCACCCACGGCGCCCAGCGCTGGATAAAGTTCAAGGTTTTCTCTGTTCAACCCTCTGAACTGACCAAGGTCCTGGTCATCGTGGTCCTGGCCAAATACCTGGCCGATCATCAAGAGGACATAGGACGCTTGCGCTATGTCTTGCTTTCCATCATCTATGTAATCCCCCCTATGATTCTGATCTACCTCCAGCCCGATTTGAGCACGGCTGTGGTCCTGGCTGTCATCTGGTTAGTTTTGGTACTGATGGCTGGGATGCGGCTATTGCACTTGGGCGTGTTGGGCATCGTCGGCGTCCTGGCTACACCGCTGGTCTGGGTGACGATGAAAGACTACATGCGCCAGCGGCTCATCACTTTCGTTACCCCCATGTACGATCCCCTGGGATCGGCTTACAACATCAACCAGGCCCGCATTGCCATTGGCTCCGGCGGTTGGTTGGGACGTGGGTTCGCTCGCGGCAGTCAGAGTCAACTCCACTTCCTACGCGTGCGTCACACCGATTTCATCTTCTCCGTCCTGGGAGAGGAACTGGGTCTTGTGGGAGCCTTGTTGCTGATCATCTTACTGGTCATCGTGCTCTGGCGTATCACCAGGGCGGCGGGCATGGCTCGGGATACTTTTGGGTATTTGATCGCCTGCGGTGTGGCCGCGACCTTCTCCTTCCAGGCCATGGCCAACATAGCCATGAACCTGGGCCTGCTCCCCACCACGGGCATTCCTCTGCCTTTCATCAGCTACGGCGGTAGTTCATTGATCACCTTCCTCATTGCTGAGGGCCTGGTGCAGAGCGTCGTCATGCGTTACAAGAAGATCGAGTTCTGAAATGGCTGACGAGGTTGAAGAGACGGCAAAGGAGATACAGTACAAGAGCAAAGTCGCCCTTATCAAGGGCGACAGTCGTTATAGCAACATTACAAAGACGTTGAGCCTCATCAAAGGCGACATTCGGTTGGACAAGGTAAAGGACATCCTGATCAAGGTCAACTTTGTGTCTACCACCCGCCAACTGGCAAGCACCCATGTGGAAAGCGTGCGGGCCCTGTTGGACTTCTTGCGCCCGCGCTACGACGGCCCCATCACCATCGCCGAAGGCTCATCCTCCGACACCTTTGCCGGTTACCGTAACTTTGGCTATCTGGAACTGGCGGATGAATACGGCGTCCAGATCATTGACCTCAACCGGGACGATTGGGTCTGGGTCCAGGTCCACGACCGCCACCTGCGGCCCATGGAACTGCGGGCTGCCAGAAGCGTGGTCGAGAGCGACTACCGCATCGCCATCGGGCCGCCCAAAACCCACGACGCCGTTCTGGTAACCCTCTCCCTGAAGAACATCGTCGTAGGCAGCATGATCCGCCATGTGGGAAGAGAGAGAAGCAGCAGCCTACTTCACGCCGTGGGCCAGCTCGTGCCCATCGGCCTGAAGCAATCGCCCCTGCTGGCCGGGGCCAAAACCAGCGTCGCCCGGAGCCTAAACCGCAGCGACAAGTTCGCCCTCCACCAGGGTTACCCGGCCATGAACCTCAACCTCTACACCCTGGCCAAGATCATGGCCCCTCATCTGAGCGTCATTGACGGTTACGTAGGCATGGAGGGCAGCGGCCCCTCTCACGGCGACCCCGTTGAGTTGAGATTGGCCATCGCCAGCACCGATTTCCTGGCTGCCGACGCCGTGGCTGTGCGAATTATGGGCTTCGACCTGGACGAGATCGGCTACCTGCACTATTGCAAGCTCGGTGGGCTGGGCAAGGCCGACCCAGAGGAGATAGAGATCCTGGGTAATTGCACCATCGAGGAGTGCATCCGCCCCTTCAAGTCTCATCCTACCTGCAAACGCCAACTGAAGTGGCAAATACCTGATGTAAGACGGTTACTATAAGGTCTTGACAAAGAAAATTTACTCTGTTATAATCCAAAGCAAATGAAGCCATTTCCACTTTGCAGTTGTGATCTTACTTTTGGCGGAAACCGGTGATGCATAGCGCATTGAGGGGAAAGGAGGTGGTTTGTCGCATACGGAGCGGCCCATCGTTTAATCGTTCACCATAATATCATAGACAAGGAGGAGACAAACCATGAGAAAATTACGGTTCGTTAATCTAGTGATGGTTTTGGCCTTGTTGCTGGTGCTGGTACCAGGCGTGGTCAGTGCCGCGCCGCCGGCCCAGGAGGGCGAGAGCTACGTCGTACAAAAAGACGACTACCTGTCCTTGCTGGCGGACAAGTACCTGGGCAACGTGGCGGCCTGGGTGGCCATCATGGAAGCTACCAATGCCAAATCGGCCGAGGATCCCACCTTTGCTTTCATCAGCAACCCTGACCTGATCGAACCGGGTTGGAAGCTGTGGATCCCCGGTGCCGAGGAAGCCGCCACGATGATGGAGGAACTCAGCCCGGTGAGCGGCGGCACTTTGGTGGTAGGTCTGGAAACCGCATCCATTGACTCTTTTGACCCGGCCGACTACCGCGACCGAGAAACCGAGACCGTGCTGCGCAACATGTTCGATGGCCTGGTCACCCGCACCACCACCAACAAAGTGGTGCCAGAGATCGCCGACTCCTGGGAGTGGGTGGATAACCAGACCCTGGAGTTCAAGCTGAAGCAGGGCGTCACCTTCCACAACGGTGAGGCCCTGACGGCCGAGGACGTCCAGTTCACCTTTGAGCGGACCATCACCGAAAACGCCATCGAATATCCCGAGGCCCACACTGCGGCCCGCAAGGGGCTCATCGCACCGCTGGAGAGCGTGGAGGTCGTGGACGACTACACCGTGCGCCTTCACTTTGCCAACCCCTGGCCAGTGGCCTTGCAGATGCTCTGCCACCACAATATCTTACCCAAGGATTACATGGAGCAGGTGGGCACCGAGGGCTTTGTTGCCCATCCCATCGGGGCCGGACCCTTCAAGTTCGTGGAGGGCAGCCTGGACACCCAGGTGGTGATGGAGCGTTTCAGCGACTACTATGGAGGCTCCAAAAACCTGCCGCCCATCGGTCTACCCTATCTGAAGCGGGTCATCTTCAGGATGCTGCCCGAGGCCTCGACGCGGGTGGCGGCCTTGCAGGCTGGCGAGGTACATCTGATCCAGCGCGTGCCCGCGCAGATGTATGATACGCTGAAAGCCGACCCCAACGTGGTGGTCAGAACCGCCGCTGGCACACGGCCCAACTGGATGGAGATGAACGTGCAAAAGTCGCCTTTCGACAACGTCAAGGTCCGGCAGGCCATGAACTATGCCGTCAACGCCGAATTGCTCGTGGAAAAGATCCTGGGCGGGCGGGGCCTCGTCATTCCCGGCGCGTTGTCGCCCTACAACAACTTTGCCGACCACACTTTGCAGCCCTACGGCTACGATCCGGACAAGGCCAAAGCCTTGCTGGCCGAGGCTGGTTACAAACCGGAGGACATTTCCTTCGTCATTGACACCTCCGAATCCGACAAGGAGAGGGCCGAAGCAGTGGCCGGGCAGTTGCAGCAACTGGGTGTCGATGCCACTGTGCGCCTGTGGGACTGGAGCGTGGTCAAGCCCATGCTGCGAGACGGCGAGCGGATGGCCTGTGTCGGCAGTTGGGGTGATTCAGCCTTCGACCCGGTGGGGCACTTTGAGGCCAAGTGGCATACCTGGGACCCGGAGGGCAAGGTCAACGGCCGGGGCAACTACTCCACCTACTCCAACCCCCGGGTGGATGAGCTGATCGAGATGGGTGAAACCGAGGCCGACGTGGCCAAGCGCCACGAGATCTACGATGAGGCCCAGCGCATCGTCTACGAGGAAGCGCCGGCCGTGTTCCTCTTCCTGCCCGAAGAGATCGAGGCTTGTTCGGCCAAGGTCATGAACTGGGCACCCAGCCCCGACAGCCGCATCAACCTGCACGACGTGTGGCTAAAGCCCTAGCACCGGATAATCCATATCAGGGAATCAGGGATCAAGAGTGCTCTTGATTTCTTGATTCCCTGTTTTTCTGATTCTGAGAGTTCAGACTTCGGAAGTCTTCGGCCAAGTTCTTCTGGACATAACCGGCTTGAAATTAGTACTCCGCCACACTGATTTTGATAACCTGTCATTCTGAGGAGCGAAGCGACGAAGAATCTCGTTTTTGTCAAACAAGCGTTTTTCCCATGCAAAGAACGAGATTCTTCGCCTTCGCTGCGCTCCGGCTCAGAATGACAGATCCCTCATTTTTACTGTGGTGATGTATTAGCTCGTATTTCGCTAATCTGGACTACTGGTGAGACTTCCGAAGTCTTTTCAGGCACTCTCTGATCCCAGGAGCTGCACTCATGCGAGCCATCAAGGTTTTGGAACGCATTCTAGCTACCATCCCCATCATGCTCGGCGTGGCCGTCATCGTCTTTATCTTTATGCGGCTGACCCCCGGCGATCCGGTGGACATTATGATGGGCGACTCTGGCTACGTCTCCGCCGAGGAGATCGAGAACCTGCGCCGAGAGTTCCACCTGGACAAGCCCCTCATCTTGAACCTCCGGGGAGGAAACCCGCTGGATAGCCAGCTCTTTATCTACCTGGGCGGCATGCTGCGAGGGGACCTGGGCAACTCGTACATCAAGCGCAAGCCCGTCAGCGAACTGATCGGCGGGCACCTGCCGGCCACCATCGAGCTGGCGCTGGGCGCTCTGGTCTTCGGCCTGGCGGTCGCCATCCCCATCGGGATCATCTCCGCGGTCAGGCAGTATTCCCTCATTGATCGCTTCAGCATGGCCGGGGCCTTTCTGGGCATCTCCATGCCCGCTTTCTGGCTGGGTATTATCATGATCCTGCTTTTCTCCGTGCGCCTCAAGTGGCTGCCGGTCTCGGGCCGCATTGACTACGACGCAGAACTGGTGGAGGTCACCGGCCTTTATGTGCTGGACAGCATCATCACTGGCAACAAGGCGGCCTTGATCAGCAGTCTCCGTCACCTTGTCTTGCCCTCCATTACCCTGGGGGCGACTATGGCCGCCATCGTGGCCCGGCTGCTGCGCTCCAGCATGCTGGAGATACTCAGACAAGACTACATCACCCTGGCCAGAGCCAAGGGACAATTAGAGTTCCTGGTGGTCATGAAACATGCCCTACGCAACGCCCTGATCCCCACGGTGACCGTGGTCGGCCTGCAAATCGGCACTCTCCTGGGCGGCAACATGATCGTGGAGACGGTCTTTGCCTGGCCGGGGCTGGGGCGAGTGGTGGTGGCTGCCATCTTTAACCGCGACTTTCCCCTGGTGCAAGGCGCGGTGATGGTCTATGCCTTCACCTTTGTCGTAGCCAATTTGATCGTGGACATCCTGTACACTTACCTGAACCCCAGGATCACTTTGTGAAAGGAAGGCATTGCGGTAAGAGTAGCACCCTGGCTCTCGAAAGCTCCTAGCCCTCGTCTTCGAGGGCGGGTTTGCGAGGAGACCTCACCTGAGACGCCCCCGAGACGGGGGCTACGAGCAGGTGTGTGCGGCTTTTACCCTAATGCGAGGGAAGGATCGCTATGCAATCTGAACAGACCCTGTCTCCGCTGGCCCGCCTCTGGTATCCCCTGACCATACGCCTCAGAATCATGCGCCGCAACTTGTTCAATTTCCTGGAAGAGTTGTTGCGGCATCCCACGGCGGTGCTGGGGGCAGTGGTCATCATCGCTTGCGTTCTGGCCGCCATCTTTGCCCCCCACCTGACCGCCCACGATCCCACCAGAGGCGACCTGAACGTGAGGCTCCTTCCTCCCGCCTGGCAGCAAGGAGGAGAGCCGGCCTTTTTGCTGGGGACTGACGCCCAGGGCAGGGACATCCTGGCGCGCATAATCTACGGGGCGCGCATCTCTCTGTGGGTCGGCATCCTCTCGGTAGGCATTTCGGTGCTAATAGGCGCCACCCTGGGCTGCATCAGCGGCTACTTTCGCGGCTGGATAGACCAGGTCGTCTCCCGCCTTGCCGACCTGCTGCTGGCCTTCCCCTTCCTGATCTTTGCCATCGGGGTGATGGCCTTCCTGGGGCCGGGGTTCGTCAACCTGATCGCGGCCCTAACCTTCAAGGGGTGGGTGGGGTTCTTTCGCCTGGTGCGCGGGGAGATGATGGCCGAAAAGACCAAGGAGTACGTGGAGGCGGCCAAAGTGATGGGACTATCGAGTTTCGCCATCATCCTGAGCGAGATCATACCCAACATCTTCCACTCCGTCCTGGTCCTCGGCACCCTGCGCATGGGCTTTATGATCATCACGGAGGCCAGCCTGAGTTTCCTGGGCCTGGGCATCCAGCCGCCTACGCCGGCCTGGGGCTCCATGGTCGCCGATGGTCGAGACTATTTGATGACCTCCTGGTGGGTATCCACCCTGCCGGGCCTGGCCATCCTGATTTTGGTGCTGTCCATCAACCTGTTCGGCGAGGGGCTGCGCGACATCCTCGACCCTCGACTCAGGATCGAGTGAAGTATGGCCGATGCCAGGACTTGATCGAACCGGCCTCAAGGACGCCTATCTCTGTGCCCTCACCGAGAATAAAGTCGAACGGATCCATGACGGCGCTCTCCAGATCCTGGCTCAGACGGGCATAGTCATCCACGATGATGATGTGTTGAGCCTGCTGGATGAAGCGGGGTGCCAGGTCAACCATGAGAACGGGGACCGTCGCGCCCATATCCCAGCGAAAGTGATAGAAGAGGCCGTGGCCAAGGCCCCGCCGGTGGTCACCCTCTACAACCGTCTGGGAGAGCAGGCGATGGCCCTGGGCGCGGGCCCACTTCACGCCCGTACCTCCAGCGGGGCAACGGGCCTCCTTGACCTGGACAGCGGCCAGCGACGTGAGCCTACCTGCCAGGATGCGGCCGATGCCGCACGGTTGGCCGACGCCCTCCCTCACGTGCATGGTGTGAGCACCATGGCAGTGCAGCCGGCCGACGTGCCCGTCACCACCGTTGACGTACACGCGGTGAGGCTTGCTTTGGCTAACACCGTCAAGCCCGTGGGGTACGTCTGCCTCAACGAACAACTCATTGAGTCGGTTCTGGCCATGGTGGCTACGGTGGTTGGGGGAGAGGAAGCTTTGCGACAGCGCCCCATCATCACCGCCCTGGCCGAATCCACCTCGCCGCTGCAGTTGGTGACGAGCCAATTGGCTGTGCTGCGGGCTTTTGCCTCGCGGGGTCTGCCGCTTACGCTCCATGCTCATCCTATAGCTGGCTTCACCGCGCCGGTAACCCTATCCGGCGAATTGGTGATGACCCACGCTGAGGTCCTGGCCCTGGCAACCATCGCCCAGTTGATCCAGCCTGGCACGCCAGTGGTCTATGGCATGTCATCTTCGGTGCCGGACATGCGCAGCGGAGCCAACCTGGCCGGCGCGGTGGAGATCGGGCTGTTGGGTGCAGCGGTGGCCCAGTTGGCCAGGCGTTCCGGGTTACCCTGCCTCATGAGCAGCGGCACCGACGCCCACTGGCCGGGCGCCCAGGCTATGATGGAGCGGTTGATGACCTTTTTGCTCCCGGCGCTGGCTGGCATTGACCTGATCAACCTCTCCACCCTGGACACCAAGATGACTTTCAGCCTGGAGCAACTGGTTATAGACGAAGCGATATTGAGCGTCATCGAGCGCTACATGCGAGGGACTACCGTAAACGACGAGACCCTGGCCCTCGACTTGATCCACGAGATCGGCCCAGGGGGCGCTTTCTTAGCCACGGATCATACCCGTCGTCATTTCCAGGACGAGTTGCTAATCCCAGACCTGATCGGACGCGAGACCCGGGATGAGTGGGAGGCGGCTGGCGCGCCAGATATGCGCACGCGAGCCCGAGAAAAAGCCCGCCGTATCCTGGCAGAGCATCGCCCTCCACCGCTGACGGACGGCGTCGCGGCGCAACTCGATGAAATCCTGAAACAGGCCAAGAATCACAGCCCAGCATCCTGAGTAGGCCGAGACGTGGTGAAGGCCATATCGAAGGGTGCGGGTTTGCAACAATTCACTGCTAAGCCGCACCCCTCGATACGCTTCGCTACTCGGGATGCTATCTCAATTCCGGTTGTCTGTCCTGAGCTTGTCGAAGGGAATGGTAGGTCTATCTCCGCCAAGCTATACTAGCTGCCTCGAAGCAAGGAGGTGTTTTCAAGTGGAAGATCAACCTGTGGGCACCACGCCTACACCGCTGCTGGAACTGGAAGGCCTGACCACAATTTTTCCCCTCAAGCGAGGGCGGGTACAGGCGGTCACTGGCCTGACCCTGAGACTGGAACGCGGCCAGATCATGGGGCTGGTGGGCGAATCGGGCTCAGGCAAGAGCATGACCATGCTCTCCATCTTGGGGTTGGTGCCCTACCCCGGCCAGATCGTGGCCGGCGAGGTGCGTTTCAAAGGACGTAACCTGGTAAGGGCTTCAAACGCAGAACTGCGGGAGATCCGGGGCAAAGATATTGCCATGATCTTCCAGGACCCGATGACCACCCTCAACCCCATCTTCCCCATCGGCGAGCAGATCCGCGAGAGCCTGCGCATCCACGGCCTTTTGAACGGCGCAGGGCCACGCCTGCCCTGGCCCTTTGACCATGCCCGGAGGCGAGCCGAGCGGGAACGGGTGCTCTGGCTATTGGACGAGGTAGGCATCCCCACTCCCGAGGAGGCTTCCCATCGCTATCCCCACGAGTATTCGGGCGGGATGCAGCAGCGGGCCCTCATCGCCATCGCTCTCTCCTGCGAGCCTCAGATTCTGCTGGCCGACGAGCTCACTACAGCCCTGGACGTCACCGTACAGGCGCAGATAATGGATCTGCTAAAGCGCATCAATCGAGACCGTGGCACGGCCATCATTCTGGTGACCCACGACCTGGGGCTGGCCGCCGAGTTTTGCCAGGAGATCGCGGTGATGTACGCCGGGCGGATTGTAGAGCGCGGGCCTACTGACCCGCTCATTGAGGACCCCAAGCATCCCTATACTCAGGGGCTGCTGGACTGTATTCCCCGCATCGCCGCCACGCGCCGTCGCATCCAGCCCATCCCTGGCACCGTGCCCGACCTGATTGACCTGCCGCCGGGTTGCGCTTTTACGCCCCGTTGCCCTCACGCCCACGACGGCTGCACCGGCCACGCCATCCCTTTGTATAAAGTGGGCCCCGGTCGTCTGGCCCGCTGCGTACTATACGAGCACTGAGGCCAGACCTGACAGGTTTTAAGAACACAAACCTGTCAGGTCTCAAGAGGATGGAGAATGGAGAACGGAGAATGGAGAACGCAAAACTCGAAACCCACAACCCGAGACTCGAAACCCAAAACCCGAAACTCAAAAAGAGACCCCTGGTCGAGGTGAAGGGGCTCAAGAAATACTTCTTCATCCCAAGCAGTCTGCTGGCCCGCTTGCTGTTGCGCAGGCAAGACATCGTCGTGCAGGCGGTGGACGATGTGGATTTGCAGATCAAGCCTGGTGAGACCTTGGGCCTGGTAGGGGAAAGCGGCTGCGGCAAAACCACCCTGGGCCGGGTGCTCGTCCGCTTGTACGAGCCTACCGAGGGCCGGATTCTCTTCAGTGGACAGGAGGTGGTGAGCAGCCGACGTGCCGTAGGGCGCGAGGCTCTGGTGCTGCAAGGAGAATCGCCCTCCACCAACGGGCACCCTCTCATTGCGACTGACTTTCACCGCATGGCGCAGATCATCTTTCAGAACCCCTATTCCTCCCTCAACCCACGCAAGACCGTGCGGGACATTGTCTCTGTACCTTTGCGCAAGCGCGGCATCACCGACCCGGTGGAGCGGGATGAGGAGGTGATGAGGCTCTTGAAACGAGTGGGGCTCTCCAGCCGTCACATTGATTCCTACCCCCACCAGTTCTCTGGCGGGCAGCGGCAGCGCATTGGCGTCGCCCGTGCGGTGGCCATGCGCCCCCGATTCATCGTCGCCGACGAGCCCGTCTCCTCGCTGGACGTCTCCATCCAGGCCCAGGTGATCAATCTGCTGGAAGAGCTGCAGGAGGAACTCGATCTGACCTACCTGTTCATCTCCCACGACCTGAGCGTCGTCCACTACATCAGCAACCGGGTGGCGGTGATGTACCTGGGCAAGATCGTCGAGCAGGCGTCTACTGAGGAGCTCTTCGCCCACCCCCAGCATCCCTACACCCAGGCCCTGTTGGCGGCCATTCCCATCGTGGACAAGGAATACCGTCGGACGCGCATCATCCTGGAAGGTGTGGTGCCCAGTCCCATCAATCCCCCTTCCGGCTGCCGCTTCCACCCCCGCTGCTTCCGCAAGATTGGGGCCGTATGCCAGGAGGAAGAACCTCAATTTATAGAGATCGCCCCCGACCATCAGGTAGCCTGTCACCTGTTCTCGTAAGCAAAGACCCGAAGGGTTTTGAAAACCCTTCGGGTCTGGAGGGTTGGCAAAATTGGCGGGGGCGTGGTATAATTAAATCGTCTTCAATCAGCAGGGAAGGGGTATTGACGGAATGGTAAGGTTCACGGCGGTTTTCGAGCAAGAGGGAGAGTGGTGGATTGGATACGTAGAAGAGCTGCCAGGTGCCAATACACAAGGCCAGACCTTGGAGGAAGCGCGCGAGAACCTGAAAGAGGCCGTGCAGCTTATCATCGAGGCCAACCGAGAGTTGGCGCGTCGTGAAACTGAAGGCAAGGATGTCATCCGAGAAGAGCTGATGGTCGCTGTGTGATGAAGCGCCACCCAGAGACGAAAAGGAGGACTTTTATGCCTCGGGGTAAAGTCTGGCTCATCAATTTGGACCCAACGGTTGGCGCTGAGATAAGAGGACTCACGCATAGAATTTGACAAAAGAGCCAAATGTGGTATAAATACATAACGCGAGAAGACAAGGAGATTCAGATTGGAAAGAAGATTGATAAGCCGCTATATCGTTATTGACCCCGAAATTTGTCATGGCATGCCAACCTTTCGCGGCACACGTATTATGGTTTCGCATGTGCTAGAGCAGGTTGCCGAAGGCATGTCGTGGGAGGCTATTATCCAAGAATGGCGCGGCAGTATTACTAAAGAAGCGATCGCAGAAGCAGTCCGCTTGGCAGGGCAGGCATTTCTGGAACATGCAGAGGAGTACACCGCACCTGAGTATGTTTTGGAGCCAGTGACCGTGTGAACATTCTGGACGAGAACATCATTGAAAGCCAGCGGCAACTCTTGCGAAGTTTCACTACCGGACACTTTCTGCTAGGCAAGGCATTTGGAACTCCACGGGGATG
>SOHZ01000570.1 GCA_004377365.1 Anaerolineales bacterium | reverse complement strand
TGCTCGAAGAGCGGGCACAGCGTCTGGCGCACGTTGAGGTCGCTACCGTGCCCTCCAGAGCTATAGGGCGGGATGTGGAAGAAGACAAACTTCCACGGCTTTGAAGTGCCGGCCAGATCGCTGACCAGCCATTCGTACTGAGGCTGTCCTGGAGCGTAATCACCGTAGCCATCCACTTGCAAGGAGACAAAGTGGGCCTCGCCCCTGTCGAAAGAGTACCAGGGACCTGGAGGGTTCAACACGTTGAAATAGTTTTGATGGTTCATTTCGTGGTTGCCTATCGCTGGGTAAAGGGTGGAAACCGCCATCAGATCGTGCTCGATGTCGAGGAACGTTTCCCACTGCGACGTATCCGAGCCATAGTCCACGAGGTCACCGGTGTGCAGATAAAACGGTGGAGGACCCAGCTCCAGCATCTTGTCTACGACGCTCTGATGCGCGGCGTGTCCGCTTCTGGTATCACCCAGCACCATGAAGGTCAGCGAACTATCCTGGGCTGGGGCGCGACCGACCAGGCTGAAGAGACCTACGACGCTCAGTAGAAGGGCGAGGGTGATGTTTCGCTTGGCTTTCTGGCTCATGGCTGCCTCACACCCACATCACTTCCCCTCTTAGCACCTTCCTGGCCAGGTGGTAAAGGACGTAGCACTCCACGGCGAAAGGGGGAAAGCCGAGAAAGCCCAGGATGGGCATCTCGAAAATCTTGATCTCGGAGAGGATGGGCACGGCATAGATCCATTTGGTGCGCGCCCAAAAGTTCCAGAACTCCCACAGGATGCCGCAGACGAGACCGCCCAGCAACAGGGCGTAGGTCCTGCCCGGCCGGCCTTCCTCCCAGTCCCTCAGGATCGAGGGCGCGCCCAACTGCACGTTGAGGGGGTCCACCAGGAAGAAGAACCCCAGCCACACCAAGCCAAAGAGGTAGGGGGCGATGGGATAGGGCAAGAGCGGGGGCACGACCACGCAGAGCACACCCACCACGACGGACAGGCTCAGCCAGAAATCGGAGAGGCGGAACGGGGTCCTGCGGATGCGGTGGAAGGGGAAGAGGGCTTCCAGGAGTTCCGTCGTCTCGAAGATTCCGGGGAAGATGGTAGCAAAGGCCCACCCGTAGCCCAGATTGCGCTGCCAGGCCTGGGACGGCAGGCTGACGTAGTACCAGTTCTTGAGGAAGAGATTGTAGACTTCGAACATCAGCCAGAAAAAGATGGACAGCCAGAGCATCATGAGGAACTCTTTCAGGCGGTTATGGATCAGAGATTCCCCCTTGAGCCTGAGCACCAGGCTGTCCACAAACAGGATGTAGCCCGTCCAGACGATGGGCGTGAACCATACGGTGACCCATTCCACCCTCAGGAAAAGCAAAACCTCGGCCCCAATCACGATAGTCAGGCCCAGCAGGCCGTACCATTTCAATCTCATTTGTATGCTCCTTATGGCATGGTTAGCTCTATTTTACTACGGCTCAGGTTCTTTGTAAAGCACCACTGTTGCGGCACAGGCGGCACTGTTGCGGCACAGGCGCCACTATTGCGGCACAGGCAGCACTGCTGCGCCACAGGTTGTCAGCCGGTGGTCAGCCCAAGGTTGGCAGATGTAACCGTTCAGGTGGACGTTCAAGATGAGCTTGAAACCATCTCAGGAGATGTCATTGCGAGCGAGTGAGCCGCAGCCCTGAGCGCAGCGAAGAGGAAGCAATCTCCAAGGTACAATTGCCGTCAACGGCGGAGATTGCTTCGTCGCGGAGTTTATCCTGAGCCTGTCGAAGGGCTCCTCGCAATGACGCCCTCTGAACGCTTACGGTCAGATTTCTGGCAAGGGGAGGCAAATTGTGGTAAAATGAGACCAGAAGGCTATCTTAAAAATTTCTCTTCCCCCTTCCCTTTTACTCTAAAATGGTTTATAATAGTCCTAAGGACACTGGGTTTTGGTCTGCTCGACCGCCTGCTGTATGAAACACATTCAAGGAGGTGATCAACTAAAATGGATTTTCTGGAAAGAGTAAAGGGTGCCATGGGAGGGTTGGAAAGTTTCATTTCCAAAGTCCCAGGCTACAAGGGCTACAAAGAGAAAGAGTTGCGCCGCGAGGGCGACAAGCTGCTGCGCGATCATCTGGTCCGCCAGTTCGAGGAGCAACAACGCAAGTTGAACGATCAAAAGTTGCAGTTACTCAGCTCGGGCCTCATTGAGTTGATTGATGATCTGGACCGCGCTTCCACCAGATTGGAGTCCTTCATCATCAAGATCAGGACGGCCAGCCAGGGGTACGCGGGCTTTTTCGACGCAGTGAAGGTCAAAGAAACGGAACTGGATGCCCTGTACAACTTTGACAACGCCCTGCTGGAGGGCGTGCCCCGACTGGAGGCCAGCATCTCCAATTTGGGCAGCGCCATCATGGCCAAAGAGGGTGTGCCCCAGGCCATTTCGGACCTGGTGGCCCTCACCGGCGAGCTCAACGACGCCTGGGCCAAGCGTGAGGACGTTATAACCAGCGCTGTGTAAGCAAAAGTATCTGCAAAGCTCGTGGCGGATTTGTAATTCGCCACCCCAAATTCTTTTTTGAGGAGGACGACCAATGGCACGTATTTTTGACGTAATTCAAGTTCCCTCTATGGGATCCAAAGAGATTGTGAAGCGGGTGCCCGAGCAAGGTATGGGTGATTTCCGCATCGGCTCGCAGCTCATCGTAGGGGCGGGACAGGCCGCCGTCTTTGTCCGCGACGGCAAGGCCCTGGACACCTTTGATTCCGGTCGCCACACCATTACCACGGCCAACATCCCCCTGCTGGTGGATCTGATCGGCAAGGCTTTTGGCGGCGAGACGCCCTTCAAGGCCGAGGCATACTTTGTCAACATGACCGAGTTCCCCAAAATGGGATGGGGAACGCGCAACCCCGTCCCCATCCGCCATCCAGGCATCGGTGTGGGGGCCTCTCTCATCATCAGCAACGGCATCTTCAGGATGCGGGTTGCCGACCCTCAACTCTTCGTGGGTGAATTCGCCGCGCGCCAGAGTCTCTACACCACAGACGAGATCCACGATACCCTACGGACGTACGTCGTATCGTCTCTCAAGGATGTGGTGGGAGAACTGGGGTTGCAGGGGAAATCGGCCTTCGATCTCCCGGCCATGATTGATGAAGTGGGCGCAGCCGTCGAGGCCAAGGCCAAGGATGAATTCGACAGCATGGGCCTGCGGCTGATAGACTTCAAGGTGGAAGACCTCAACCCCAAGGAGGAATCGGCCGAGACCCTGGCCAAGATGGGCCTCATTGACATGG
>SOHZ01000665.1 GCA_004377365.1 Anaerolineales bacterium | reverse complement strand
TTTCAAATTGTCAAGGTGCTTGTGGCCCTATTTCAGACTCCTGTGAACCATGCCTTGAGTTCTTTATAGCGATTGACTAACTTTTGTGAGAAAACCATTGTGGCTTAGAAACCCGGTTCTTAGCTTAGTTTCTGTCTGGAAACTCCAGCAGAGGCGGCTCCCACGCCGCCGGACCCCGGGCATGGGAGCCCAGCCCGCTGGTTTCCGGACGAGAACTGGCTTAGACGCGGGGTCTTCTCGTTCCATACAGCACTTCAAATACGCAAGTTCGTCCCTGCGGTGTAGCTGAAAAACCGGGGATCTCTCCGTAAACACCCCAAAAAACCTCGGCGCGGCAAGGGGGGTGTCCCCCCTTGCAACCCCCCATCCAAAGCGTCAAAGTGCCAAAGCTTCTATGGTCCGCCGCGAACCGGCCACACATAGACCGCGCTCGAGTTATTGATCGCGCCCACGTAGCCGCCGCTCATACACACGCTCCAGGCGTTGGACGTAACGTTCGCGTAGGTAGTACTCGACCAGTAGTAGTTCGACTGGACGCCGGTGAATGGCCCGGGCGTAGAAGCAAGGATGCGTTCGTCTCCCTGCACCAGGGACTCGAGTTCATCAATGGTCGGAAGGTGCCAGTCGCCCTCTAGCGAACCATCGGCAAGGTCGCACTCACCTGAATTCAGCGTGTCCGCGGCCGAGATTGCGGCCCACCAATCCTTAAGCCCAAAGCAGTTGGCATTCTTCAGCCAGACATAACCCGTGGTCAGATCGGTCACCGTCCCGTCCCCATGGTCGCACCATCTTGTCCCTACCAAGATACCCCAGCACCCCGCTTCCAGCACCGCAATTCTCGCTTCCAGTTGCGCCACCTGATTGCTAAGCGCCGTTATCTCGGCGTCGTAGGTCGTGTCGTCGTCACCGTCCGCGATGCCTGGGGGCACGTTTTGCAAATCGTCCCAGTCCGTAGTCCCCGGCGGCCCTGCTGGCCCTACGATGTTCCAAAGGAGTGTTTCCTCCTTCTTGTCTTCATCACAAGTCACTTGATCCGCGAACCCAAGAGCGGTCACCTTGCCGCCCTTGACGCACGCCTTGATCTGTCCGTCCGTCTGAGCCCAGGCCCACGTGGCCCCGCCCAGCAGCACAAGGACGAGCACCGTTACCACCACGATTCTGTTCGAGATTTTCATCATGATCCTCCTTGTCCTTTCATTTGCATTTCTAAATTGTTTCTCCGTAACGACTGGGTAACCTGTGGTTTCATCCCTGTACATCACCTCCTTCCACACAGTAACATGGGTCGGCTTTCGCCTTTCTCACGCCTTGAGCACTGGTCACCATCGTGCTTTACCAAAGTAAGCTGGTAGTGAGGAAAAGACGCACTTTAGCCGTCACCCTGAGCCCTTCGACTACGCTCAGGATAAACTCCGCGAAGGGTCTCGTTCGCCGACAACGAGATTCTTCGCTTCGCTCAGAATGACAGATCGTTGGCAGACCCCACTTTGGGAAAGCCCTGTCGTCCCCGTCAGTGGCCTTTTTTCCCGAGGGATCTCCATTCTAGCCCTGATCACCCGTTGCAAGCCGAAATCACTTCCCTTGTCCGTCAAAGCTGTCCCAACATGCCGGGACAATCTTCACGCAACTTGTCGGGTACATCCCAGAACCGTCGGTACATGCAGCACAGTCTGTCATTGCGAGCGACCGGAGGAGCTTGTCCTGAGCGAAGCCGAAGGAAGCGAAGCAATCTCCTGACTTGGCCAAACGAGATTGCTTCGTCGCGGACACATTCGCTTCGCTCAGTGCATGGTTTATCCTGAGCCTGTCGAAGGGCCTGTCCTGAGCGCAGCCGAAGGGCTCCTCGCAATGACAGTACCACCGACAATTTTGGGAGTTACCCCAACTTGTCCGCCGCCTTGACACCCAATGTAACTTGTGGTAGACTTGCCAAACGGCGCAATCCCGACCATGACGCACACAAAGACGCTCTTCCGGTAGACATTCAAGATCCATCGTTAGCTGCGTCGGACTTGAATGCTCCAGGAATAGGGGTTGTGCCTGAGCAGAGCCGATCCTTCAGGGGTCGGCTCTCGTCTTTCGCACCCTCGGAACACTCTTTCAAACAAAACACGCCACCCCAGGCCAGACAGAAAGCGGCCCGGGTTGGCATGCATGGTCATCAGGTGAAGATGTCCCGACAGCTCTGGCGAGAATGCATGATCTACTCCCTTTATATATAAGGGGCACGTGAATCGGGCCGTCCAGGCCGATGGAATCCATCCTTTCGCCGGAAAAGCAGCTTGCCCGGCGATCCCATCAGCCAGACTCCCATCTCACGCCACAACGTCGCCTGGGGTGTTGATCAACAGACCAGGCGCTCGCCAAGGGATACAGTACTCCAGACCTATTATACCACAGAACTTTTGTTTGTCAATAGATATTCAACACAAATTAGTTAGAAATTAGTTAGAAAATCTAACCTTTGCCCTAGCGGGCCTCCCTGGCCCTCCACATCACCCGGCCCAGCCAGCGGTGAGGGATGGTCACCGCCTGCTGCGAAAGGAGCCGTCACGGTTGCCCCAGGAGGCTTTTTCCTGGGTCGGCTATGATCTAGCCCCACCTTGCAGTGGGGGTTTCGGGGCTTGGGGGTAAAGTCAAAATTGGCCCACTTGACGCCCCATGGGTCTTGTGTTACACTCCTAACGCATCCATTCATTACTGGTGAAAGGATACCCGACCATGAAACGCCCCAAGCTTTCAGTGGCAGATATTCCTGTGCCGTCTTCCCTCTCCCATGCCCCTCACCTGATCCACGACGAGAATGGAAAGATAACAGGGGTCATTCTGTCCTACACCGACTATCAGACCTTCCTGCGCGTCCTGGCTACCCACACTGACTGGGAGACCCTGCCTCTATATCTGCAAGATGCCATTGACAACATGCTGGCCGACGAAGCCTTGGCCGAGAAGGGTGAATCCCGTCCCCTGCGCGAGCTCCTGGCCGAGACCGGAGAGATGCCCGGCTGATGACCTACAACGTCCTCCTCCGTCCTGCCGCTGAACGGCACTGTTGCGCCACAGGCGAGAACGACGGAAGCTTCCCCCCGAGGTACGCCCTCGCGTCAACCAAGCTCTCCTGGCCTTGGAGGATGAGCCCCGACCTCACGGTGTGACCAAACTTGCTGGCTACGCCAACCGCTGGCGTGTCCGCATAGGCGATTACCGCGTCATCTATCAGATTTATGACCAGGCTCAAGCCATGGTGCTGGCTGGCAAACATGCGCCCCGTGCGCCCAAAGCCGGTCTGCACTTC
>SOHZ01000204.1 GCA_004377365.1 Anaerolineales bacterium | reverse complement strand
AGCTCGTCGGGCTCATAACCCGAAGGTCGTTGGTTCAAGTCCAACCCCCGCTACCAATTGGCAGATGGCAGATAGCTTATAGCAAATAGTACTATCAGCCATTGGCTATTAGCTATCTGCTAGCATGGCGGCGTAGCTCAGGTGGCAGAGCGAACGGCTCATAATCGTTAGGTCACAGGTTCAAGCCCTGTCGCCGCCACTGAGCGTCTCTCACTGACAGAGACAGGAAACCATCAACGCCTGTACCGTCTATACCGCAATCGTGGTGCAACAGTAGTAAAAAGAGGGCGGTGACCCCTTAGTGCTACCCAAAGGTAGCAACAAGGGGTCACCGCCCTCACGTTATGGCGTTTCTTTCGCTCGCAGTGGGTCTATGACCCACGACGCCGATCACAGATAGGCTGGGAGCAAAAAAGAAAATTCGGCATGGTTCACAGGCCGAGTGAAAATTATCAGGCTCGCCGGCGCTTTCGCGCAATCATCCTCCTCTGATCACTCCACTGGTTCAAAGCGCCAGTTCCCCTGGTTGAGGAGGACGTAGATGCCGCCTTCTCTAGGGCTCCAGAGCATGACACCGCCCTGGAAGTTCTGGTGGCCCCCTTGCTCGCCCCACTCCCCCTCCAGAGGCGCGCCCACGGAATCGCGGACATATTTGCACCACACCAGCCCAAATCCCCGGCGGGGCCCAAGAGGAGGCGTCGCCTGAGGGCAAGGATACTCTACATCCCCTTCCTTCCAGTAATCCTCGAACCGCCCCCACAAGTCGCCGACCTTAGTATTGCCCCCTTCACCGTAAACAATGACGTGAACCTCATAGTCCCCTGTCTCGTCTTGCCATCCCCAATGCATCAATCCTTGCTCAAAGTGCTGTATGGCGTAGAACCCTTCCACCACTGGGGCCAGCCCCCATCCCAAAGAGCCCTCAGCCCCGCCCAACCGCTCCCACACCTGAGCATAGCGGCCAGTGAGAAGAGCTGCACCGCCAGGGGGAGTGGGCGGAAGCGGCGCCCCCGAAGTAAGAGTCGGTGGGGCGGCAGTCGGCGGCGCTGGAGGTGGTAGTGGAGTTGCCGTCGGCAGCGGCAGCGGAGTGGCGGTTGGCAAGGCGATGGGCTGGGGTGTAGCCACCGGCGCTGGCGCAAGGGGAAGCAGAGCAGGGCGGAGATGGCTGATGCCACCCTGGGTCCCAACCCAGAAGGAGCCGTCCACGTCCGCAGTGATGGCTTTGATGCGGTTGTCCACCAGGCCGTCCTGGGTGGTGTAGGTGCGAAAGCCCGCCCCATCACCTGTACCCTTGAGGGTGAAGATGCTGATTCCGCTCTCCTTGGTGCCGACCCAGACGTTGCCAACCCCATCGGCGGCGATGGCGGTGACCTCATTGCTAGCCAGGCCATCAGCAGCGGTGTAAGCCGTCCAGGTTTGCCCACCATAGCGACTGACTCCACTTCCCTTCGTGCCAACCCAGACGTTGCCAACCCCATCGGCGGCGATAGCGGTGACCTCGTTGCTGGCCAGGCCATCCCCGACGGCATAGCGCCGAAAGTTTGTGCCGTCAAAGACACTGACGCCCTCTCCGCCGCCGTAGAAGAGCGAACTCCCCCCAAACCAGACGTTGCCCGCTGCGTCCACGGCGATGGCGCTGGTCGAGTCGTAGGCCAGGCCGTCGGCGGTGGTGTAGGTGCGCCACCCTTCGGCTCCGCTCAGGACAGGCCCTTCGGCTCCGCTCAGGACAGGCCCTTCGGCTCCGCTCAGGACAGGCCCTGCCCCATCAAAGACGCTGATCCCTGGTCCACCGGCCAGCCCGGTCTCCTCGCTGCCCACCCAGACGTGGCCCGCCTTGTCCACGGCGATGGCGGTGATGAGATCACTGGCCAGGCCATCCGCCCGAGTGTAGGTATGCCAGGTAGCACCATCAAAGACACTGACCCCTGCCCCGGATGGTTCGGGATAGTGAGCCATCATCCACCAGGAGGTGCCAGCCCAGATGCGGCCCGCGCCATCCACCGCCAGGGCGCTGATCGCGTCGGCCGCCAAGCCGTCCGCCTGGGTGTAAGTTTTCCAACCTATTCCATCAAAGACGCTCAAGCCCTTCGGAGTGCCGAACCAGACCCGGCTCGTTTCGTCAACGGCGACGGCCTTCACCTCGTTGGAGGCCGGGCCATCGTCCGTGAGAAAGGCTTGCCAACCCGTACCATCGAAGCACGCCAGCCCCCTCTCTGTGCCGACCCACAGTTGGCCCGCTGCATCCATGACCAGGGCGTTCACCTTGCGGCTGGGCAGACCCTGCTCCTCGGCAAAGTGCGTCCAGTTCGCACCGTCGAAGTAGCTCAGACCGTGCTTTGTGTCCAGCCAGACGCCTCCTTTGTCATCGGGGACGATGGTGCGGATGGCCGAGTGCTGAACTGGCCCCGTTCCAACGGAGAGCAGGTCCGGGTAGATGACCCATTCCCGCCCGTCGAAGCGGCTCAACCCGCCAAACTGGGCCATCCTGTCCATCTGAGCGCCGGCCCAGACGGTGCCCGCTGCATCCACAGCCACAGCCGAGATGGCGTTGCCAGCCAGACCGGTAAGAGATGTCGGCCCCTGGTAGCCCGTGTTGGTATAGTCGTACGTCGTCCAGGTCTGCCCATCGCCTGTGCCCGTGAGGGTGAAAAAGCTCAAGCCGTAAGACCAGGTGCCGACCCAGACACGGAGCGGGTCCACGGCGGTGACCCGGTGGTCATCTCCAGGCAGGCCGTCGGCGGTGGTGTAGGTGGTCCAGCGCTGGCCATCGTAGACCTTGACCGGGCCACTGGCCAGCCAGACCTTGTCGGGAGGCTGGACGACCCAGAGGCCCTGCCCGCTGACTGTGGTCAGAACAGCAGCATAGTCGGCCTCGATGGCCTCTTTCAGGCTGGCGTAAGTGGCCCACTGAGTCCCATCATAGCGGCTCACCCCGACGGAGGTCGAGAACCAGGCGGTTCCGGTCTGGTTCACGGCGACGGCGCGGACCTCGTTGTCGGCCAAGCCATCTTCGCGGGTGTACTTGGTGTAGCTCCCGTCGGCTGTGTTCCAGCGCACGGCCCCACCTTTCGTCCCCGCCCAGATGTGCCCCTCGCCAGCGGCCAGGGCCAGGATCTCGTTGCCGTTGGTATAGTTTGTCCAAGGCCTCTCTGGCGCGGACAGCGCCGTGATGGGAGCAGACGTTGGGCTGGGCACGTCCGTCGGCGAAGGGGCCGCTGGGGATGAGACTTGAAGCCAGGCCACGGTCCGCCCCCGTTCGTCCGGCGATTGCAGCTCGATGAGCAGTTCCAGGTCATCCTTGCGCCAGCGCTGGTGGGGCTGGCTGACCACTGCCTCAATGGGAGCCACCAGCACCCAACCGCGTTGGCTCAGCCAGGCAGCGTAAAAGTCGAACAGCTGCGGCTCGATCAGCCCCGTGGTGAAGCCAATGTAGAACTCCTCGCTCACCGGCACCAACTCGGCGTCGCCGGGCAAGGGGACCTGGCTGCCTTCCGACAGGGTCACGAGGCTGGGGGTGGGCGTAGCCTCGACTATCTGGGGGGCCACAGTAGCCACGCCCGTTGTTGGCTTTGGCGTTGGCTGTTTGGTCCCGCCCAGGTCACAGGCCAGTGCCCCGCCGAAGAGCAGGACGATACAAAGCAAAGCCAGTAGCTCAGGATGTTTCTTTATTTTCGATTACCTCCTTTTTCACGACTCCAAAGCAACGCTGATGATTGGGGGGTGACCAGCATCACCGGCGGTCAGCGCCAGGTCTCGATAGCGGCCCGGGGGACTGCGCCACATCAGGCTGAATCCCCAGCCGTGCCAGCGCCAGACGGTCACCGCGCAGCCGTCGCCCCGCTCCTCCAGCACGATCAATTCCTGCGCGCCGTCGCCGTCCACATCGCCCAGTTCTACCTCACGGATCGGGTCGGCCACGGCTGAGCCACCCCACAGGATGCGATACGCTCCCTCACGGTAGCCGATGATGAAGGGGTGGCTGACTTCGACGAGCCCCTCGGCCTGAGCTCGGGACGAAGGCTCAGTCGAGTCGCGGGGCACACCTGCCGCGTCTGGCTTCCAGAGGGCTAACACCAGCTCGCTCCGGCCGTCGTCGTTGGGGTCACCCAGGGCCAGGTCCACCACTCGCCACTCTGGCAGGCCCCGCCACGTTTCGATGCCGTCACGGTAGATAATGACTTGCTGCTCCTCCAATCGCACCTGCTCCGTGACGCCGTCGCCGGTCAGGTCCATCGCGCCAGTGCGGAACGCCCCAGTCCTGGGAGCCTGGGACACGTTGACCAGGTGGCACGTCTGGCTGTCACAAGTAAAGCCGAGACGACGAGAGGTCAATTCATCATGTTCACTGCGATGCGGTTGCACCCGTGCCAATAGCGAGGTCGCTTCGTCGGGGGTCATCAGCCGGGGATGGGGGCCAGCCCACACCGGCAGCGCCTGCACCGCCCGCAAGCCCTGTTCATCAAAGAAGGTCCGCAGCGCCAGCCCCTGCCGCGTCTCCCCCTGCTGCTGGTCGAAGACAAAGTTGCCCAGGCTGTAGGCCACGAAACGGCCTCTAGAGACCTCCGAGGTTTGACGGAAACCTCGGAGGTCTAATTCGAAACCCTGCACCACGTGAGGGTGATGCCCGATCACCAGGTCGGCGCCGGCGTCCAGCATGGCCTGAGCTGCGTCGCGCTGGGCGGGGTCGGCGCGGAGCTCGTATTCGTAACCCCAGTGGACGGAGACAATCACCGCGTCAGCCTGGGCGCGGGCGGCGGCGATGGCGGCCGTGGCTCGCTCCCGATCCCATCCAGATCGGGTCCAGCCATCGCTTTCGTGCACGTCCTCTGGATCGGGCACGGCGTTGAAGGCCAAAAAGGCCAGCCGCACCCCGCCAACTTGGCGGATCAGCGGCTGGACGGCCGCTTCGGCGTTGGGACCAACTCCTACGATGGCCATCCCAGCCTCTTGCAGCCGGGAGACCGTCTCGGCTAGCCCTGCCGGACCAAAGTCGAGGGCGTGGTTGTTGGCCAACCCCAGGACGTCAAAACCAGCATCGCATAGGTCAGCGACGGCCGACGGCAGAGCGCGCAGACGGTAAGGGCCGGGACGGGGAACACCCTCCTCAGCGATGACGCACTCCAGGTTACCCAGTGTCAGATCCGCAGCGCGCAGCCAGGGGGTCACGGCGGCAAAGGGCTGAGACCCTTCGACAGCCCTTCGACAGGGCTCAGGACAAGGCTCAGGGCGGGGCTTGTCGGCCACGCCCCGGCCCAGCATCACGTCGCCCACGGCGATCAGCTCAACGACCTTTTCATCGGCGGCCAGCGGCTCCCCGTCTCGCAGGTAGAGCCAGGGATAGGCCGAAAGGTCAGGGGCGGCCCGCCCTTTGCGCAAGGGCCAAATTACGACCGCCAGGAACACAACGAGCACCAAAAATGCTGATGAGAGATAGAGATGGGAGATAGTGGGAACCCTTCTCTCCTCTCTATCTCTCCTCTCTATCTTGCTCTTACCAGGCAGGTGGCTCATTGGCATAGACGAGGCGGGTCACCATCCAGCCGGACTCGCCCCGTTCCAGAGTGTAGGTCACATCCAGAGTGTAGGGACCGCGCTGGGCCAGGGGTTCACCGCCCTCCTGGCCGGGGTACTGGCTGAACTCGTACAGCCCGTCCTGCCACGTCTCCCGCACCGTGACCACGGCCTGGTCCCTGGCCTGACGGTCAAAGGAACGAAAGTCGGATCTCAGCAGTTGCCGTCCCTCGTACCGCTTTTCAGCGCGTAGGGCCTCGATCTTAGCGCTCAGTTGCTCCAGGGCTGCGCCCCTGGCCGACAGGTAGTTGGCCTCCAGAAGCCAAACCGCCCCGCTCAGCGATTTCTGGAAGCGGAAGACCGCCTCTGTCAGTTCGCTGTATTCCCCCTCGGTGGTGAAAAAGCTGCTGATCCACTCCGGTGGGAGTGGGGCCTGTCCCTGGTCCAGCATCTGCCGCCATTTCTCGTCGGTCAGCCGGTCGTCGGCCGGCCAGGGGAACTCGTAGTAGGAGAAGACGCCGCCCTTGGCTACTTGCAGGTAAGTCGTCCCGTCCTCCCCGACCACCGGCACCACGACGTGGATCTCGTTGACACGGCCCACCGCCTCTTCCAGCACGATGGGAGTAGGCCAGGGGTCAGTGGCCACGTCGGCGATGACCGCCGCTTGCGGCTCCTCCTCCATGTAAGCACGGCCGCCCGGCTCGCCTTCGGGCGTGTCGGCGGCGGCCATGGTCAGGTGCTCCAAATCGCCGCCGTAGAAGCGGATGATGGAATACTCTTCCTCTGTCAGTGGCTCGCCCTGCAACTCTTTTTCGGCCATCGTTTGGAAGGCGCGGGCCAGTTCCTCCAGCCGTTGCAGGCTGTAGTCGTCCTGTTCCACCAGCAGGCCCCGGTCGCCCAGTCCCTGCCGGGTCATGGCCGTCAGCGCCGCCAGCCGGGCATAGAAGTGGGGCACCGGCTCGACGTATCCTCTGGGCGGCACCGGCTCGGGCGGCATGGGGCCGGCGCCCAGCTCGGCGTAGGC
Source organism: Anaerolineales bacterium (assembly GCA_004377365.1). Classification (GTDB taxonomy): domain Bacteria; phylum Chloroflexota; class Anaerolineae; order E26-bin7; family E26-bin7; genus E26-bin7. Next base: position 5,052 of record SOHZ01000204.1, on the reverse strand, counting down.
CTGCTTGGCGTAAAGGATGGTGTCATGCTTCAGCTCGGCCCAACTGCCCAGCACTGTGTGCAGTTGCTTGTCCACCCAGGCTGGCGACTGCATAAAAGCCGGGTAGCCCTCCCCCGGCACCTCCAGCAGCGGATGGAAGCAGTAGAGCCACGAGTTGTACAGCGTCTCGGTCCACTCCGCGACGCTGAGGCCAGAGACCCATTTCTGGACCTTGGCCATCTGCTGCGGATAGTTCTCGTAGGCGGTCTCGCCCATCTCGTCCAGGATCTGGTGAGCCCGCTGGGAGCCCATAGCGGCCAGAAGGTCCAGCCCCTTGGGCAGGCCACGCCGGTGATCGGGGGTGCCAACGTTGCGGTACATCAGTTGGCGGAAGATGTAGGCGTCGGGCACGAATCGCTGGCCCATGAAGCGCAGCCCCTTGGTCGTCTCCTCGACCTCGTCGGTATCCATGATGACCATGCCCAGGATGCGGGGCGGCGGCAGCTTGTTGGCTGCCTCGATAAAAGTGTCCAGCAGCGCGTCGTCGGCCAGAACAGTGAGGGTGACTCCCTGGCCGTAGATGGCGTCTATCACCTCGATGTACTGGAGCACCGTCAGGTCGTCGCTGCGGCCGACGAAGAAGACGGTCGGGTTGTACAGGTCGGCCCAGGCCTCCAGGGCTGGCTGGTTGGCCACCTCAGCGGTGCGCAAAGCGTGGACCAGGAGCAGGGCAGAGCGGGTCTCGGCCCGGCCCACTTCTGGCTTATCGGTCTTGAGGCGGAAAGTCATCCGCCCGTACCACATCATGCTCTTGAAGTAGGCTTTCAATTCGTCGCTTTTGGTGTAGTGGCCGCGGGGGATGTACTGGGTGTAGTCTTCGCCGTACTCCAGGCCGGGGAAGAGGGGCGACGGCAGGATGCCGGCCGCGCCCTCGACCAAAGCCAGTTCGGCCTCCACCAGGTCGGCCGCATAGTCAGGCACCTGGACATCGGGGTCCAACAGTCTGCTGGCGACGCCGACAAAGGCCACGGTGCGACGGGCGGCCTCCTCCCAGCCGCTGCCCTGCAGAGCCTGGTACTGGCTGTCGGTTTGGGCCAGCAGAGCCTGGTTCAGGTCGCGCAGCAAGGGGATAAAGTATTGGACCTCGGCCGTGCGCAGCACCTTGTCGAACAGCAGGTGGTAGACGTGCAGCAGCGAGTCGCTGCTGACAAAGATGGGCACGTTGGCGTAGCGGGCCTTCTCGTAGACGGTGAAGAACTCTTTTTCGACGCCGGGGCTGACGACGAAACCATCCCGCGCCAGCCGCTCCCGCTGGGCCTCGGACAAGGCCAGTGAGACCCGCACGTTGCTCAGGTCGGGTGCGATGGGCTCGTGGTGGACGGCGGGCACGACCTCGACTGCCGGCTCCTCAAAGGGAGCAAAGACCGGTTTGGCGCTGACCAGCGCCGCAGGGGTGGGCAGCGCGGTGGGGGTCTCGGCCGGCGGCGGTGGGCTTGCCCTGAGCGGAGTCGAAGGGACGCCCGGCGTCTCGGTCGGGGCGGAGACGGGGGCCGGGGTGGCCGTCGGTTCCGGCGGGCTGGTGGGTGGGAGCGGCCCGCAGGCTCCCAGCAGCAATCCCGCCAGGGTCAGGAACGAAAGTAGGATACGGGTTCTCGTTTTCATCAGTTTCTATGTCTCCTTTCAGGCTTGTTCATGGCTGGTGTGATTCTGCTGGCTATTATACACTGATGATGGCCGTTTGTCCAAAGTGTAATCTCCCCGACAACGTGGCCGTCCAGGGCCGCGTCCGGGCCGACAGGCACGTGGTCACCGCTCAGGTGGCCACGTGCCCCTTTTTGCGGCTCCTGCCCCCTGCATCCTCCATCCTCCAGCTTCCAATCTCCAGCTTCCAACTTCCAACCTCCAACCTCCAATTCCCAACTTCCATCCTCCACCCTATTGCACTTTCTCACGATGCATGATATAATTGAATCAGCCAGACCATAACCTACCCCCTCAAGAGCGATGGGGCCCGAGGGGAAAGGAAAAAGGGACCGACCGCGTTCCGGGCGTGGTGCCCTTCATGATGACAATGCCCCCTTCCTGCTTAGCCCAGGAAGGCCAGGCTCTGGGATGATACCAAAGAGCCGCTTTCTGTGTCAAGCAGGAAAGCGGCTGTTTTGGTTGAGGCCAGGAATGAAAGGGACGACAATGCCCACAACTATCACGAACGTTGCCAAGCTCAGCGACGAGGTGAAGAGCGGCCAGATTTACGGTGTCATCCAACTATACAAGTTACTCAGTGACAGGCCAGCAGTGGAAAAGAAACCGGCCGACATCTTTGCCCGGACCTATCTGACAGATGCCCTGAGAACAGCACTGGACCAGATCCACTACAAGTTCACTGGTCAAGATCAGCGCGGCAGCCTTGTCTTTACCGGGGGTTATGGCTCTGGCAAGTCCCATCAGTTGTTGGCTTTGTTTCATACCTTAAGCCACCCTGGCTTGGCCGCTGAATGGTTGGCCCGTCATGGGTATGATGAGCCACTGCCCAAACTCGACGACCTGGCCATGATTGTACTCCACACAGCGCGGGTTGACTACGACAACCTGTGGGAGCCTGTCTTCCAACAACTGGACGCCCAAGACGTACTGAGCCAGGTCAAGCGATATCCAACCGTCCCACAGATCCGTCAGGCGCTGGCTGACCGTCCGGTCGTGATCATCATTGACGAAATCGAGAACTGGTACGAAACGATCCTCCCCCAACGGGTGAGCACCGCCGAGACATCGCGGGCCGCCAATCGAACCTTTCTCCAACATCTGCTAGAGGTGGCCAATGAGCCTGACGTCCCGCTCATGGTGTTTTTCTCGCTGTTGCGAGACAACCCGGACATCGTGGACGTCATTGACCGCACCGAGCCCATCTCCATCAACCTGAGCACGGCAGCCGACCGTGAGGAGATTTTGCTCTACCGATTATTTGAAAGCGTGGACGAGCAAAAAGCGGCCAAGGTGGTGGAACGCTTCATCGAATTGTACCGGGATCGTCAGATCGCCGTGCCTGTGGGCGACTACGAGGCCTACCGTGCTCGCATGGGCCGGGTCTACCCGCTGCATCCTGAACTGCTACGGGTGCTGTTCGAGCGCTACAGCACGGCCTCGAACTATGCTAACACCCGTGGCATACTTTACCTGCTGGCAACTATCTTGCGCGAGCGGGCAGACCATATCCCTCTCTTGTTGACGTCCGATGTAGACGCAGCCCGCTTCAACGACCAGTTGGTCGTCCTGGACCGGCCCCTGGTCGAGGCCACTGCCCGGGATATTGAACGGGTGGGTCATATTGACTACGGGCGCGAGATTTTGTCCACAGTGTTACTCTACTCCATCAACCGAGAGCAACAGATCGGAGCAAATGAAACCGAGACGGTGATGGGAGTAGCCACGCCGGAGATCAATCCCAACGACGTACTGCTAGGGGTGAACCGGCTGTTGGGTCAGGCCTGGCACCTGCACAAACTCAACGGCCAGTATGCCGTGCGGATCGAGGAGAACGTCTTCGCCGTGGTGCAGAACCGTGCCCGCGACATCGCCGAGAAGGCGGCCATTCAGCGTATCGCTCGTGTGCTGGCCAAAGAGGTACTGAAGGGCAATACCCACGTCTACGAGATTGACGAGGTCCCTGACGACCGCCATCTGAAGGTCGTGGTCTCGCTGCGCGCCCTGGACACCGACCAGGACGTCTACGCGATTTATCATGGCCACCGCTACCAAAACCGCATGATAGTGCTCGCGCCACTCACCGGGGACCTGCGCAATGACCAGAGCTTGATTGACAAGGCCCGCCGTATCATCGGCGGCGAGGAAATCAAAAAGGACGTGAGCGACGAGCGTGCCGCCAAGGTCCAGGCTATTATTGACGAAGAACTGAAAGAATTGAAGGAGCGCCTTGCTGCACGCTTTGGCTTCTGGCCCAAGGTGTCGGTCATGGTCAGCGAGGGACCAGACGGCCAGCGGATTGAGAAGGAAGCCGTGCGCAAAATCCAGGTCGAGGCCGACACGGCCAGCCTGCTGGAGCGGGCCATCAGCGACATTGCCCGGGTGAAGGAGAAAATCCTGGATGTGCTCCGGGAACGAGGGCCGAAAGGGCTGCGAGCCGATGTACTCTACAGCGACTTTTACACTATCCGCCGTTACCCCATGGTGTCCGATGCTTCCCAGGTGACAGCGGCCCTGAAAGAGCTGTGCAAAGAGGAGCAACTCTACATCGAAGGCCACAAGGGGCGTAACTTCTTCGGCGAGACCCCCTACGGCCTTGATGAACAGTCCAGGGCGATGCTCTACCACGCCGACTTTGCTCAGGTCGAGCGGGGGCCAACCGGTGAGGCGGAAAAGGTAAAGATTGCCTATCCAGAGGGCAAAGCTCCCGACAAGTTGACGAAGGAGCCCGTTCTGGAGCAGGCCGTCGAAGGTGTCGAGGTCACGCCGCAAAGGATTACAGAGCAACTGCACCTCGAAGAAGGCGGCAAGCATCCGCGCACCGTGGCTGGCAAGTTCGAGGCTATCCTTCGCGAGACCGACGTGATCCAGCACGTGCAGGTAGAGATCAGCAACGATTTCAGCGTCAGCGGCAAGTCGGACAAGCTGGAGCGCGTGGTAAGGGACCTGGGCTTCTCACCTGAAGGTTTGAAGCTGAACCTGACCCTGGAGTGGAGCGGACCATTGGAGAAAGGTCCCTTCTTACAACAACTGCTGCTCTTGCCGGCTACGCCCGACGGCAGCCTGTATGTCATCGCCGAGATAGATCGTGTCATCGAGTAGTAGGCCGCTCGCAGCGGATTATCATCCGCCGCCAGAACGCGGACTATTGCCCGCCTTGAGCAAAACCGCTCCCCGCGGATGACAATCCGCCACCAGAACGCGGACTATCGCCCGCTTTGAGCAAAACCGCTCCCCGCGGATGACAATCCGCCACCAGAACGCGGACTATCGCCCGCTTTGAGCAAAACCGCTCCCGGCGGATAACAATCCGCCGTCCACCAGAACGCGGACTATCGCCCGCTTTGAGCAAAACCGCTCCCGGCGGATAAC
>SOHZ01000132.1 GCA_004377365.1 Anaerolineales bacterium | reverse complement strand
CATAATCAGGCCAAGATGCAAAGGGATTTGGGCAAGGTTCAGCAACTCCTGCTGTTTGAGTTGTTCGAAGAGCAAGCGGCCTTTTCCGGGGGCTTGCTCATAGTACCGGTAGTAGTCAACCAGAAATCGCTGAACGTCCTTCTTGCCAAAATGGCGCAGTTCTACCCTGTCCTCTCCCTCTATTCTCAACGCAAAGCGGGCGTAATCTGCCTTGCGACAGGTGATGATATACTTGTGGGCAGGATGGTTCATCAGCAGACTTTCGAGATCCTGCTTCACGTTTACGCTGTCAGCTACTTTCACCTCATCGAGTCCATCGAACATCAGGAGCAAGGGAGAAATGGTACTTCCCAGCAGTTGCTCAACCTGTGGGGCATCAATCTGCAAGCCACGGCCGCGAAGGCTCATAGCTATCAAATTCCATAAGTCCCTCTGTTGTGGATCATACATGTTCAACTTGACCAGCACGGGGACAAGCGCCTCTGTCCCCTTCAGCCTGCGACGGGCATACTCGACAGTCAACTGCTCGACAGCAGCCGTTTTCCCCTGGCCCGGATCGCCAAGGATGACGAGAGGGTTTTCGCATTGGCGCACGTAGTCGAGCACAGTCACAGGCTGAGGTGGGGGCATTATATCGCGGAGGTGAGGCATGGAGGGAAACAGACCTGCCTTTTCCACAGGAATCAGCCGGGCGGGCACAAACTTGAGGACTTCAGGGTGTACGAAGAGTTCTGTCCATCGAGCGTGGTCATCCACCAGCGATTGGCAATACTTCCTCCATTGTTCGGCTGAGACGGGTGTCCCTCTAGGTGCATACAGCGATTTCTTGACAGTAGCTACTTCGTCGGCGGCTTTCTCGTTAAAGGTGCGTAGGATGCGTTCTGCAGTGTCGAGACAACGCCAGGCATCATCGGCGCGCAGGTCGCCTGTCTGGGGATGAGCTACAGCGTTGCGGACCTCTCGCACCTCCTGGAGCCAGCCGATGACCCTACGGTCGCCAAAGACCTCGCCGAAGACAGGCTTCCAGTTGCGCTCGATGATGTTGCAGAACCGGTTGATGTCCAGCATCTCAGCCAGTTCGTCGCCTGGGAGCTCGACGACGAGGGTGTGGCGTTTCTCGAACTGGACGTGCAGGCGCTCGATCTCCTCCTGCTTGAAGCAGCGAGCAACCCCCTGCTCCCACCAATGGTCGCCGTAGACGGCCTGGAGCTTTTCTACAATGAAGGGAAGCATGGCGTCGCGGAACAGCTTCAGCCCCTGATACACGGTAGCATAATTGTTGCTCATGAATGGCTCCTCGATCTAGCTGGTCAGCACATTCGGGCTCTCGGCCATATAAGTGTGAATGCTCATAAGCCTCATAAATGATTTCTGGGAGGTAAAGTGCGTCATTTGAATCGCGCACGACTTATGTACAGTCAAGCGGGGAAATCCGGGCTCCGAGCCCGTAACAGTTTACCATAACTGGCATTTTGGGCTCAAAATCGCTTATTTTGGCTTGCTGGGACACGTAATTCAAATGACGCAAGGCCCCCTACGTCACGCAAGGCAAAAATCATCTATGAGCCTATTCCTTTCACTCTACGTCCTGGGCCGACTCTGCCATTTTCGCCAAGAAATCCGGCAATACCTCAAACAGCGCCTCAGCCGGCACCTCGCCCGTGCCCTCCGTTTCCCGTTCGATGAACTTTTCAATCAGTGCGTTGAACTCTATCTCGTCCATCTCACCTACAAGCTTCTCGTTCGCCTCAGGCATCTGATACCTCAGCGGGCGTTTCCTCTCCCTCTCCCTTTTCTTCTTCCTTTTCTCCTTCCTCAGATGCTTCCTCGGAAGCAACAACCTTAGGCTTCGGTGCGCGGCCCAACTCCAGACCGGTGCCTTCCCAGGCCTGGATGAGCCCCCGCAACACCAGGAAGAGCAGCCCGGTCAGGACAAAGGCCGGGACAAAGATAGCCGCCAGGCCGATCAGTTGAGCGTAGAGTTGACCGGGCAGGTCAGGCTGGAAGCCCTGGGCGGTAAAGTAGCCAGAGACACCCTGCCCCAGAACGCCCAGGTACTCGGTGGCCCCTATGCCGTTCCAGCCTACGCCGTAGCGCCCATCGGCGAAGAGGCCCAGGACAAAAAGCCCCAGCAGTCCCCCCAGGCCATGCACGGAGACGGCCGCTGTGGGGTCATCGAGGCGCAAGAGGTAGTCCAGGAGGTAGATGCTCAACGGCAAGAAGAGGCCAGCTACCGCTCCCGTGAGCAGGGCGGCCCAGGGCGGCACAAAAGGGACGGCGGCGCTGATGGAGACCAGGCCGATGGCCAGACCCCGGGTGACCATCAGGACGTCCGCCCGGCCCGCGGTGAACCAACTGTAGAGGGTGGCGACCAGCGTCCCCCCCGCAGCAGCCAGGAACAGGTTGACGGCAATGACGGCTGGTTCGATGTTGACGTCAGTCAGGGCGTTGAGGGGGCTGGCCAGGGTCCAGCCAAGCCAGCCGACGACCAGGAGCAGAGAGCCCAGTATAGCCAGGAGAGGCAGGTGGACGGGCGGCATCTCGGCCGCTTCCCTTTCAGATGGAGGTATAGACAGGTCACGAGCGGACAGGGGAGAGACGGCCTCGGGCGAGGGGCGCTCCTCTTTCGGCCTCCGCAGCTTGAAGACCAGGATACCGGCCAGGGCCGCCGTACCGCCGACCAGGTTCACCAGGCCGGCTCCGGCGAAATCAATGAAACCGTGGCCCAAATCCATATTGGAGCCCAGGTTGGCCAGCCAGCCGCCGCCCCAGACCCAGTTGCCCAGGATGGGATAGACCACGGCCGAGAGGAGCAGCGCGCCCAGCACGATGACAACCGCCTTGACCCTCCCCCTCAAAGATAGAGCGGGGATGAGCACGGCCGTAGTCACCAGGGCCAACTGGGAGAAGAAGAGAGCGTAGGCTGCCGGGTTGTCAGCCTCTTTCCCCAGGAAGAAGCCTTTTAGACCCACCATCCCCCAACCCGGCCCCCAACGGACATCCAGAAAGGACCACTCCCAGATCAAATCCTCCACGCCCGACAGCTCGGAAAAGAGACCGATGCCCCCGAACTGAAAGGCAAAGCCGCAGGCAAAATAGCCCAGGACTCCCAGGCCGATGGCGGCCAAGCTGGTTAGGGCGACGTCGGCCGCTTTATCCTCCGAGGCTGCCCCGCTGGCCAGCAACGTCAATCCAACCGGCACCAGAAAAGCCAGACAGCCGGTCAGGATCAGCCAGAGGGTAACACCATCACTTGACGCAAGCGACCCACCGTTGCCGGCCAGGGCTACCCCTCCAGTG
>SOHZ01000032.1 GCA_004377365.1 Anaerolineales bacterium | reverse complement strand
TGGCCTCGACGCCCAACTGCTCCTGGGCGTCCTGCAAGCCCTTCCAGGTGTTCTCATTAAAGCTGGCATCGTCAATGCCACCCACGTCTGAAACCATGCCCACCCTGAACTTGACCTCTGGAGCCTCAGTCGGAGCCGGCGCTTCCGTCGGCGGGGGCGCTTCCGTCGGCTTTGGGCCACAAGCAGCCAAAACGAGCGACAGAAGCGTTACGATGGCCAATACTGACCAGGCCAGTGATGCTTTTCGGGTTTTCATTCTTTTCTCCTCCCAGTTCCTTTCTTAGGTTAGGAATCTTTCATCGGAAAAAGAAACACCACCACAGGTCTTTTATAAGGTCCATCACCTCCTTTCCTTGTTTAAGGAGTTGCTCAGGACCCCTTTGTCCCATGGTGATGAGCAGCAACTACCTGGCTAACACAACCAACTCTCTGCAATGGCCTCGGTTAGCTCATCGCGGCTACTGGATAGAGAGAAACAGATATATAGCACAGAACTATGGATGGTGGGACAAGATGGCATCTTGCCTTATGCCTGAACCTCCCTCTTGGGCGGCCTCAGAGAGAGCGCCCCTCCGGCCCCCACAAAAGCGGCCAGACCGGCGATGATAAAAGCCCAGGTATACGAACCTGTGACGTCACCAATGTAGCCAGCCACGGTGGGGCCAATGGCCTGACCGGTGCCAAAGAAGACGGTCACAAAGCCCAAAGCAGCCGGGGCCAGCCTCGGTCCCAGATAATCGCCACAGGTGGCGGCCATGATGGCCGGGATGCTCCAGGCAGTGAGAGCGAAGAGGAGAACGGAGAGGTAGTAACCAGGAACGGCTTTCCACAAGCCAAAGATGATAAAGCAAAGGCCCTGTAAGAAATAGACCAGAGCTAGCCCATATTTCCGGCCGATCACGTCAGAGACCGTGCCCCAGATGAAACCACTGACAAAGCTGATCAGACCAGCCAGCATCCACAGCCATCCAGCGACCTCTTTAGTAAAACCTGCCTCCCCAATGAGATAATCGGCGAAGAAGGTGGCATAGATGATATAGGAGAAGCCGAACATTATGTAGATCAGAGCCAGGTGCCACACCGCCCCTGATTTGTAGACCAGGCCCCATTGCAGCGACGAAGGCCTGTCCTGAGCACTGTCGAAGGGCCTGTCCTGAGCATTGCCGGAGGGCTTGTTCCGGGAAGGTAGCGGTGGGCTCTCATCGGAGCCGATGGCTATCAACCCTTTCTCTTCCGGTCTGTTCCTTAGAAACACGAAGCAGAGGATGGCGATGATGACCGTCATAGCACTCAAATAGTACCAACTGTAGCGCCAGCCATCGGCACCGTAAACGTCAATGACGCGGGGGATCAGAGGGCCAGTGATGGCCAGGCCTACACTGGAACCGCCTGCGGCGATACCAGCAGCCAACCCTCTTCGCTTGGTCCCAAACCAGGCCGATACGAGCCCCATCACCGGCACGTTGCTTCCTCCACTGCCCACACCCGTCAGGGTACGCCACATTAAGGCCATCTGAAAGTTAGGGGCCAGACCAGTCAGAAACATGGCCACGCCAATGAGGAGCATGGAAAGGCCTATGACCACCCGTGGTCCATAGCGAGCGGCCAAAAAACCACCGACAATGGCCAGGATCAAATAGCCGACAAAGTTGCCCGTGGCCAGATTGCCAGCCTGGGTCTTGGTCAGATTCAACCCCTCTTTCATCTGGGGAAGGATCATGGTGTAGCCAAAGCGGGCAAATCCCAGGCAGCCCAACACCGTCACCACGCTCATGAACAGGATAACCCACCCATAGTGAAGACCCTGCGACTGCTGGTTCTCGTCGGGCATGATCGCTCCCTTCTTCAAATGGCAAATAGACGGTGATCAATCTCGCGGTGCTCCGGTTCGCACCTATGCTTTCAGCTTTCTCGCACGTCCACCAGTTTCATCTCTGGAGTTTCTAAGGCTTCCACCAGTTGGTCTTGAGGCACCCCAGCCACCTTGACGGTGATCAGACCTTCGGTGGGGTCCTCTCCCAGAAACGTGCCCAAGCTGATGATGTCGCCACCCATCTGGGCGATCTGGCCGGTGAGGGACGCCAGGACACCCTTTTTATTCGGCGTCCGGAGGGTCAGCCGCACGCCTTTTTCCCTGGCCCCCAGGAGTTCCAGGAAAACCTTGAAGAGGTCAGTCTCGGTGATGATGCCCACCAGCGTGCCATCGCGTACCACCGGCAGGCCACCGATCTTGTTGTCCACCATGATGCGAGCTGCCTCCTCCAGTAGCGTGTCTTCCTCAATAGAAATCACTTCCTTGGTCATCACATCCTGCACGGTGATTCTGGCCATCAGGTAGTGGATTTCGTACACACTGAGAGAGGTAGCGGGCGAGGGTGAAGCGTAGAGAAGGTCCATCTCTGAAACGATGCCCACCAACTGGCCCTTCTTGTCTACCACAGGCAATCGCCGGACCTTGTTGTCCCGCATCGCTTTCAGAGCCTCGTCAATGTGGACACTTGCGGTAACAGTGATAGGATGTTTAGACATCCTGTCTCTGACTAGCATTGGCGCACCTCCTTTTCGCACCCACAAAAATATCAGTGTTTCGGGCAACCCTCATTGGCCCCGCTCAAGATCAAGTCCGCCTTAAAAACCAAAGAGGGAGTGCATCATCCGACGGGATCACTTATTAGATTGGCCTCAAATAGGCTACGTGCAATCCACTCCGCATTCCCGCAGGAAGTGTTGAACTCCCCCTTCATTGATACGTTAGAACAAGTTCCACATCCCTTTTGGTGAAAGTATCCACCTACGATAAATAATAGGGGCTACGCCAGTACAGACCCTCAGAAAACAGAGCCCAATTTGTATGTCATATTATACACGATGTTGGTCAAAAATGCAATATATTCGACTAAAATTTAAGGTCAAAGCCTGGCGGCTACTCTCCTTTAAGTAAGCCTAGCTTCCCTTGAACTCGGGCTTTCGCCTCTCCACGAAGGCGGCCATGCCCTCTTCCTTGTCCTCGGTGTTGAAGAGCAAACACACAGATTCCACCTCGAAGGCCAGACCGGCATCAAGATTGGCTTCCAGAGTTTTGTTAATGGCCGTCTTGGCCCGGCCTACAGCGAGGGGGGCTCGCGAGGCGATTTTCTCGGCCATGGCCCGGGCGGTCGTCATCAACTCTTTAGGGGGCACGACACGGTTGACCAGCCCAATGCGTTCCGCCTCTTCTGCGCTGATCATGTCGCCAGTGAAAATCAATTCGCAGGCCCTGCCCTTGCCGATGAGACGCGTGCTGCGCTGGGTGCCCCCTACACCGGGGAAGATGCCCAGACCCACTTCGGGGAAGCCCATCCGTGCCTCGCTGGAAGCCAGGCGGATGTCGCAGGCCAGAGCCAACTCCAATCCGCCACCCAGGGCAAAGCCGTTGATGACAGCGATGACCGGCTTCTCCATCGTCTCGATGTCCTTAAGGACCGACTGGCCAAAGTAAGTGAACTCTCGGATCTCCACCAGGTTCTTGGCCTGCATCTCGCGGATGTCGGCTCCGGCGACAAAGGCATTCCCCGCTCCGGTGATGAGTATCACCCGCACAGCCTCGTCGTCCCGCACCTGAGCTATGGCTTCCTTCAGTTCGGCCCAGACCTTGGTGTTGAGGGCGTTCATAGCCTGCGGACGGTTCATGGTAATGATAGCGATGTGGCCTTCGACTTCCAGCTTCACGTCGCGCAGGGTCCAGGGCTCGCCCCGCGTCGCCTGCTCCCGCAAGAGTTCCGGCACAGTTAAGGTCCCCCTGCACTGGGCAGCCAGAGTCTCGACCAGGGCCAGGGCTCGTTCCACGCCCACCTCGTTCATCATAGCGAAGGGCCCTTTGGCCCAACGCAGGCCCACAGTGGCTCCCAAGTCAGTGTCTTCGGCGGTGGCCACGCCCTCGCCCACCAGTTGAGCCGCCACGCCAAAGACCACGCCCAGCAATCTGTCCTTCACCAGTTCCTTGGCCTGCTCATCAATCTCGCCCTCCAGGTCCCACTGCTCACCAGCCTCGAACTGCCGGCGCAGGGCCTCACTTGGTTCGTAGAAGGGACCCAGGTTGCGAGCCAGGAAAGAGGAAGAGTGATAGGCGATGGGGATGCCGGTGGCGTTCATCAGGGCAAAAGGACCCATACTAATAGAAAAAGCCTCCATAGCCGCCTGATCAATGGTGATGACGCTGGCCACACCCTCGTCCAGCATCCTGGTCGCCTCGTTGAGCCAGGGCACGAAGAAGCGATTGACAGCAAAGCCAGGGGCGTCCTTGACTTTGATGGGTATCTTGCCAACCAGCCGCGAAAGTTCCATCAGTGAGTCCGCCACCTCCGGGAAAGTCCCCTCGGTCACCACTACCTCCAGCAGTTGATTGATGACAGAGGGATAGAAGAAGTGAAGGCCAGCTAAGCGCTCGGGGCGTTTCGTGGCGCTGGCCATGTCGGCGAGCAGAAGGGATGAGGTGTTGCTGGCGAAAATGGTCCCTGGCTTGCACACCTCATCCAACTCAGCAAATAAATCCTGTTTGGCCTTCAGGTTCTCAAAGATAGCTTCAACGACCAGATCACAGCCAGCGAAATCGGCCAGGTCGGTGGTGCCCGTGAGGCGAGCCCACGTCTCATTTCGTTTGGCCTGGGTCATCTTCCTTTTGGCTACCCCCTTGTCAAGGAAAGCCGAGATGCGCTCCAGACCCTTGTCCAGCAGTTCCTGGGTCGGCTCGCGCACGATGGTCTCGTAGCCAGCCTGAGCGTAGATCTGGGCAATGCCTGAGCCCATCAGCCCGCAGCCGACGACGCCGATTCTTTTGATCTTCATAAGGTCACCTCCCAAAGGTATCCGTGATAACGTCAAACTTTCAGCACACCGTTCCCACGATGGCAAAGGCCCGCACCGGAAAAGCGGCAGCCCCTTTCACCTTGGGTGGCACGGCGATGAAGGTAAACTCTTGGTCAATAAGTGACTCCAGGCTGGTCAGGTTTTCAACGATCAGTATCTTTTGCTTGAGAAAGTTGGCGTGCGCCGGTCGCGTGGGGTCCGTGGAATCATCAATGACCAAAGTATCAATGCCGACCAGTCGGGGCTTTTTGCGGAGAAGTACCCCTACGGCGGCGCGGGACAGAAAGGGATGCTGTTGATAGATTTCGGTCCCCCAGTGCTTGCTCCAGCCAGTGCAAAGCAAGACGGCCTTGTCCGTGCAGTCCACCCGGGCCAGCCGTTCTATCCCGATGGGTTGCCCGCCCTTGAGGGGTCGCACGTCAATGCACATCCCCTCCAGTACACACCCTTCCAGGGCCAGCCCGCTGATGTCTTCGCCTTCAGGGTCAAAGTGATAGGGAGCATCAAGATAGGTGCCGATGCTGGTGACGAACTTGGCCCGGGTTACCTCGCAGGTGCAGCCCTCGTAGCGACCAGAGCGAGCCGACTGCTTGTGAGTCCAAACTGGCTTTACCTCTGGATCAGCAAAGCCCTGGAACCTGGACATGCCTGGTTCAATGGTCTGGCTGAGGTCAATCAGCTTCAAGGACGCTCCTTTCTGATTGTGCGCTGCCTCCATAGTTGAGGGTTCATTGACACAATTCCTTATGCGAGTTCATCAAGATCGTAGGTGCGAAACATCTCCGGGATAAACATCTTTGCTTCGGGAGCAATCTGCTCAACCACCTGCCTAAACCGAGTCATATCAACTCGTTTCAGTGATGATGTGGCCACTGGGCGTATTGGCTTGGACAAGGGGCGAAAAAAGTCATCCCAGTGCATCGGGATGACGACCTTGGGTCGCATTACGCGCAACAGCGATTGACAAGCAGGCGTCTGCGGCTTGACGAACAGCACGTCGGCGGAGACCACTGGCTCCACCCTCTCACTGCACCAGTCCAGCAAACGACGCCCGCCAACGTGTATCAGGAAGCTGAAGCAACGGTCCATGCGGTAGTCCAGGGCCCGCAGCGGTGGCCGTAGATTGGGGGATAATGGGCCGCTGCCAACAGGCCGTCCCAATAGTGTCATGTGCTCGGCTGGCAAGACCTCGACCTGGAAGTTCCCCAGGGGCAACCTATCTCCCACTTTGATCTCATGGATCCGTTCCTCCGGGACACCCAACACAGCCAGCAATTGGCAGGTATTGGACGATCCCAACGTCATAGCGCCCGTGTTATGTACCACGTCAGGCACATCCATCAAATGGTCGCAGTGTGGGTGGGTCACCAGGACATAGTCACAATGCCGTACTTTCTCTGCGACAAGTTCGCGATTGGGGCGAACTCTTCCAAACCACATTTGCCAAAAAGAGACACAAGTGAAGTACGGATCGATCACGAGAATCTGATCGTTCACCCTCAACTCGATCCCGCCGACTCCCAACCAGCGGAACCAAATCGGAGTATCCATTTCCCTCCCCCGCTCTCGCCTGAGGCTCACCTGTAGCCGGAGGCGTATCGCTTATCGCCATAGGCAATAAGCGATACGCGATAGACAACCTTAGAAATCGGGGGTCAAAACGATCCTCTTCATCAGCTTGCCCCCATGGGCCTCCTCGAACGTCTCCTGGATGGTACTCATGGGGCGAGTCTCCACGAAGGACTCTATCTCGATGGTCTTGTTGAGCACCATTTCCAGGGCTTTGGGATAGTACTGGGGCAGACAACCCCAGGTACCGATGATCTCGGCGTCAAAGGCCATCAGCCGGGAGAGCGAGTACTCGTTGACGTTCGTCGAGAACCCCACCCAGAGCAACTTCCCGATGAAGGAAAGCAACGCCAGGGCTATCTCCTGACCAGCCTTGGACCCGGTCACCTCGAAAATCTTCCAGCCATAGTTGTGCGGGAGGCCATTTCCCTTGCACAGGGCGCGGAATTCATTTCGGATGTCCTTGGCGCTCTTGTCCGTCGAGTTGATCACAAAGTCAGCGCCGTACTTGAGGGCCCTCTCCAGCTTTTCCGGGTTCCTGGCGATCCCCACCACTGTCTTGGCGCCGAAAGCCTTGGCCATCTGGGCCATGTAAACGCCTACGCCCCCGGTGACACCGGTAATGATGACCAAGTCCCCCTCCTTCAGGTCAGCTCTAACAGCCGCCTGATAGGGTGTGGTCACGGCGTCGGCTACTACCGCCAGCCATTCCAGGGGCATCTCTCCCCGGTCCTCGACGGGGCACAGGTCCACCGCGGGGACGGGGATGTGGCTGGAGAAGCCACCATAGATGCCCAGGCTATTGCCCGGCATCTTCTGGGCCAGGCAGCGATTGCCCCGCCCGGCGTCGCAGATGGGGCAATGGTTGCAGGGCATGACTGCGGGGACGATCACCTCCTTGCCGATCCACTCCTCTTCCCCGGCGACGACCCGGCCGCTGATCTCGTGGCCCAGGGTCAGAGGAGGCTTGCTCACCGTGGGCACCCCGTAATAAAAGTACCCCAGGTCAGTATGGCAGACCCCACAGCCAGCGATTTCCACCAGCACCTCACCCGGTTGCAATTCCGGCACGGGGATGGTGGTCTTTTCCAGCTTGCCGGGCGTCTTTTCACCAGTTTCTTTGTCCTTGGTCCAGGGTTGGACCATTTGCCAAGCGTGTATGACATCAGGTACACTTGCCATTGAGTCACCTCTCTCGTTTCAGTCAATGCTATAGGAGTTTATTGCCGGAGTAGCGAAACTTGTTTCGCGCTCGGCCGGCGCAGAACAAGTTCTGCTACTCCACCAGCAGCCCAGGTCCAGATCAGGGAGTCAGAGAAGCCAGAATGGAGCCCCCAGATTCCCTAACCACCTCACAACCCAACCACCTATTCCTTCGGCTGGGCCAGGACTTTGCCGAACAACTCTTCATCCACCAGCCGCGCCTCAGCCAGGAGCTGCCGGTACTTGATAAAGTCAATGGTGTCTTTACCGGTCATCTTCCTGGTGTTGAAGGCAGTGAAGCCCAGGAAGGCTTCACTGGACATATTGGCTGCCAGCCAGTGCCGGTAGTAGTCCTTGCTCATGTCCCAGAAGAACCTCTTCTTGGCCTTGACCGAATCAATGGACATCTGCAAACAGTGCGGGAACAGATTGGTGAAGGTCCACAGAACGCCATTGACTTCCTTGTCCAAAAGCTCGAAATCGGTGGTAGCGTTCTTCACGAACGCGCGAGCTTCTTTGGCCTCGTCGCCAGTCTTGAACTCGCCATAGACGATCTCCCCGTCCTCGACGTACTTATCAGTGATCACCTGGGGATTCCTGACCCACTTGCCATCCTGCTTGATCACGGGCACGACCTTGCTGACGTAGCTCTTCCTGGACATCTTGTAGGCGCTCCACAGTTCACAGGAGATACAGTTCCACATAGCATCTTCCATGTTCAGGAACCAAGGTAGGAAATCGGAAGAGCCTCCCACGGGCGCTGACCCATGCCTGGGCCCAGCCTGGCCAAAGATAGCCAAATCGGAGGCTATGGCGATGTCACAAGCCCCGCCGATTTCCTGACCACCAGCCACCCTCATGCCATTGACCCGGCAGATAACCGGCTTCTTGCAAGTGAGAATGCTATCTACCATCCCGTTAAAGAGGTCCATGTAGAGGGCATATTCAGTGGGCCTCCGACTGTAGTATTCGGCGTACTCCTTGGTATTGCCCCCGGTGCAGAAAGCCCTGTCCCCCATGCCGGTGAATACTACCGCTACCACTTCCCGGTCCATAGAAGCCCGGTGCATGCCAGCGATCACTCCCTTCACCATCTCGGTGGTGTAAGAATTGTACTGCCTTGGGTTGTTCAGGATGACCCAGGCTGAGTACACCCCCTCAACGGGGTTGCCATCCGGATCAATGATTGGCCTCTTCTCATACACTACGCAAGGGGCCTCGGTGCCGAAATGCTCCTCCCCCCAGAGGAAATGATCCTTGATCCCCCCTTCTCTCGGTAGCCATTCAATGCCCATTTTGTGTCTCCTTTCTTTCTCCTTGATTATGTTAATGGGACTGTGTCAGCCTTGAGCCTACGCAGTCCGTCAATGCCAAGATGCCGGTCACAAACTATCGCCTCTCCAGCCGGCGGTAAACCTCATTGTGTTTGTCAATGTCCTCAACATAAATCACCCGATTCTTTACATCGCGGAAATACGGGATACGATATTTACCGCAATGCAAACTGTTTTCACCCCGCCCCCGTAGCCGCTCGTGGTCAATAGCATCGGCGTTCTCTGCCAACCATGCTATCTTCTTCACAATGTCATCGGCAATGTATCTGGGGAGTTTGCTCAACCGTTTCTTAGCTTCGTCGGACATCACGATTTCATACATCGCCGATCTCAAGACCTAATTCCTTGATTACATCCTCCAAGCGATGTACCTTGCCTTCTGCAATCTGCCTCCTGGCCTCATCCAACTCTCTAGCTTTTTCCGGCGTCGGCTCCCAGTCACTGTAAGAGCAGCGCCAACCTTGCTCGTCAAAGAAGTAGGCATTGACCTCGCTGGGCAGCTTGCCCTCCTGCTTGTCCAAGTAATCGGCGTAGGCTTCCTCGCTGAAGAAGACCAAGCTCCCTTCCTCGTCAATGTAATAATCCCTGCGCCGTTCTTCCTCCAAGATCTCCCTGATCAGCGCCCTCAATTCGCCCACAGTCATGTCACCCACAGACCGATCTTCGGCCGGCAAATCCGGTCGCTGTTGTTCGACGTCAGCCGCGTAGGCCACCTTGGCTTCAGCGAATTGCCTTTCCGCCTCCGCCATCTCTTCTTTCAAAAGCTCTTTGAATTCACCTACAGTCATTTTGCCTACAGGTTGCGCTAACGCTCGTTTGTCCATGACCCCTGTCCCTTCGCACTACGATAAACCACGTTCGATTAACTCAATTCTCCCCTGCGCTCTGGCCCCAATCCTCTTTCCACGGCGGATCCCGAACCTCGATCTTTTTGCCCATCTCGATTCGGGGCTCATCACTCCCGTATTTTTCACTGAGAAACTGCTTAAACTCCTCCAGCTTGGTCTCCATCAATTCCCGCATTTTGTCGCTGATGAAGCCCAGATGCATGGCCAGCTTCTCGCGGTCGCCTGTCTCCCAGTACCAGCCTTCATCCGTCACCTTCAGGCCCGGCATATAGTTGTCCTTGACAAAGCGCAGCAGTTCGCAGATGGCAATATGCACCTCAATGGGAGCGAACTGGGTTTTGACGAAAAAGTACTCCTGCTCGGTATAATAGCCCGGTGCCTGGGGATCATAACCCCTCAACAGCCCCTGGCGATTAAACAGCAAGTGCACCGTCTCACAGTCTGGGTACACGTCAATGATCAGCCCACGAATGTGGTCGTCAACGTCAAACGCCTCGGTGTCGTAATAGACGTCCTTCCCATCAACGAGTGCACCATCTTTGAGCTGCCCAGAGACGTCAACCTCGTTGAACATAAAGCGCTCGGCCTGACCAATGATCCGTTCGTCAACCTCGCGACAGGCCCAACCCCGCTTAAAGCAAAAGCGCTTGACGCCCAACAGCAATTCCGGCAGCTTGGCCGGATCATCCAAGTGACCGCTATAGTGAATGGTGACACCCATACTTCACCCTCGATTCAGCGACACGCAGCGCCCATCTCCCCCTGGCTCATAGTTCGTGAAAGGCTGAACAGATCAGCCATAATGATAACCCAAAATGCGCTTTTCGTCAACCTCATTGACAAAGGGACCTTCGTAGCAGGTCGGAGGGCGTGGAGGGCTTCATCGCGAGCCCCGCCCTGAGCAGGACGAAGGGCTCAGCCCAGTGGTGTCCCCCCGACGCCCTCTATCCCTTTTCCCAGTGTGGGGCGTTGGCCCACACCTGCTCTCAAGTTTGACCAAGCCTATCCTTTGACGAAATCACCGATGGCATTGATAAGGTACTCCGGGTTCTCGACGAAGGGAAGATGACCGCAACCGGGCACATCCACCAGCTTCGAGTTCGGGATCAACTCGTGGATTCTCAGCGTGGCGTCACGCAAGTCTTTCTGATCGAACTCCGAAGCCACGACCAAGGTGGGCACGGTGATGCGATCCAGTTCCGGCTCCAGGTTCCGCCGGAAGCAATTGCGGATGGCACTCAATCCGGCGAACTTGGGCGTCTGCAACGACATCTCGACCAGTTCCGCAATCACGCTCGGCGGCTGAGGATTGTGGAAGAATTTGGGGCCGACCATCTGCATCAACATCTTAGGGCTGATGCTGTACAGGAACATGTTCAGCCGCCACACCACGGTGGACAACAGCGTCCCCCCCAGGTTGACCGACGTGTTGCAGGTGATGACGTGGGTCAGCGTCTCCGGATAGCGTAGGGCGTAGTCGAGCACGATGTAGCCGCCCATTGATTGGCCCAGCAGGGCAAACCCGTCCATCCACTCCAGCGCCTCGGCCAGACCATGGACGTCGGCCGAGAAGAGTTCGTGTGTGTATTCGCCTTCCGGCTTGGACGACCGCCCATGTCCCCGCAGGTCAACGGCTACCACATCGAAACCCCGCTCAGCCAACATAAACCTGAAATCTCGGAACACCTCGTTGCTGCCTGTCCAGCCATGCACCAGCATGATGCGCGTGTCGCCCTCGTTGCCCCAGCGCGTGTAGTACAGTTCGACGTCGTTGACAGTGAGTGTAGCGTTCATACTTTCTTTACCC
>SOHZ01000534.1 GCA_004377365.1 Anaerolineales bacterium | reverse complement strand
ATCTCCCCACGGCGTACTAGGCGAACGTAGCTCAGGAAGGGGTAATATTCGTAGAGCTTCTGCTGCGCCTCACGGTAGGCGGCCTGGCCCTCATCGGTACTGAGGTCGTAGGCAGTCTCGGCATGGGCATAAAACTCGCGCTCGGCGTGCATCGCTTTGTCAATCTGCATTTCCCAGGCGTGGCGTGGTTTGAAGCCTACACCTATCAAGAGGCTGGCGAGAGTACCTGCCCCCCGTTCTTCTGTCATACGGGCGACGGCCATATTCCATGTATCGCCAGTTTTCTTAAAGCCTGCGTCCCAGGCTTGCTCGGCGGTGATTGCACCTTCTCCTACCATTTGGTGTAGGTAGTAACCAACCCGCCGCTGTTCCCACTTATCGAGTCCTTGAAAGCTCCAGGGGTCGTCGTGTAGCCAGGGCTCAAGAGTGATTCCTTTACCTTCACCAATTCCCATGAGTGCGGTTGCATAACGAAAGGCTTTAGTTGGCTGTCCGAGGTAACCCAATGCGGCCAGGGCCTCACCAGGTTCGCCCTGTTGTGCTCTCCACGCAGAGTACAGTGCCCAAAAGATTACGTCTACCGATGGCCCCTTGGAACCTAGAGCCTCAAGGATTTGCCCCTGTAGAGTGGTGGTACGCTCTGGGTCGTGGAAGTCGGTTATCATGCTGTAGAGTGGGTTCAAGGAAGCCTCAAGGTTGAAATAGTAATCTGTCCCTGGCACTCTAACCTGGTTCTCCCACCAGGGGAGACCCTGTGCTTCCTCGTTGAGCTTGTGTACCATGTTCTTGTAGTCCCCATAGGCATCTAGCACCTTAGGATTGTAGAGCAGCATCTTGGGAATGTTGACGGCAGAGCGAGAGTACCAGTAGTGATAGGGGTATAGATAACTCAGGGCATTGTCTAGGTTGGTGCGCCTGGTATAGTTGTAGAGCACAAAGTCACGTTCGTTCATTGCCACTTTGTTGGCGATGGCTTTGGTTTCATGCAGGCGTGGGACAAGTTCATCATCTATCCAAGCTCGGAGAACGTCAATGGCCTCATCGGGCAGCCTTGGCATCTCACCGAAGTATAACCCTGGTGCAGCCTCGATGATCTCGGCTATGATCTGCTGTGCGTCATCGCTGCCAATGGCGGCCACGGCGTAGCGAGTCGGGGTGGACTGTGCTCTGAACTGCTCGATGAGTTGTTCGATTTCTGCTGCGGCTTCAGCAGGCATCTCTGGTGCTGGCCCTGCTAAAAATGCCCGTCCCTGCTGGTCAAAGTCATTCCAGTAACGACTCCACTCGTCTTGCCGATAGGGAAAGTACCCCATCCCGTTAAAGGGGCCACTGCCGTCCGTGGCGCTCCAGATATAGTCCCTTGCTCCCTTCGGGGCAGCATCACTCATGGCCCATGCTTGGGCACGGGCTTTGTCTACCCTGGCAGCGGTATCAGTGGCCGCTTGCTGATGGTCGGCAAAGAGTCGGGCGATTGAGCCGTCATCGCCAGTTTGTTCGGCCCGCCGCGCCAACATCTCACCTACAGCCTTTTCACTAGCTCGGAGGCGGGCCAGTTCTGCCTCCCAATCATCCTGTAGGCGGTGGAGGGCCTGGGCCAGGTCTTTGTCGGCTAATTCCTCGATGACTTCTCTATCGCCTTTGACGATGGCTTGCAGCAGGTTATCATCCTTGGCGATCTCCGTCCCCCAGTTGTCCATAGCCTGAGTGAGCCAGTCGTCCACGCTGCGGCTGATGTCCTGCAATCGCGCCGCGAAATCGTCGGCGTCAGTAGCTTCCAAGTGTGCTCTCATCACCTCGCGCTTGAGCCCGCTGGGGAATTCGTCAATGTGTTGTAGCAATTCGTCGGGTAGATTGCGACCCAAGAGAGCTGGGCCAATGAGAGCATGAATCTCATCGGGGGTTACTGCGTCAGCCAGCATATTTTCCAGGGCTACTGCCTGTGCCTCAGCGGGGAACAGATTGCGAATCTCGTCAGACAAACGTGGATTCCAGTGTTCTTTCCAGAAGCGATTCAGTGTATCGTATGTGATCCGCTCACCGGCTGCCGTCTCGAAAGCCTCAGAGAGGCGCATCATGGGAGCACCCTTTAGTCCCTCGGTTTTTAGGGACTTGATCACGCTGTCGGGCAGGTCTTTCAATCGCATTGCGTCGTACTTAGTGCCGAGTTGTTTCAGCGCGTTTTCGATGGCAACGCCGATGTACTCACCAGCGGGGCCACCATAGCCTGTACGCAGGTTGAATGGTATCCCCCCCCATCGTTGGGCGAATGTGCCCACAGCGTCGGCAGCGCGAAAGGGTCGGTTGCCTGATATGAATGTTAGGAAGGTATTGCTCGTGGCATTGCGGATGGCGTAGCCTGGATTCCAGCCCATGTACATATACTTGGTCAAGAGGGTGCGGTATTGGTTCTGTGTTCGCTTGACGATGTTGATCTTGGGTGTGGGATAGACCCGCTCCAAAGCGCCAGTCAGTCCCTTGAGCAGGCCACTCAGGATTTCCTCATCACTGCCGCTTTTGCCAAGCCATTTAGCAATGCCACTCAGAGCAATCTCGCCAGTCTCGGTATCTCTGAGGATTTCCCGCATGAGTAGGGTGGTTTCTTTACCAGCAGTGGAGGTAGGCAGTACACCTAATTTGCTCTCTAGGAATATCTGGGCGCTTCTGGCTATTGTGGCGTCTTCATCACCGGCCATGACGAGAGCACGAACCATATTGCCAAAATCGCCAGGATCAACTGAGTCTTCGAGAGCCTGGCCCAGGACAAGCGCGGCACGCTCTGACCACTGACCGGCGAGGCTAGGATTATCCAGGGAGAGGGGATGCAGGGCACGGTAGACCAGCCCCCGTGAGCCTTCCACCTTTTTCATGTCAAGCATCTTGACATAATCGGTGAGGTCTTCCATGCCGAAGATTTTAGCGGCAGCTTCTTTGCTCATTCCCATGCGGGCCTTTGCGCCTAGGTTGGCGGGAATGAGGTTGAGGGGATCGAGGACGAGCCGCCCTGCAAGTTCAGCGACGGGGTTGCTTAGGGTGCTGTCAGCCTCGATGTCCTCTGGTTGGTAGCCTCCACGGATCATCTCCATCGTGAGGTCATAGAGTTCCTGTGAGGCGTCTCTACCCTGTGAAATCTCAGTCCACCAGCGGGTGTACCGGTTGCGTCCGGCCTCGTACTCTTGGGGAGTGAAGTCAGCTTCATGTCCCTGGAGCAAAGGAATTGCTATCTCTGCACCTACACCCAGGATGCCTTGCTCCATCAGGCCAGTGTCGATTATGTTAAGTCCGCCCACAATGGCCCCTGTCACACCACGGGT
>SOHZ01000631.1 GCA_004377365.1 Anaerolineales bacterium | reverse complement strand
CCCTGGTTCTACGGCTACAATATCCTGCGGGGCCTGTGGGTGCTGACCCGGCTGGGCTACCGGGACGAACGAATGGAAGACGCTCTGGCCGTGCTGCGGGAGAAAAAGACCCCCGAGGGTAAGTGGGTGCTGGAATCTACCCCCTATGGGCGGATGCAGGCCAACCTGGAGAAGAAGGGGCAGCCCAGCAAGTGGATCACCCTGAAAGCTCTCTGGGTGCTTGAAAAGTATGGGCGTGCGTAAATGACGCCAAAGAAAAGCGGGCGAATTTGCATACCTCGCAGCCAGTACGGCTGCTCTTTTTTTGGTGGAAGATTTGCTCCCGGTTTTGATAGCTGCCAGGTTGCTACTCAGGCTCCCCGTGAAGTGTCATTCCGAGCGAGCGTAGCGAGTCGAGGAATCTCCACTTGTGACGGCAAGAGTGGCCTCAGAATAGAGATTCCTCGACTCCCTTCAGTCGCTACGCTTCCTTCGACTTCGCTCAGGACAAGCTCTTTCGGTCCCTTCGGCTTCGCTCAGGGCAGGCTGCTCGGAATGACGGTGGCTGAGTAGTAACGCTGCCAGTTTGACCAGAGGCTTATTTGCCGCTATAATTCATTGAACCCAATGAAGACAGGAGAGCGTTGAATTTACTGGTTTCTATGAAGGACGAATTGACACTGAAGGCCAACGGCAGTTTACTGCCCTGGAGGATAACCGAGTTCAGAGGGGAGTCCACGAAACAGGCTCCGTCCTCTGTGGTGATCGAGGAGCCTCTGGAGATACGCATCAACGACCAGCCGGTGGCCGTTTTGATGCGCACCCCAGGGGCTGAGAAGGAATTGGCCGTGGGCTTTTGCCTCAGCGAAGGTCTCATCGCCGACCTGGCCGACATTGCCCTGGTCCATCACTGTGGCCAGGCTTCGCCCACACTGATGGCAGACAGCGAAGCCGACCTGGAAGAGTCCCGTAACATGGTGCGCATCACCCTTACTTCACCGGTGGCTGCCCGCGATCCCCGCCTGGACGTAGTGCGTCTGGTTCGCTCCGGCTGTGGCCGGACCGACGCTGAGGAATTGGCCAGCCAACTTGTACCGCTGGATAACGATCTGCGGGTTCAGAGCAAGATTCTACTGAAGCTGACCCCCACGATCAAGCGGGAGCAGGAAGCCTACCGCGAGGCGGGCGGTATCCACGCGGCCGGTATCTTTACCAGCCACGGTGAGTTGGTGACCCTGCGCGAGGACATCGGCCGGCACAACGCCGTGGACAAGGTCGTGGGCCACTGCCTGATGCAAGGCATCACCCTGAAAGATAAGATCCTGGTGAGCACCGGGCGAGCCAGCTACGAGATGGTAACCAAAGCTGTACGTTTGGGGCTGCCGGTGGCTGCTTCCGTCTCCTCTCCGACCTCCCTGGCCGTCGAGTTGGCCGAGCACCTCAATTGCACCCTGATTGGATATCTGCGCGGGCAGCGAATGAGGGTCTATACTCACGCCTGGCGGCTGGAGAGATAAGCAAACATTCATCGGAGCTTTTGCCTCGCTCTTGGAGCAGTGACGGGTTTTTCTAGCTGTTCAGGCCCAGGACCTCGTAGACGACCACCGTTTCCTCCTTGCCTTTGACCTTGATGGGCTCCAGTGGGCGGGCCTTGATGATATCCTGGGCTTGTTGATAAGTGCGCTCGCTGATCAGGATCTGTCCCCGTCCAGCCTGACCTTCCAGACGGGCAGCCAGGTTGACGGTGTCACCAATGGCCGTGTAGTCGTGACGGTCAGCGCTGCCGATGTTGCCTACCACTGCTTCTCCGGTGGTGATGCCTATCCCGTACTCCACGGCCCATTCGCTGTCCCCCCGTGCCTTGCTCGTCCGCCGCGCCTGCTCTTGCATCTCCACCGCTGCCCGCACTGCCCTCTGGGCGTGGTTATCTTGCAATGAAGGAGCGTTGAAGAAGACCATCATCCCGTCGCCAGTGAATTTGTCCAGGGTGCCGCCATGTTTGAAAACGACCCTGGTCATGCCATCCAGATACTGATTCAGGATGCCGACCACCTGGCTTGGTTCGAGTTTCTCCGACATGGTGGTAAAGCCCCGGATGTCGGAGAAGAGGACGCTGATCTCCCGCTGCTCCCCGCCTAACTTGACGAACTCGGGGTTTTCCATGATCTCATCCCTCACACGGGGCGAGACGTGGCGGCCAAAGGCCTGCATCACCCGCCGCCGTTCCGATTGTTCAGTGAAAAAGCCCGCAGCGATGACCCCTCCATAGCAGAGGATGATGGTGGCGAAGGGATAGAGAGTGGCAGGCAGGGTGCCTGACTGGAAGGCAAGGCAGGTGAACAGAAAATAGGCCAGACCCAGGGCGGCGGAGAAGATCAACCCCAGAATCACTCCGAAGCGCAGGTCACTGAGCCAGGAGAGGCCCAGGCCGCTTATGAGGGCCAGGCTGAGGATGGTGATCAGCGTATGGGATAAGCTTTGAGGGGCCAGGCCTTTGTAATGGAAAAGGGTATGGATGATGTTGGCCTGGATCTCGACGCCGGCCATTCGCTGGCCGGCAGAGATGGGGGTGTTGTGCAGGTCGTACTCCTGCAAGACATTCATCCAGCCCACCAGGGCAATCTTGTCCTTCAGTCTGGTGGGGTCAATGCGGCCCTCGATAACATCGGCCACAGAGTAGGTGGGGAAGGTCTGAGGCGGGCCGACGTAGTTGATCAGCACGGCCCCGTGATCGTCAACAGGTGTGGAGAGTTGACCACCGATGACCAATTGGCCTTCGCTCCAGCGGAAAGGCTGTGAGGGCAAGCCAAGGGCGATACGCAGGAGTTGTAGACTAAAAGCCTCTCGCTGCTCATCATCCATCTGGACGATGAGAGGTGCCCGGCGGATAGCCCCGTCTTTATCAATGATGACGCTAACAATGCCCACTCCGGCTGCTGCCTGGCGTAGCTCCGGCAGGGTCTGCACGATCCGGCCAGCGCGGTAGCTCTCTCCCTTCTCTGTCGGTAAATGGAGGCTGAAGGTGGTGCTGGGATAGACAACGTTGCCCAGGCGATGGGTGACACCGGCCAGGGCGGCTACCCCCTCGCCGGTGATATCCTCTTCGGTGAAGAGGACGTCAATGCCGATAGCCCTGGCTTCCTCCAGCCGGTTCAGCAGCTCGACGTAAGTGGAATAAGGCCAGGGCCAGGGACCGAGTCGGGCCAGGCTCTCCTCGTCAATGGCCAGGATCACGATTTCATCGCCTGGTCCTTCGCCGGCCCCATACAGATAATTGCAGGAGGCCAGTTGCAACGTTTCCAGGAGACCCACTGCTTGAGCCGCTCCGGTCAGAATTGCCACCGCCAGCCCGACCAACAGCCCCTGTCCCAAACGCCTGGGCCAGTCTCTCCTTCGCATTGCTTCCTCCTTTTGTCCCCAAATTGCCTGGCTTTCTGTTCTCCTCGATTGTATCACATTTTAAACTGGGAGACAAGCTGTTGCCAAAATGACCTTTAGTGAGTATAATATAGGAGCGAGGTTTGTTGCTTCTGGAGTCCGCTTTTCTCCCTGGCGCTACATTAAGGAGAATCAAAAATGAACCTGGAAGAGAACCTGAGGATTGATATTAACGCTGCCAGCGCTGAGGAGTTGTGTCGTTTACCAGGCATTGACCTGGCCCTCGCCCAGCGCATCGTCGCCTACCGCCAGGAGAGAGGGCCTTTTCAAGCGGAGGAGGAACTGCGAGCGGTAGAGGGGTTCGAGCCCTCTCTCTACGCCGGGTTAGAGGCCTACGTAGTGGTCGGAGACTCGGGGACGGAGGAAGCTGCAGCCGCTGTCCCCACTGAGGGCAAGCTCTTGGAGAAGATCCGTTTCCAGGCCGAGCGGATGCGCGCCTGGCTGGCTTATAGCCCTTTCTTTCGTACCCGGCGGCGGGCGGTGGTATCAACTTTGGTCATCCTGCCCATCCTTCTCTGTCTCGGTTACTGGCTCCTGGGCTCCATCGCCTTCGCTCACACGGCCACCCTTACGGATCTCAAGGGGGTGGTGCAGGCCAGGCGAGAACAGGCCACTACCTGGGAACCGGCTCACAAGAACCAGGTGATCAAGAATCAGGACCGGGTGAGGACAGGAGAGATGTCAGGGGCTACCCTCCTTTTCTTTGATGTCTCCACAGCCGATCTGGACGAGCAGACGGAGGTCAGCGTCGTCGAGATCAGCACGCGGCGAGGGGGCAGCGTGGCCACTGTAGTCCTTAAAACCTGGGTGGGCAAGACCTGGGTGCGAGCGGTGCGTTTCGCTGATCCGGCTTCCACTTTCAGAGTGGATACCCCCACTGCCTCAACGGTGGTGCGTGGGGCACGCCTCAACGTGACCGTCGCTGCCGACGGTTCCACTCAGGTTGAAGTCGAGCAAGGGTGGGCAGATGTCACCGCCGGAGGCGAGACGATGACTGTGGGCATGGGGGAGCAGGCGGTCGTCACCTCTGGCGCGGACCTCACCACCCGCCGTGTCTTTGAGCCGGATGCCAGACCTGTGGAAGAAAAGGTGCAAGCCGCCTTCGACAGCCCTGAGAAAGAGTTCTATCTGGAACTCGAGGAACTAGAGATCAACCAGTATCTGATGGCTATCCTGGTTGAGGGCGAGCAGTTCTTCACCGATCCCCAGGTGTGGTTCGTGGAGGACGAGATTGTGTTGGGAGCCAGAGTGACCGCCCCCATTGAGCTAGAGGTGACCATGGTCGTGGTGCCTCATATCAAACAGGGGCAGATCCAGCCGGTTATTGAGTCCATCTCGGCCGGAGGGTTGCCCGTTCCCAGCCAGTTAGCCAACACCTTGGTGGACTTTGTGATGGAGAATTTCCAGGCAGCCATCGGTGAGGCTTACAAGTATCTCGATTTCAGTGACATCCGCATCGAGGATGGCAAGATGACCATCAAGGCCTTAAAGACCTATGAATAGATTAGCACAAGGTAAAGTCAGGGAGGGAGAGAGGTGTCCAGCGATAGGATTGCAATTGATCCCAATGTGTGCCTGGGCGAACCCCACGTCAAAGGGACGGAGCGTCCTGTCTCTCTGATAGTGCAACTGACCGAGGCCGGGATGTCGTCCGATGAGATCGTTGCCGCCTACTCCGAGTTAACAACAGAGGATGTCGAAGCAGCCTTGGCCTATGCTGGCCAAGCTTAGCAATGCTCACTTTGACTAAATGGGCCCAGTGGGTTTGTCCATTAAGACCCAGGCAAGCCCTTTCTACGTCTCCCAAGGCTTGGACAGCGGAGAAAGCAAAGCTGTGAACAGTTGGAGAGGGTAGAATTGGCGGAAAGGAAGCGTTGAAATGACCCAATCCGAGCTTTTCTACAGGTTCGGTGTGGCTTTGGTGCTGGGGATATTAGTGGGGCTGGAGCGTCAGTATTCTGGGGAAGCCGAGCATCATTTTGGAGGTATCAGGACCTTTGCCTTCATCTCCCTATTGGGCTGCGCCTCGGCCATGATCGCTACTGAGTATGCCGTCTGGTTCTTCCCCCTGGCTTTCATAGGGCTGGCAGCTATGGTGCTGGCCTCCTATGTGGCTACCTCTGAAAAAGGCGACGTCGGTTTGACCACCGAGATCACTTCCCTGCTGGTCTTTCTCTGTGGTGCTCTGGTTTATTGGGGATACCTGGAACTGGGCGCGGCTCTGGCAGTGATCGTGACCCTTTTCCTCTCTCTCAAGGTCAAACTCCACACCCTGGCTGCCCGCATCTCCCAAGAGGATATCCTGGCTACCCTCAAATTCGCCATCATCACCGTCATCGTCTTACCCATCCTGCCCAATCGAACCTATGGCCCCTTGGACGTGCTGAACCCTTATAATATTTGGCTCATGGTTGTTTTCATCTCGGGCATCAATTTCATCGGTTACGTGCTGGTCAAGGTGCTGGGCTCTCAGCATGGCATCGGCCTGACAGGACTCCTGGGAGGCCTGGTATCCAGCACAGCCGTGACTCTGAGTTTCTCGCAACGGAGCCAGAAGGAACCGGTCCTGGGACGCGACTTTGCCCTGGCCATCACCGTGGCCTCGACTACAATGTTCTTGCGCGTCCTGTTCGAGGCTTATGTCCTCAACCAGGTGTTGGCCTATTCCCTCTTCGTGCCTTTGTTGGCCGCTGCTGGTGTGGGGCTGGCTGCCTGTCTTTACCTCTGGTTCTCCAGCCGCTCTCGTGAGAGGGGCGAGGTCAGCGCTTCCAATCCTTTTGAATTGGGGCCAGCCATCCAGTTCGGTCTGCTCTTCGCCGTCATCCTTTTCGTCTCCAAGGCCGCCCAGGTCTATCTGGGAGATGCTGGCGTCTATCTATCGAGCGTTCTGGCCGGCCTGACCGACGTGGACGCCATTACCCTTTCCATGGCTCGCTTGGCTGGCGCTGACGTGAGCTATGCCGTGGCCGCTCGGGCTGTCACTCTGGCTGCCCTGTCAAATACCGTGGTCAAAGGGGGCATCGCCATATCGCTGGGCTCTGCCTCTCTGCGCCGCTACATCCTGCCCATCTTCGGGGCCGTCCTTGTGGTGGGGGTCGCCACCGCTTTCTTGCTGGTGGGTTGAGGTAGAGGGAATGACCAAAAGCAAACCCAAGCTCGAGTGGAATGCTGATAGCATTAAGGCCCTGCGTCGGCACATGGGCCTCACTCAACAGAAAATGTCGGAAGAACTGGGCACCCGTCAGCAGACCATCAGCGAGTGGGAAACGGGGATGTACAAACCCCGGGGGGCCACCAGGACTCTGCTTAACATCATTGCCGAGCGGGCCGGTTTTGTGTATCGTGTAGAGGAGGAAGAAGAAAGAAATTCTAAGGAGGCGGAGGATTCCGACTAGATGGGAAAATTTATAATTGAGGGAGGACACTCTCTCAAGGGCGTGGTGGTGCCCAGCGGGAACAAGAACGCAGCCTTGCCGATTCTGGCTGCTAGCTTGTTGACCGATGCCAAGATAGTGGTGAGAAATGTGCCGCGTATCAGGGACGTGGAGACCATGCTCCAGATCCTTACTGACCTGGGTGTGGATGTCGAGGAGACGGGCGACCACGAGTGGACGCTCCAGGCCAAAAAGGTGAAACACACTGAGTTAGACCCTGATCTGTGCGGTGAGGTCAGGGCTTCGATCCTCCTGGCCGGGCCGATGTTGGCTCGCTGTGGCCGCGTCAAACTGCCGCCCCCCGGTGGTGACGTCATCGGCCGACGGCGGGTGGACACCCATTTGATGGCTTTGTCGGCCCTGGGTGCTGAAATAGACGCGGACGGCGGGTACAGTATGAGGGCCGACAGATTGCGTGGCCAGGACATCTTCCTGGACGAGGCCAGCGTGACAGGTACGGAGAACGCTTTGATGGCCGCCTGTCTAGCCGAGGGCCTGACGATCCTCCGCAACGCCGCCTCGGAGCCCCATGTTCAGGCCTTGGCCCACTTCTTGAACAGCCTGGGGGCGCAGATTGAGGGCATCGGCAGCAATACCCTGACCGTCCGTGGGGTAGCAAAGCTCCACGGCGGAGATTACGAAATCGCCTCCGACCACATCGAAGTCGGCAGCCTCATCGGTCTGGCGGCAGTGACTGGGAGTGAGTTGCTCATCAAGAAAGCCGTTCCAGAGCACCTGCGCATGATCCGCCTCGTCCTCGAGCGGCTGGGGGTGAAGGTCGAGATCCAGGGACAGGACATTTACGTCCCTCAGGACCAATGTCTGGGCATCGTACCAGACGCCCACGGGGCAGTGCCTAAGATTGACGATGCTCCTTGGCCAGCTTTTCCGGCTGACATGATGAGTGTAGCCCTGGTGGTAGCTACCCAGGCAGAGGGAACTGTTCTCATCCACGAGAAGATGTTTGAAAGCCGCTTGTACTTCGTGGACAAGCTGATCTCTATGGGAGCCAGGGTCATCCTCTGCGACCCTCATCGGGCCGTGGTGGTGGGGCCATCCCAATTGCACGGCGAGCGGATGGAGAGCCCCGACATCCGGGCTGGCATGGCCCTGGTCATTGCCGGCCTGTGTGCCAGGGGCCAGAGCATCATCCGCAACATCGGCCAGATAGATCGGGGCTATGAGCGCATCGAGGAAAAGTTACAAGCCTTAGGAGCTAGAATCGAAAGAGTAAGAGATTAGACAAGGGAGGATGGGGGTAGGGAGTAGGGGATGAGAAAAGGACATAGAGGAGGTAGTGCCCGATGTCAAACGTTGTCATCGTCGTTGATATGCAGCGAGGCTTTCTAGAGGAGGGTAACTCACTTTTCTGTGGAGATAAAGCTCGCCAGATCATTCCTAACGTGCAGAAGCTGCTGGCAGAGGAAGTGACCAAGGGCTCGACGTTACTCTTCACGGCCGACACTCATGATCCCGACGACAAAGAGTTCCAGATGTTTCAACCCCACTGTGTGCGCGGCACTCCAGAGGTAGAAATCGTCCCCGAACTTTCAGAGTTTGTAGAGAAGGGCACGGTTATCCCCAAGACTCGCTACAGCGGCTTCTTCGGCACGGACATGGAGCAGAGGCTGGCGGAACTGGCCCCGGAGAAGCTCATCGTCTGTGGGGTCTGCACCGACATCTGCGTCATGCACACCGTGGCCGATGCTCGCAATCGCGACTATACCGTGGAAGTACCCAGAGATTGTGTGGCCAGCTTTGACCCGGAGGCGCACGAGTTTGCTCTGAAGCACATGGAGAAGGTTCTAGGAGCAAAAGTGGTGTGAAGAGGAAGATTCTATAACGTCAAGCTACGAGGCGACGTACCGTGACCAAAGCAAAGTTCGAACCTACTCACATTCTGGGCGGCGATACTGCCGACGTCTACTTCGCCCGCACCCAAACTGTGCTGGGAAAAGAGGGCCTGAACCCCGTGGTGACCATGGAGATCTTTCCCAATCGCGACGGGATCATCTGCGGGGTGAAGGAAGTGTTGGACCTTCTAGGTACGGTATTGCCCCCGACAGCCGAGGTCTGGACGCTGGACGAAGGCGAGTCTATGCAGGCCAAAGAAATCGTGTTGCGTATCACTGCTCCCTATCAGAGCTTTGGCCTCTATGAGACGGCTATCCTGGGCATCCTGGCCCACGAGAGCGGCTGGGCCACAGCGGCACGAGAATGTGTCAAGGCAGCCGAAGGCATCCCCATTATTAGCTTTGGAGCCCGCCACGTTCACCCCGACGTCTCAGCCAGGATGGAATACGCAGCCGTCGTGGGGGGCTGTGTAGGCTGCGCCACCCCGGCCGGGGCAGCGTTAGCTGGCCTGAGTCCTTCCGGTACCATCCCCCACGCCATGATCCTCGTCTTTGGTGATACAGTGGAGGCGACACTGGCCTTTGACCGTCATATGCCGCCCGAAGTGAACCGCATCGCCCTGGTAGACACTTTCAAAGACGAAGCCGAGGAGAGCCTGCGGGTGGCGGCTGCCCTGGGCGAACGGCTGTGGGGTGTGCGGCTGGACACCCCGGCCGAGCGGGGCCGCGTCACTCCCGACCTGGTCAAAGAAGTGCGAGCCCGCCTGGATCAGGCCGGTTACCAGCACGTTAAAATAGTGGTCAGCGGCGGCATTGACCCTCCTCGCATCCGCCTCTTTCGAGAGCGAGGGGCTCCCATTGATGCTTTCGGCATCGGCAGCGCCATCTCCGGCGCTCCACTTATTGATTTCACCGCAGACATCAAGGCCATAGAGGGCAAGCCTATAGCTAAGCGAGGCCGCATTCCGGGCATTACCCCCAATCCGAGACTGAAGAAGGTGGAATTGACCTGAACAGACGCATCAAAAAGAGCCGAGGGATAACCTCGGCTCTTCGGTTTCATTCACGCTTGCACACAGCAGCAGCGTGAACAGTCTAACTGGTCTTTTTCTTTGCAGCTTCTTCAGCTTCCTCAGCCTCCCGTTCGGCTTTGGTCTTGGGTCTGGGGGTAAGTACCTGGACAATCCGGTCGAGCATCTCGAAGACGAACCTCTGGCGGAATCCGGCCACGCACGCCACCACGGAGTGGAAGGCCTTGATGGCAGGGTTGGCCATGGCCTGAGAAGCTTCGCTAAAGTCGGTAGCCTGGGCTGTCAACACCTGTACTGAGATGAACCCAGAAGCAATGATCAGGTACACGATGCCTCCCAGGATAAGCCCCATGACTGGCTGCACGATGTACCACATCAAGTATTGCTTGTCAAAGTCCTGCTCCACCGCCGCGTGCCAGTAGAGGCTATACAAAGAGCCCACCACGCCGCCAATCCCTCCCCAGGCCATCGTGTTCCACAAAGGGAAGATGTGCTCCATCGAAAGGGAGGCCATATCGGCGAAGGCCGTCCCGGCAGCGTTGGCGATGAAGACGGCCAGTGAATGGTCGAACAGCAAGGACCCCAGGAGCAACAGGAAGCAGACACACTCGTAGATCAAAACAGGATAGCCATAGATCAATGACCACCGGCTGATATTCTGCTTCCGCTCCAACATCGCCCTGACCTTGGCCACCCGGTACTCAGCCTGGTCGAACTGTCGGGGCCGTTCTATCGAGATGTCCCGGGCCTCACGCAACAGGCTCAGAGCGTCCTCCAGACCCTTGTCCACGCTCAGTACTTGAGCAGCCTCCACAACCAGAGTGTCAATCGCATTGAACAGATTACTCTGCCGCTCCTCCCCCAACCGGCTCAGGACCGTCATTTCGCTTACCTGTGGCGAGACTTGTGGGGGTATCTCCTCGGCGCGCTCGGTCTCAACCCGTTTCTCTCGTTCCTGGCGGGGGACGACCCCTGTAGGCAGACCAGCCTCCTCGCCTACGGCAACCGGATGCTCTACGAGATACCCTCCTGGCTTGATCTTTGGGGGTGGCCTATCATAGGGGCTGACGAGAGGTCGCCCTGGTGGAGCAGTGGGAGCAGCTTCGGCTGGCGCTGGCTCGGGCATACGGGGAGGCGGTCCGTAGGCTGCTTCCTCCCACCGCCTGGGTGGCATCTTTGGCGGTGATGGGGCTTCAACTGTTGGTGCTGGAGTGACCGGCGGGTAGGTTGGAGTCGGTGGGGCTTCCTCTACTCGCGGCGCTGGGGCGGCTGGCGGGGGTGAGGGCTCTTCCATTTTGAGGGTAACGGAGACCTTTCTTGGCTTCGAAGAAGGAGGTACCTCCAGCGGAGCTGACACTATTTCCATTGCCCTCGGCGGCGCCGGTTCCTCCGCTGGCATGACCGGCGTGGGTGATACTGGCTCCATGGCCGTCACCTCCTCGCCGAACGCTTCCTCCAAGTCAGCGTCCAATTCTGGAGCCGCGAGCTCGGCTTCCTCGCCAAGCAGTTTCTCTATGTCAACTTCTCGTTCGATCTCCAGCGCGGGCTTTTCAGGGGCGACCTTTTCCCCAAACAGGATATCGACTCCTCGGCCTTTGATACTTGCTCTCTTCTTCGCCATTGACTATCACCTCCGCTAGGGTTCTATAGGCCACAGCCCCTGGGTGCTTATGGGCGTACTCCAGGATGGACTGGTGGACCACTGGTGCTTCGGCAAACTTGATGCTACTATGGATCACAACATCAAAGACTTTATCTCCGAAAACAGATCTTACCTCTTCCATGACCTCCCTGGCGTGTATCGTCCTGGCATTGTACATGGTACCTAGAATGCCCAATATCTGTAGACTGGGGTTGAGTTTCTTTTGAGCCTTCTCGATGACCTCGATCAACATCCGCATCCCTCGCAGGGCTAAGTAC
>SOHZ01000540.1 GCA_004377365.1 Anaerolineales bacterium | reverse complement strand
CGTTGTTATATTTTGCTATGTGTGGTGTGAGTATTATAACACAGGCCGGGCCAAAGAGCAATTGGCCGATGGCCAATACGGCTCCCTCGCAGACCCTCGCCCCTCAAGAGCGACTCATCCCTTTGCCCCTCCGCGCCCTCCGTGCCTTCCCTTTGAGAAAACTAATAATCGCGTGAGAGCAGGTGGCGGTTGCCGATGCGCACGTTGGTCAGGCCGGCTGCCCTGGCGGCGGCCTCGGCCTCTTCGGCGTGGCGTACCGAGGTGCGCGGCAGGTCGTGGATGTAGAAGTGGGGATGGAAGCCCAGCAAAGCGTAAGGGATGTCTGGATCGAAAGAAGCGATGAAGCGGGCGATTTCCCCCACCTCCTCCGCATCAACGTAACCCGGCACCAATAGAGTGCTGGCTATCACCAGGGGTGGATTGGGACGCTGGGGAATGTAACTGGCAGCCCGAGCAAAATTCTCCAGCGTCCTTTTATTGGTCACGCTCGTCAGAGCAAGGTGCAGGTTCTCGTCGTAGGCCTTGAGGTCGAACTTGATGCAACCACCTGTTTCCAGCGATAGTTTCACCGCCCGATCCAGCAGTTTGGGCTGCATGGTGCCGTTGGTCTCCCAGCAGACGCGCACACCCTGGTTGGCCAGGATACGGGATGTGGCCAGGGCGTGGGGCATCTGGGGCGTGGGGTCGCCGCCGAAGTAGCAGACACAGAAGGTGCGGGCGTGGGCCTTGGCTGCCAGCTCTTCCGCGCTCATCCCCTTGCTCTGGGGGTCCATCTGGCGGTAGTGCCAGTTCTGGCAGAAGAGGCAGTTAAAGGAGCATGCCCCGTAGAAGACGGCCAGGTTGACGTGTCCGTACTGAGTGTGACCCTCGCAGACCCAATCGGCCACGCAATTGGTGGGAAGTGGATCGTAATACCAGTGGAGGATGCCTTTGGAGGGGGTCCCGGCCAGGTGCACCAGCTTGCCCTGTTGGTTCTCCCGCAGCCCGCAAAAGCCCCGCTGGCTCTCGGGTATGCGGCAGTCGTTGACGCACAGGGGGCAACGCACACCATCGGGGTCGTGCGGCGGTGCCGGGGGCAGGTCGAACTGACGCCGCGTCTCAGCCTGCACTCCCTTGAGACCTGGCAATACCTCTGCGGGATGCTTACGGATGCAATCAACGCAGGCGCTAATGGCAGAAGCGATCAGAGGCGATGTCTTGTGGCAAACTGAACATTCGGCTTCAAACTGTGGGGAGCGCAGCCAATAGGCCATGATTCTTCGAGGCCCCCTTATCCTTTCAGCGGCACCGTTTGTGAGCAGTCAGGATCAGACAATAGCATTATATCATCGAGGGGCAACCTTAGCAAGTCCCGATCTCGAAAGTGGGTTCCGAGTCAATCTGGGTGAAACTTTTGGCTGCCAGGAACGTATACACTTATAGTGATACTATAATTCTTGGGGAAAGGAGGTCGGATCTAAGATGAGAGTAATGAGGCTGTATGTGGCGATGTTCTTGGCTGTCGTTGTGGGAATGATGGCTCTGACCATTGGCGTTGTTCTGGGGCTGATCCTAGCTCCTCGCTCGGGGAAGGAACTCCGTGACGAGATCCAGGCCCGGTTCCGCGCCCTGCAAGACGACGTTCAGAAAAAGATCGAGGAAAGCAAGCCCAAGGTCGGCCAGGCTGTAGAGAAGGGACGCACAGGGGCCGTCAAAGGCCTGGACAAGGCCAAAGAAATGGTTGATAAGTACGCTGACGCAATGCAAACCTCTCTGAGCCAGGGCGAAGAGGGCACCGCTTCTTCCCAGGTTACAATGCCATCAGAAGCGAGTTGAAAAACATCGCCAGGTCGGATCTGAGGAAGGCCACCCAGGCAGAAGGTGCGGGGTGGCCTTTCGCTTTTGTAGCTGGTTGTCTTTTGACAGGATTGTAGGCATGTAGTAAGATTAGGGGGGTACTTGACGACGTTTTTGTGTTAATTATGACTGGCGAGGGAACAATTGTTTCTGGGGAAAAAAGTTCTGACAGGATGGCTGTGTGTTCTCCTGTTGCTAACTGTTGGGGGGTGTACCGTACCTGGCGGTACAAAACCCATTGTCAAGGTGGGCCTGGTAGCACCCTTTGAGGGACTCTACCAGCCCTTGGGCTACGAAGTGCTCTATGCCGTCAAGCTGGCCATCCAGGAGCGTAACGCTTCAGGTGGGGTGGCGGGCTACATGGTCGAGTTGGTGGCCCTGAACGATGACAACGAGCCTGCCGGGGCTGCTCAGCGGGCCCGAGAGATGGCTGTGGATCCTGATGTCGTGGGGGTCATTGGGCATTTCTCCAGCCCGACGGCTCTGGCTGCCCTGGAGGAGTACCAGCGGGCCGGGTTGGCTCTGGTCACCTCTGCTGCTGCGGCGAACGCCGTGACCGATGGTGGTTATCCGAGTGTCTACCGTCTCTGCGCCCGCAACGATTGCTTGGGGTGGGCGGCGGCCCGCTATGCCGTGACTGAGTTGGGAGCAAAGCGGCTGGCCATCCTGCGTGACCAGGAAGATTTGGCCGAAGCTTTTGCCTTGACGGCGGCCAATCTGGGGGCTGCTATTGTCTTAGACGTGGGGGCCGATCAGGTGGATTGGTCGGTTCAGATTGCCGCTCAAGATCCGAACCTGATCTTTTTCACAGGCGGCGCCATGGAAGGAGCTGACCTGATCGTCCAGGCCCGGCAGAGGGGTGTGGATGCGCCTTTTATGGGTGGTGACGATTGGGGCAACCCCAAATTGATGCAGGTAGGGGGGGCGACTGCTGAGGGGACGCTCTATGTGACCAGCGCCCCGGCTCTGGAGGAAATCGGTGGGGCCGACGAGTTCGTGACTGGCTACGAGGCCTTGGCTGGACAGCCACCAGGCCCCCAGGCCATTCTGGCCTATGACGCTACAAGTGTCCTATTGGAGGCTATCGCCAGGGCCATCGTTGCTGAAGGCAAACCCAACCGGGTGGCGGTGACAACCCAACTGGCGGAGATACACTTTGAAG
Source organism: Anaerolineales bacterium (assembly GCA_004377365.1). GTDB lineage: Bacteria > Chloroflexota > Anaerolineae > E26-bin7 > E26-bin7 > E26-bin7. The sequence goes on along the minus strand of SOHZ01000540.1, from coordinate 331 downwards.
GTCTCACTGGCCCCATTGCTTTCGACGCCCGAGGTGACCGTCTGGAGCCTGTCATCTACATCCACAGGGTCGAAGCTGGGAATCCCTATCGCCCTGTCACTTGGATCCGATAACGTTTTCATTTAGTCTCTACGAGCCTTTCGGTATTGTGGCTCTGGAGGCTATGGCTGCCAGAGCCCCGGTTGTCGTTTTGGAGGTGGGTAGGCCGGTGGACTCAGGCCAGGCTGGCCAACGCGCGGCGGAAGGTGGTAGAAGAATACAATTTGGCTTGTATCTCTAGCTAGTTTCTGTCTGGAAAGTAGGGCAGGTTTCCATACCTGCCTACAGCGCT
>SOHZ01000422.1 GCA_004377365.1 Anaerolineales bacterium | reverse complement strand
TGTGTACATCACTAGGTATACCTACAGCCGACGTTCTCTCTCTAAGAAAAGCCGTTGAAGTAGAACTCAAAATATCTCAGTTGATTTCACTGAAAGAGGCAGCGGAGCACACCGGGCTCTCCCATGGCTATTTGAGGCAGCTTGCCAATAAAGGAACGCTCGAAGCCGTCAAATTTGGTACACGATGGATCACAACACTGGCAAATGTGGATAAATACATGGCCTCTCGAAAGAAAACCGAATAGCCCGAAAGCGCAGCCCCCACTTCCAGGGCGGCTTTGCCGCCGCTTTTTCTTCGCCTTTGGAATAGTCACAGATGGTACACCAGGCATTGCTGCGTCTTGGTCTACCTACAGTACTGGTTTCCGGGCTCTAGAAATTTTAACTGTTTGCTAACGCTTTGCTTACCATACTCTAACCACCCTATGCTAGAACATCAGGTAAAAGGCAGGAAACACCGCGCAGTTTCTTGCCATAGTTTTACCTCCAATGAGGCGTTGGGCTGTCTCTCCCCGCAGCACCCCGACGCCTCGACTATTTGAGCGCATCCATGCCAAGTCGGCCCAGCCGCCCCGACCCCAAGGGCGGCCTTACTTTTGGTCCACCGGTCAATTATCATAAGATATGTGAAGGAGTAGAGAGAGCGCGATCAGAGACCTTTGCTCAATAGAGAACTCCAGAATTATCAAACTATCTAAAAGTGCTATTGCTTTTGGTAGAAATTTGTGATATACTTATCATGGAAGATTAAATAAGGAGGTGAGATTAGGTTATTAGCCTGGCCTAGTATGTTGGGCTGGTGGTTTTAGTTTGGTTTTAGTGGGTAAGGAATGTAGATGTTTGTACTTTAAGAATTGAAGATTGGAGTGAGGAGGTGTCTGTGATGTATCGTAGATCTGGACGCGTGTATTGCCTCTTCCATAGGATGGAGGTGTAAGCCTATGAAGGGGCGACACGCCTTTAAAATCAGCTTTGCGTTTTCTGTGAATTTTTGTTTGGATGTTGATTTTGAAAGGTGTGTCGCAGTTGTTAGCAAGCGATTTTTGACTGTGCTAACAGCAATCAGAAGCGGCATCGCCAGTTTTTTATCAAAACTTTTCGCGATCCCAAGCCTGCGATGGACAGTTGATACACTTAAGAAACTAGCTGTCATCGTGGTGCTGGTGTTGGTGTCCCATAGGCTCATCACAGCTATAGATGGTTACTTTGGACTGGGGTGGCCCTCTGAGACTAGGCAGAGCCTTGCGGACCTCTTTAGCCTTTTACTCCTGCAAAAGGTGGGGTTCATTAAGTAACCAGTCTGCAACCCCAAAGCCCACTGGATAAGCTCCAGTGGGCTTTTTCCTTAATGTCTCACCTCTGTAAGGGAAACTCTAGCCGCCCTCACCCCAGGACGGCTTTGCTTTGGCCCACCGTCAACTGTATTCCCAGAAAAGCAAGAGCCCCAGGCAACCCCTGGGGCTTTGCATTCTGCTTCTTTCCTGCGAGAGAGGTACAATTTATCTCAAAAACATCGCCTCGGTGAACTGACCCACGAAGCGAGAGTCGTTAGTCAGCTCGATGTACTCCACCTGGCGGGCGATCTCCTCGGCCAGGGCTCGCTGCTCGGTCGAGATCAGAGCCAGCTTGGCCCCCATGGCTGCCGCGTTGCCCACCTGGACAAAGCGCGAGAGGGGCAGCGGCGGGACCATGCCCACCGTCACGGCGCTACCCACGTCAACGTAGGTGCCAAAGGCACCGGCGATGACGATCTGATCTAGGTCCTCGGCCGAGAGCCCGGCCTCGTCCAGCAGGACGTTGATCCCAGCGCGCATGGCTCCCTTGGCCAGTTGGATCTCTCCCACGTCGGCGCGGGTGATGACCACCTCCCGGCCATCACCGCCCTCCCCCTGAGCCACCAGGACGAACTCTGGGCCGCCCTTCCCCCGCCGTACCCGGGGGTGCTCCTGCATGGTCCCCCGCTCATCCAGCACGCCCACCTCCAGCAACTGGGCGACGGCGTCCAGGATACCCGAGCCACACAAGCCCACCGGCGGGGCGTCGTCAATGGTCTGGTACTCTACATTAGTGTCAGTGATGCGCAATCGCTCGATGGCCCCCGGCGCAGCCCGCATCCCATCGCGGATGTGCGCCCCTTCAAAGGCTGGCCCCGAGGCGGTGGAGCAGGCCAGAAGCCGCTCCCCGACCCGCAGGACCACCTCGGTGTTGGTGCCGATGTCCAGGCCGACGACCGTTTCCTCAGCCCGGTAGATGCCCGTCGAGAGAAGCATGGCCACGTGGTCGGCGCCCACAAAGCCAGCGATGTTGGGCAACAGGTGCACGTACCCACCGGGGGCGATCTCCAGTCCCACGTCGCGCGCTTTGAGGTCCAGGGGATCAATGACGGCCGCCAGGTAGGGAGCCAAACCCAGTTGACTCACCGGCAGGCCCAGGAAGAGATGATGCATGGCCGTGTTGCCGACCACGACCGCCTCAGCGATCTCCTCGGGAGCACGCCCCACCAGGGCGCAAAGCTCGCCAGCCAGATCGTTCACCGCCCCGACGGCGGCCTGCCGCAATTCCTGCGCCTGTTCCTCCCCTTCCATGGCGTGGGCGATGCGAGCGATCACGTCCTCGCCATAAGCAATCTGAGGGTTCATCACTCCCCTGGCCTCCAGGGTTTCCCCCGTCGTCAAATCAACCAGGTGGGCAGCGATCTTGGTCGTGCCCAGGTCTACAGCCAGGCCCAGGGGGAACCGGCCATCGGGTAGCAGATCAATCAACTCGATTCTATAGGAATTTTCTTCTGCTCGGCGTGGACCACAGTCCGTGGCAGAAAGCGCCGGACTGTGGTCCGGCAGGAGCGATAGACTTTCACCTCGCACCACCGCGTTGGCCACCCCAGCCCACTCCTGCAAGCGGAGGGGGATACGGGGCAGGAGCCGACCGTCAATGGCCAGCCTCTCCAGGCCATACACTCTGGCGAGAGCGTCGCGCAGACGGGTGATCTCGGGGCGCAGGTCCTGCGCGGCACGCGGTGGCAGCTCCACTTTGTAGCTCCGCACCGCAGGCTGAAGGGGCACGGCCAGCTCCCGGCCCTCCACCTGAATCCGCTGGGGGGTGGTCAGCGAGGCCGGTGGGACGTGGACCCGCAGATCGCTCAACACCTCGACCTGACAGGCCAGGCGGTAGCCAGCGGCCAACTCTTCCGCTGACAAAACCTTATCCTCGGCTCCCGTGGGAGGAGACGCGAGGCCATCGAGGATCCGCACGCGACAGTGGCCGCAAGTGCCCCGCCCGCCACAAATGGAGACAATGCCCACTCCCGCCTGGCGGGCGGCCTCGAGGAGAGTTGTGCCCCTGGCACAGGCGTGACGCCGGCCAATGGGCTCGAAATCCACTTGATAGATCACCATAGGCAAACCTTCAATCGCAACCGTTCAGACCTCCGACGAAACCTCGGAGGTCTTTTCCAATGCTACAATTGCACCACAGCTATTGTATCAGATTTCTGAGTGATTGGCAATAGCGATCGCCTTTCCTTTTTGGGGCGAGTTGTGGTAAACTTGTTGGGAAAGTTGGCTGGCGTTTGAGCGAGTATATACTCTCCACCGCTTGCTTGGGTCCGGAGAGATGTCAGTGCGCAGGAGACACACCGATGGTCAAAACTATCTCTCAGGGATGGATCGCTGAGCAGAGAGCCTACAATTATCATCGGACACCTGACCGTAGTATCCAGACCGTAGAAGCGGCTCGGGCTTTCGTTGATAAAGTCGGTTTTTGCCACTTTTGGCCCATCAAAGGAGTGGAACTGCCCAACTTGTTCCATGCTATCGCCGGACGTATCCGTCCGGTGCCCATGGAGCACGATGACCCCGACAGCAGCAAATGCTGGGGCTGGAAAGATCATGCCCTTGGTAAACGGTGGTGGTATTACGGCAAACTTTTGCGGAGACGTGCCACTCTGATCTCACTGGACTTGCTTCCCAGTTTTTACGCCTGCAGTGAGAATTATGGCGACCTGTACGATTACCTGGAAGAGTACCGCGCTGGACTGTTGACAGCCGAAGCCAAACGGATTTACGAGGCTCTCCTTGAGCACGGCCCTTTGAACACCGTACGACTGCGTCGAGAGGCGCGCATGAGCGCCGAAAACGCCAAATCTCGCTTTGCGCGGGCGCTGGTAGAGTTGCAGGTGGGGTTCAAGGTGCTCCCTATCGGTGTGGCCGAGGCTGGCGCATGGAGATACGCGTTCATCTATGAAATCGTGCAGCGACACTTTCCCGAACTGCCGGAGCAGGCACGCCAGATCAGCCGCGATCAGGCGCGGCGGGTATTGGTGTTGCGCTACCTGGACAACGTGGTTGCTGCAGATCGCAATATGATTGGGCGACTGTTCCACGTTCTGAATTGGACACCAGCGGAGCTAGATCGCACAATCGCCACGCTTCTTCAGGAGGGCGTGGCGCAAGAAGTGCGAGTCAAGAAGTTGAAGCATCCGCAACTTGTCTCAACTCGTGCCCTGGACCGCAACCTGTAGGCTCGTGGGCGTTGAGTGATGAGGAGACCATCACGTCCCACGGTGGTCCCCTCCCTGACAGCACCTCGGCCGGACAGGGGTGGACTATCCCCTAAATCGCCCATCCTGTCAACCAGTCTGAAAAAGCCCGGTTTCTACGGAAACCGGGCTTCTGGATACATACCTGTGAAGGAACACCTCTCACAGGCAACCTCACCAAGGGTTGTGCTTTACGGTTATGGCGCGAGTTTATGACAGAGGGTGCATTGCTCGTTGATCAAGTTCTTATGGTTGGCCGGCATGGGTTTCACACCGCTCTCGCTGTGACAGAGCAGACAGTCCCCTCGGCTTTCCAGACTGTGAAGAATGCTCGGTGCCAGGGCACTGGGAGCGGCCTCTGCAGTCGGCGCCTCATGACACAGCAGGCAGGCCTCGTTGATCCGTCCTTTATGATCGGCTGGCGCCGGCTTCGGGCCTCCCTCGGCGTGACAGGCCAGGCAATCATCCCGTCCCTCGATCCCATGTGGAACGTCTAGGGCTGCGATGACACTGACGGCCTGGTGACATCGCAAACAGGACTCGTTGGGCTGGCCCTGGTGCGTGGCCGGCACCGGCCGCACCCCTTCCTCGTCGTGGCACAGCAGGCAGTCAGCCAGCTCACTCACGCGGTGAGGAATAGTTGGCGCGCCGCTGATGGCCGTGGGCTGATGGCAGATCAGACACTCCTCGTTGGTCCGCCCTTCGTGGCTGGGGGGCACGTGCTCTGGGCCGACTCGGCCGTGGCATTCAAGACAGTGATCCAGGCCCTCTATGCGGTGGGGGACGATGCCTAGTCCAGCCAGAGTTCCGGCCAGCGATTTGGTGTAGCGGGCAACGGCCACGATCTCGTCATAGGATAAAGGCCCACCATGCGGTATGCCCCAGCCAGGCATGCCCCCCCTCCCCTCGCTGATGGCCTTGATGATGCCCTCATCGCCCAGGCTGTCCAGGAACTCGACAGAGCTGAGATCGGCGGCCACCACCTTGTCTCCTTTCTCCCCATGGCAAACCAGACAATCCCTGGCGTAGAGCGCCTCACCATTGGCCGTCACTGGCCCCTCTGCGACCAGCTTCAAATGGGCGATGATGGCCCTGATCTCGTCGTCGGTCAGGGGGCCACCCTGCGCCATGCCGAAGGCAGGCATACCACCATGGCCCTCAGTGGCTAACTTCTCCAGAGCGAAGAAACCTCGGGCCGCCAGGAAATCGCTTGAGCTGAGATCGGCTCCCGCGATCCTGTCACCTTTGAGACTGTGACATTCAGCGCAGTGCTGGATGAATAGTGTTGTGCCATCAGCCACCATGCCCGCCGGAGGAGAGATCGGTATCGGGCCGGGTGGCACTCCGGCGCCGTGACACTTGGTGCAGGCCTCGGTCGTGGCGGCATGGCACTGGGCACAGTATTCCATGCGTGGTCGGTTCGTTTGTGGCTCTTTCAGGTCGTGGGCCACGTTGGCGTGACAGTCAACGCATCTAGCGCCCATTTCAGCGTGGAGCTTGTGCGGCACCTTGATGTCCATCACGTTGAACTTGAAATCGGCCTGATCGTTTCTGTGGACGATGTCCTCGTGACAACGGAGACATTGGGGGCCTACACGCTCCGGCTCGGCCATGAATCCCTTACGATAGCCATCGTAGATGAACTGTCCCGGCTTGCCGTGGCAGTCCACACAGGTGACCTGATCGAAGTCAGGGTGAACCTTCGAGGCTATCGTTCTGTCCGGAATGTCCCCCGTGCTGTGACAGCTCGAACAATAGGCGGAGCTCGAAGTAGTGTAGCGCGGCAATGCACTGACGACAGGGACGGCCATCAACGCCAGTCCACCCAGTGCCAACCATATTCTCAGGGGCAAACGAGGAAATCTGAAAGCCATGCTGTCCTCTTTACATGATGCTTATCGCTCAGGATACTCACTCGGCTGAGCTGCTACACCTTGGCGATGGTTACTATCGTATCATCCCAAGGCTGTCCTCCGCCAATCGGATCCGAAGCCACCGGGATGATGGAGGAGGGATTCGCTCCGTTGCCGCCCTTCTCCCACCAGATGAGACGGGTGCTTGGATCGCGGCTTTCGAACTTTTTAGCTTGAGCCACCCGACCGTACCCCACGTGCCCACAACTGCCGCCGATGGACACCACTTGAGGATGGATGCCCTGGACAGGGAAGGCCCTGGCCGTTACTGAGCCCACTGAGGACCTGACCTCCACAAGATCGCCTCTCTTTATGCCCCTCTTCCTGGCCGTCTCCTTGTTGATCCACAGTGGGCTCTCGTGGACGATCTCCGAAAGCCACATCGAATTAGCGGTAATGCCATAAGTGTGCACGTTCCACTGGAAGGTGATGAGGAACAACTCGTCCTCTCCCATCTCACCGTGATCGGGAATCGGCTCGTAGGTCGGCAGAGGAGAGAACCCCTGCTCCGCCAGCCGCGAGGAATGGACCTCGATCTTACCCGATGGAGTGAAGAAGCCACCCTTCTCATAGGCGGTGTAGTCCGGCTCAGCCATCGGGTCGAACCACACGCCGTAGTCCTTGAGGTGGTCCAACCCCCCAGCCTCGACTAAACCGTTGATGGGAGCTATGGCCGCCTTGATGTAGTCCTGTACGGTGCCGAATGCAAAGTACTCTTTCAGCTCGTCCCCTATCCGCTGAGCCAGCTCGATACACATCTGATCGAAGGGCAAACTCTGGCCCTGGAAGGCAACTATGGGCTGCTGCACAGTGACAAAAGGCACCATCTCACAGGCAGGAACGGAGTAGACGCCCCAGCTCTCCAGATACGTCGTGGCCGGCAGCACAATGTCGGCCAGGGCTGCGCTCTCGCTCATGAAACTGTCAACCGCCACGTGGTAGGGAATCAGGCTCTCGTCTGCCAGGACCTGTGCACTCAAGGTTGACTGCGGGTCAAAGTAGGCCGGATTGTATCCGTAGGACATGAGCACCTGAAACGATTGTCTTCCCTCCTTGATGGCTGACATCACTCCCTGGGCCACTCCGCGTGGGGCCAGCGGAAGGTCTGCCGGCTGCACGAGTTCGCTCTTCTGTGTCGGCGTCGGCGGGATGGGCTCCGGCTCGCCGAAACGATAGGTTCTGGGCAGACACCAGCCGCCCTTGACGTCCACGTTGCCGGTGATGACGTTCAACAAGGCGATGGCCCGCTCATTCTGCACACCGTTGCGGTGCATGGTCACCCCTCCGGCCGAGATAGTGGTGGCTGGCTTGGTGGTAGCAAACTCGATGGCGATGCGCCGAATGTCAGCGGCCGCGACGCCGCTGATTTTCTCCGCCATCTCCGGGCTGTACCCTCTCAGATAAGTGGCCAGCTCCTCAGCAGGATAGTTCGTCCAGGTGTCCAGAAAACCCTTGTCGTGCAGACCCGACTGCATGATCACGTTGGCCATGGCCAGGGCTACCACGCCGTCCGTGCCCGGCTGCAATGGGAACCACTCGTCGCTCTTGCCGGCCGTATTGGAGAGGCGAGGATCGAAGGTGACCAGCTTTGCCCCTTTCATCCGTCCCTCGATGATGCGCTGCACGAAGCCAAGGTAGAGAGCATGGGCTTCATAGGGATTGGCCCCAAAGTTCAGCATATACCTGGTGTGGGCCACGTCGTTCACATCCATCCGCGCTCCCCAGATCAGCTCCTGGGCGGCCTCTTTGTTGGCCCGATACAGGGTGGCCTCTTCTATGACGTTGGGCCTGCCAAAGGCCCTCATGAAACGCCTGGCGATGCCCGACAGCCCCTGGATGCCAGCCGCGAAGACGAACTGCTCTGGAAGTCCGCCCTCGCGCACTTTGCGAAGTTTGTCAGCTACTTCGCTGTAGGCCTCATCCCAGGAGATACGCTGCCACTCCCCGCTTCCTCGTGCCCCTTTCCTCTTCATGGGGAATAGGAGTCGGTCGGGGTTATACACCTGTTGGATGCCGGCCTGTCCCCTGGCGCACAGCCGCCCTCGACTGTTGGGGTCGCGGGGGTTGCCTTCAATCTTGACCAGGATATTGTCTTCCAGAAAGCCGATGATGCCGCAGCGCGCCGGGCACAGCAAACAAGTGCTGGGCACAGGGTGGCGAGGCACGCCAGTCGTCCGCGAGACGCTCCTACCCCCACCCCCCGGCCGCTGCGCTCCGACCAGAGCCAGAAACTCGTATTCGGCGGCCAGCGCGGCGAGACTGGCGGCTCCTATCTTGAGGAAATCGCGACGGCTGATCTTTGACATGATATCAATCCTGTTTGTAGGAGGGCTCTCCGAGCCCGATGGGAGATCGGTGTCTGGAGACACTTCCTATCTAACTCACCCGATGTGAGATCGGTTTCTGGAGACACTAACTTAGAGGAAGGCCCTGGGCTCCGATGACCACCACATAGCGCATGGCGAACACCCCAATCATGGTCAGCACGGCGGCGACGGTCGCCGGCAGGACCCTTTTGCGCATCTTGGGCAAGGCCAGCAGCACAACGGGCAACAGTGAGCCCAGCAAGATCTCCACCCCAAGGAAATGGATACGGAACTTTCCCTGCAGGAGAAGCAGGGCTGACAGATGTGCTTCGGGATCGGCGGTCAGCAGCACCAGGATGTCCGAAAAGACGAGAAAAATATCCAACAAAATGGCTGCGATCAGCATCCCTCCCAGGTCAGACAATAGCTCCGTGTTCACCCGTTTATCGGTAGCGAAGAACTTGCCCTGGATGATAACCACCAGGATCATCATCGCTATGCCAGAGACCATAGCCGACACCAGAAAGTAGATGGGCATGAGAGCGGTGTTCCATAGCGCCCGTGCCTTGCTCAGGGCCAGGATGAAGCCCGTGTAGCCATGCACCGAGATGGCCAGGGGGATGCCGATCGTGGCAAAGACCTTGGTCAGCCTCTTGTCCCCCCTGAACATGAAAAACCCGTAGATGGCGCTGTTCAGAGGGTAGGCGGTCAGCAGGAAGGTGCCCCAGGTGATCACCGAAGTCACATTCAGATAGGGAAAGAGATGCCAGAAGCGCAGCGGCTGGCCCAGGTCAGCGATGAGACATATGGGAGCCAGACCGAGCAGGATCACGGCCAGCACGACGCCCACCTTGCCCAGGGGCTTGTACTTCTCCATGCCAAAGCCGTAAGCAAGGGTGGATAGGATGAACGAACCCGCGCTCAGGCCCGTCAGGTAGAAGTATGCGGCAATGAGAACGCCCAAAGGTAGCCCATGAAAGACGTTGTAGATCACGGTCACATCTTGGCCCATCTACTCGCCTCCTTCTTCCCCAAATCCGTAGGTCGTCATGGCTACCGTGTCCGCTGCGATGTAGAACACGTGGGGAAGTGTGTCCTTTTCCGGTTTCAGGACTTGCACCGGATTGATGGCCAGCACTCTGGCGATCTCGCTCTGCGGGTCGTTGATGTCGCCGAAGATCAAGGCTCTGGTGGGACAGGCGTTGACGCAAGCTGGCTCCAGCCCCACGTCCACCCGATGATGACACCAGGTGCACTTCTCCACGATGCCTTTCAGCGGGTTAACGTATCGAACATCGTAGGGGCAGGCGGCCATGCAGCCTTTGCAGCCGATGCAGCGGTGAGGATCCTGCATCACGATGCCGTCCTCCCGCAGATAGGTGGCTGCTGTGGGGCAGTTTCGCACACAGATGGGCCGCTGGCAGTTGTTGCACATCGTCGGCAGGAAGGAACGACTGACGTTGGGATACGTCCCCTTCTCAATGACCTTGACCCAATTGCGGTACACGCCCAGGAGGACGGCGTTCTCGCTTTTGCAGGCCACAGCGCAGGCGTGGCAGCCGATGCAGCGGCGCAGGTCTACCACCATCCCCCATCTAACTCTTGCCAATGGTCATTCTCCTGTTGGTGGGCCGGGCTAGTGTTGGTTAGGCCTTGTTCTGAGCAACTTGATCTACAAGATTCCCGGTCGGTCTCTGGAGAGATCTCCTAAAAGACCTCTATTCCGACGCTGCGGCCCTCAGAGCCTGGGCGATGCTGCCCAGCAGGTCGAGGGGCAGGGGGATGATGGTGGCGTTTTTCTCGCCGGACATCTCGACCAGGGTTTGCAAATATCTGAGCTGCAATGAGATCGGCTGTGAGGCCATGATGTCGGCTGCCTGCTTTAGAGTCTCAGCCGCTGCGTACTCACCTTCGGCGTGGATGATCTTGGCCCGTTTCTCGCGCTCCGCCTCAGCCTGTCTGGCCATAGCCCGCTGCATGCCCTCGGGGAGCAACGCGTCCTTGACCTCCACCAGGCTGACCCGCACACCCCAGGGCTCCTCGGTGTGCTCGTCAATGATGTCCCGCAGCCGCTCGTTGACCCGGTCCCGATGCGCCAGGAGTTCGTCCAGATCCGATTGGCCCAGGACGCTCCGCAGGGTGGTCAGCGCCAATTGCTCGGTGGCCGTCTTGTACTCCTCTACGTTGAGCACCGCTTTCTCAGCATCGAAGACGTTGAAGTACACTACCGCGTCCACGTGCACGGTCACGTTGTCTCGCGTGATGATCTCCTGGCGTTCCGTCAAAGCCCAGGTTACAGTGCGCATGTCAATCTTGATCATGCGGTCCACGTAGGGGATGATCAGGTTGAAGCCAGGCTTCCGGGTGCCCGCCAGTTTTCCGAAACGTAGCACCACGCCCCGCTCCCACTGGGTCACGATCTTGATGGCTGGGCCAAGGATGGCAACGGATGCGACGATCACCAGGCCGATCCAGGGAAGTAATTCAAAGAAAGTAGCCATTTCGTTTCCTCCTCTACTATATTGTGTGATAGGCTAAGAGCATTTCACTTTCCAGCTTCTGAAAAAGTAACTGTGCACCTCGTGCTCGCGGTGGATGACAATCCACCGCCAGATGTACGAAATTGAGCGGCAATTGTCTGCTAAGGACCTGCCGGACTGTCGTCCAGCAGGAGCAGGTGAATAGTTACCTGAAAGAGGCGACTATTTCTCCTTTCCTCGTGCGATCCAGACAATCAGGGAGCCGTAGAAGGCGAGACAGGTGAAGAGTGCGATGAGCACGATGGCCCCGCCATAGTCAGTCTCTGTGAATATCTTGCCCAATGTGCTTACCAAGTCGCTCATTCCACTCAATTGAATCGGGTGCAATCGCTCTCATCTCCCAGCGAGAAATCTGCCCCACTTATGCCAGATTT
>SOHZ01000642.1 GCA_004377365.1 Anaerolineales bacterium | reverse complement strand
TATAGTCCCCTGTATGCCTTGTTAGGCCTCTTTTCTATGGATATTGGTATAGACCTTGTCACGGGCAACACCCTGGTGAATGTGCGTGGCAAAGGCATCATCATCAACGAGCCTTCCTGGGTAGCCATTGAGAAGAAAAGCAGAAAGGTACTGGCTATCGGCGTTGAGGCCAAGGAGATGGTCGGACGGACCCCCGGCAACATTGTCGCTATCCGCCCTCTGCGCGATGGTGTTATCTCCGAATTTGACATTACCGAAAAAATGCTTCATTACTTCATCGAAAAAGTGCACCACCAGATGCTGCTCCCCATTCCCAGGCCACGGACCGTGATTGGCATCCCCAGCGGCGTTACCGAAGTCGAGAAGAAAGCCGTCTACGATGCTGCCATCAGCGCTGGAGCGCGCGAAGCCTATCTGGTCGAGCAGCCTATGGCCGCCGCCATCGGGATAGGACTGCCCATCATGGAACCGCTGGGCAGCATGGTCATTGACGTCGGAGGCGGCACCACCGAGGTGGCTGTTTTCTCACTGGGAGGTATTGTCATCAGCCGTTCCATCCGCGTGGCCGGCGATGAGATGGACGAAGACATCATGCAGTACGCCCGCCAGAAATACAACCTCCTCATCGGCGACCGCATGGCTGAGAAAGCCAAGATTACCATCGGGTCAGCCTATCCTCTACCAGAAGAGCAGACCATGATCTTGCGGGGCCGTAACCTCATTACCGGTCTGCCAGAGTCCATTGAGGTCAGCAGCGTGGAGATTCGCGAGGCTCTATCTGGTTCCGTTGACTTGATCGTTGATACGATTAAGAGCGCCCTGGACGACACGCCCCCCGAACTAATAGCTGACCTGATGGAACAAGGCATCGCCCTGGCCGGCGGCGGGGCTCTCCTCCAGGGCTTGGCCGAGCGACTTTCGGAGGAGACCAAGATGCGGGTCTACGTAGCTGAGGACCCTATGACCTGCGTGGCTCGCGGCGCAGGGAAGATCCTGGAGGAATTAGACGTTCTGAGCAAGATCCTGGCTACCACCCAGCGCAGCGGGGCTACACGTTAGCAGTGCCTCAGCAGCGGGCCTCCCTGAGGCCAGAAGATTAGGACACGATAACGCCAAGGCGCAAGTCGCCGGGACACTAACATGAAGCGGTTGCAAAATAGACCCCTGCTGTTCGCCCTCCTCCTTTCACTGACCATAGTCGCGCTTGTCTTACACGAGACTGGCAATACGCAGGCGGTCGAGAATCTGATTCTGAGGCCCGTGACCCCAGTCCAAAATCATTTGTCCGGTCTGGTCAGCGATTTCAGCGACCTGGTTCAGACTTTCCGCGATCTACAGGAACTACGCCGCCGTAACGAAGAACTGCAAAGCCTGGCCGGCAGCCTGATGATCGAGAACGTCCATCTGAAGGAGCTGGAATCCGAAAACGAGACCCTGCGCCAGTTGCTTCAGTTCACCCAGGCCAACCCGACCTACGGCTATAGGGCTGCTGAGGTGGTGGGGCACGTCATCGGCCAAGACCCCAGTAACCTCTTACGTTACATCATCATTGACGTGGGCACCGGCGACGGAGTAGCCAAAGGTATGCCCGTGGTAACCGATCGTGGGTTGGCCGGTCGGATCGTGGAGGTCAGCTCCAGATCGTCTAAAGTCCTTCTGATAACCGACGTCTCCAGTTCGGTGAATGCCATCATTCAAAGCTCACGGGCTACAGGGATAGTAGAGGGCAGAGCGGACGGTGGGCTGGTGATGAAATATATCCCTCAGCAGGTAACGGTCAACGTCGGGGATATTATTCTCACCTCAGGCCTGGGAGCTACTTTCCCCAAGCGTCTGGTGATCGGCCAGGTCACTGCCGTCCACAAGCGGGACATTGAAATGTTCCAACAAGCCGAGATCAAGCCCACGGTGGACTTTGAGCGATTGGAGGTCGTTCTGGTTATCACCAACTTTGAGCCCATTGAAATGGTCCAATAAAGGGGTGATCCACATCAACATCTACGCTTCTATTCTGCTGCTGATCAGCATAGCCCTCATCCAGGCAACGATTGTGCCCCATTTGACCCTTTGGGATGTGAAGCCTGACTTAATGCTTCTGGTGGTCATCTCCTGGAGTCTCTTGCGAGGAGCCAGAGAGGGAATCGCCTGGGGGTTCATCGGAGGTCTCTGTTTGGATCTTTTCTCGGGCGCTCCCTTTGGACTGTCCGCCCTGGCCTTGCTCATCGTCAGTTTCTTCTCAGGTCTGGGAGAAGCAACTGTCTTTCGTACTCATGTCATCCTGCCTCTGGCGACAGTTTTCTTTGCCAGCCTCATTTACAATTTCATCTTCCTCCTCGTGCTAGGAACGCTTGGCTGGCCTGTCGTATGGTTGGATAGTTTCATCAGGCTTGTCCTGCCGGCCAGCTTGTTGAACGTGTTGCTGACACCTCTGGTGTACCTGGCTATGCGCTGGCTGCATCGCAAGACCGGTCGAGAAGAGATAAGTTGGTAGAGAACGTGGGGTGCCAGCCGAAAGATCAAGAGCGACGGGGAAATCCATCTTGAGACGGAAGAGAGACTTCCCAATTCATTTGAACATAGCCTTGGTCTGCCTCCTCGCTATATGTGCGGTGACCCCTCTCTTGAAAGGATCACTGCCTCAAACTGCGGATGGGATCATACATCTCTACCGTCTCGTTGAACTCGATAACCTTTTCCAGCACGGCGTCCTGTTCTCCCGTTGGGCCCCGGACCTGGTCTACGGCCTCGGTCTGCCCCTTTTCAATTTCTATGCTCCTCTGTCTTATTATCTGACTGAGGTCTTTCATTTGCTGAGTCTGAGCCTGGTCAGTGCCCTGAAGGCTGCCTTCTGCCTGGCCATATTGGGCTCAGGGGCATCCACGTATCTCTACGTCAGGGATGTGTTTGGGGAGACCCCGGCCATAGTGGCCGCCGTAGCCTACATGTATGCTCCTTACCAATTGTACGACAGCTTCTTCCGAGGAATCCTGCCCGAGGTTTTGGTCCTGGCTCTCTTCCCCCTGGTGATGTGGAGCTTCCGACGCCTGGTTACACTGGGGGATCGGCGCTACATCGTCATCGGGGCTCTGGGACTGGCCGCCTTGCCCCTGACCCACACAACTTCCACTTTAATCCTCGTCCCCCTGCTGGTGACGTATGTCGTTGTCTTGCTGTTTCTTAAGAGAGAGAGGAGGCTCACCCGAGGGGGGGCGGTGGCTGCGGCTTTAGCGCTGGGGCTGGCCCTGAGTGCCTTCTTCACACTACCCGCCATCCTGGAGAGACAATGGATTCAAATCGAGCGGGGTCTGATCCCCCCCAATTTGGACTACCATCACCACTTCCTGTCGCTGGCCGAGGTCCTCTC
>SOHZ01000586.1 GCA_004377365.1 Anaerolineales bacterium | reverse complement strand
TCTCGCACGTGTAGCAGGGCGTGAATGAGAAAGCCGCACGGACCACAGGCCGGGTCCAGCATCCGCTCGTTATGCCTGGGGTTCAGCATCTTGACCGCCATCTTGACGACCTGGCGTGGGGTGAAATACTGCCCTTTGTCTCCCTTGCTCTCCGGGGCCAGCAGGTACTCAAAGGCGTGGTCCATCAACTCCATGTCCGTATCCGACAGGCGGATTGGCTGCAGCACCGAGACTACCACCAGCATAGCCTCCGGCGAAAGCCCCCATTTCGTTCCCTCGGGGAAAATACCAGGATGGTTGCCGATGGCTTCATCTAGTAGGGGCTGGAAGCGCCCCTCCATCTGCTCTTCCGGGAGCTGTCCTGTCACCCGGAAGCGACAGATTGAGCGGGGACTGGCCGGGTTGTCTGAGGCGGACTCCTCATCCCACAGTTTGGCGAAGAAAAGCTTGAACACCTCTTCAAAGACGTTGACCCCGGCGTTGGCCAGCACTTCCTCCTGCAATCGCTTCACCAAGTCTACCAGGTCGCCGATGCCTTCGACGTCCTCCACTGGCTTCAACATGTGCTTGCGGATGGGCTCATGCACGTCCTCTTCGGTCTCGTCAACGCGGGGCAGGCGGAGCAGGTTGCCGAACAGGTTGGGCTCCCGGCGGAACTCGTAGGCCACGTCCTTGCCATTGGTCCACATTCCCAGGGGAGCGCCCGTGGCGTTCATGTAGGAGTGCAGTTGTTCGCGGCCATCCTTGCGTCCCGGTTTCTTGACTTCGACGATGATGTAGTGGTACAGTTTTTGTGGGTCGCGGTAGACCACTATGTCGGCTGCCTTCTCGTGCACGCCAGAGCCCATCTGCACTTGCACCTCTACGCTCAGTCGTTCGATGGGGTAGCCAAGGGTATAGTGCAAGTGGATCAAAGTAAGCTGGCGTATCACCTCTTCGGGCTTGGCCACAAAGTCCCGGTCCCGTACCATGCAACGGATGCGGACCTTGCCCTTGCGTTCGGACATCTGCAAGCGGTTCTTCTCTTGCTTGGTGAACAGATCGAGGTGGTATTTGGTTTTGGGGTCTTTGAAGACCCGGTCAAGAAGTTGTTGCGTAGACGCGGGCTCTTTTGCCACATCCTCCATAGGCGTATCCTTTCCTGGCTAGAATACATTCAGCTAAAGAGCGCCAACCAGCCTCAGACATACCCTGCCTCAACTGATTGGCGCTCTCCATTCATCTGCGCTCCCTCTCTGCTGGATGGTTACGGCCGGATGGTAAAACCCAGGATTTGGAAATGCTCGTCACCGGTGAACACAGTGGTAATGCCACGCTGTTGCATCACAGCAAATGTTGTGCAGTCGGTGTAAGAAAGATAGGGAACAGTATCGTAGCGTTCAAAAAGCTGCCATGCAGCCTGTTCAATCTCTGGGGTAACGGTGACAATTTCTAGCGCGCCGCTGGCTGCGATTTCTTGAATCCTGTGGCCAAAGCTGACAGCCCGCGCGGGGGAACCCCATTATCGCAGGGCGGTGTAAGCTTCATCCAGGATAAAGTTGGTCGTTAGCAAGCGGTACCCGGCTGTCAGCAATTCCTCATTGGTAAGTCGGGCAATGTCGTGATACTGGTCAGCCGGGTTATAAAGGGCAATCCAAGCCCAGGCATCTATCATGAGAGTGGGGCGTGGCATTAGCCCTCTCCATAAAGATAGTCATCGTGACGGGCGGCAAGATCATGCGGAGGCGTATCGTCATATTGTTGGGCTTCCTCGGGCAGCCGTAGTAACATCTCTCGCCCGGCCGCCAGTTTTGCTTCCTGCTCCACATAGTCTGCAATTGCTTCGATGGCAAGCTGAATGGCTGTCTTGCGAATCTGCGGCGGTTGCCTTTCTAGTTGCTGGTAGATGGCTTCAGGAAGGTCCAGTTCCAGAGTAGTTGTATTCATCGTTTATCCCCTTCAAGTTTCTCAATGGCATCGCGGTCAAGAACTCTCTCAAGGCCGCGAGAGGCACAGGGCGGTGGATTTCATCTTCCCGTCCTTCTTCAACCATATACTGGACATAGGTTTCGACAGCATCCTTCAATGCTTTCATCGCTTTTTCTTGCGTGTCACCGCAGGATGCCACGTCTAATTCCAGGCAAAGAGCGGAATATTGACGGCCCTCTTTCTTTATTATCCCTGTCAATTCCAACTGTTCCATCTCTGTCCTCCCGGCAGCACCTTTAATACAGTATATCACACTCCCGAAAAGAGGTCAACAGAAGCCAAGAGAGCCAAGGATTGGAAATCCCTGGCTGAAGTCGAGAAGCGCCCTCAGGCGCTGGACTAAGGCCCTGAGGGGCCTTCTCAGCTTCAGACGGCGAATTCTATTCGGCGGTCTCCAACGCCTGCCTTATCCTGCCCAACCGCTTCTCCCTGTCTTTGACAAAGCGCTCGATGCCGTCCAGCAGCCAGTCGGGGGAGAGGTGAGCTTCCTCCACGACCTCATCCAGCGTGCCGCCGGTTCGCCAGCGGTTGTCCCAGTCGGCCGAGAGGGAGTATTCCTCGGCGATTTTGTTGTGCAGCCAGGCGTGCATCAGCCAGCGCGCCTGGGTGGTGACGCACATGGAATCCATCCGGTCGGCCGGGGAGAGGATGCGCTCCTGGTATTCCTTGGACTGCAAGCGGAAAAGCTCCGGGCTGATGGCGGCCACGATTTTGACGTTCGGCCCCGACTTTTCCAGTTCTGGCAGGATTTTGACCACGTTGGCCATGGCGCTGGTCCCCTGCACGATTAAAGTACCCATCCGCTTCTGGCCCGGCTTGTAGTCGCGCACCAGGTAGGCCCCTTTAGCCGCCTCGAAGTGGGAAGCCATGCCCACCGCCTGGCGGTCGGGCACCTCGATGGGCGGGCGGGTCAGGTGCAGGGCGATGATGGGCACGTCTTGTTTCAGGGCCGCGCCCAGCACCACGGGCACCTCGTTGTGCTCCCAGGGATGCAGGTTGATGATGTGCCCTTCGGGGAAGCACTGGGTGACCCCCGGCGAGAAAATGCCAAAGTGGGTGCGAGAGTCGTCGGCCGTCTCCGGGCCAGAGTGACCAGCCATCCAGATGACCTTGCCCATCTTGAGCTGGCAGTCCTGGGCCATCTGGCTGAAGAGACGGAAGAGGCCGTACTTGAGGTAAACGAAGGAGCCATAAGTGGAGCAGGCTCCGTAGAAACCGTTGAACTCGGCCTCGGGGTCCTGGGCCAAGTTGACCGAGGCCATGCCCACCATGATGCCCGCGTTGGCGAACTCGGTGATCTCCTGGGGCAAAAGAACCCCGTCGGGACCGCCGTATCGCTCGTACCAGCCGTAGCCGGGAAAGTCGTCCCAGGGTTTGGCGAAACCGGAGATCATGGTCGAGTCGGCCAGGTCGGCTGAGCAGATGATGAACAAGGGCCGCCCGTAATGCTCGTGGCCAAAGGCGTTCACCCAGCTTCCCCACTTGGCCAGGGCGGCGCGGTTGGCGACCTTGGTGCCTGGGGCCGCGTACATCTCGGGCGGATAGCTCACGAAATCGTACAGCCGCTCGTCTTTAAAGGGGTTCTTCTCACCCAGCTTGAAAGTGGGGATCTCCTGCGGCACCGAGTCGCCCAGGGCCACCAGGGTGTCGGCGATGTAGTCAATCAGCTCCTGGTCGCGGTGCAGCACGTCCATGACCGCCTTCAGGTTGGCTTCGTACTCGGCCCGCCACGCCTCTGGGCTGTCCGGGGCACACTCTCCAGAGCCCTGGAAGGTCACCCCGTATTTCTCGGCGAAGGGCTTCTTGGTCTCCCAGAACAGCTCGCAATTCCGTTTGTGGGGGCTGCCGTGGGACTTGTTGTCGTACTTGAGATACTCCCGTCCTTTGCGCGTCTTGACCCAGGTGATGCTGGGCGCTCGGTCGGGATTGGGAGAATAGACCATCTCCAGAATAGCCCGCGTGACCGGACCCCACTCGTGGCCCTGCTCGGCGCCAAAGACCCGCCAGCCGTAGGGAGCGAACCAATCGGTGGGGGTGCCGGGGACTACGGTGGTCAAGGGGTGGTCGTCAATGCCAAAGTCGTTCCAGTCCACTACGTAGTAGAGGTTGTCCAGGGCCAGGCCCCAGGCCGAGTTCTTGGTCTCGTGCGCACCGCCGGGGGTGAGGCCGGCGTCGCCCTCGAAGGCAAAGACCTTGACCTCACCGGCACCAGCTCTCTTGAGGGCAAAAGCCTCTCCAGCGGCCGGCGGCGAACCGTGGCCCGAGGGGCCAGTGTTGAATTTCAGGAAGAGGGTCTTGCCCTCCATCTCGGCGTGGCCGGAAAGGCCCTTGTTGTGCCGAAACTCCAGCAAATCTTCCCAGTAGAGAGCCCGCTCTTCGGGATTGGGAACCAGGTACTTGTCGTCTCCTGTCTGTTGGTATTTGACCCGTAGGGTCTCATTGAGCACGGCCAGGGTGGCGTAGACGAGGGGGATGGTGTGGCCGGCAATCAGGATGAAGCGGTCGCCGAACCGTTTCTCGGGCTGGCGGATGTCCCACCTCATCACCCCGCTGAGCAGGGTGACCACCAGGGCGTGGACCTTGGACCGTGATCCACCGGGGTGACCGCTCTGGCGGTAGTTGAGCATGAGGTCAATGAGTTGGTCAATCAGGTCCTTGATCTTTTCCCACCTGGAGAAATGGGGGGCCAGTTCTTTGTACCTCGCTGCGATCTCTTTGTCGGCTACTGTGGCCATTAGATGCTCCTTTCTTCGGCTTATACCTGGCTATAGTGATGATTGATCAGCGTTGGCTCATTGGGGACCAACACCGATAAGTGTACCAGAAAATGGCTTTCCCGTCAATGTAGCTTCTTGACTTAAAGGCTTTTCTGTAGTAATCTTGACGCTGTAGGGATTTTCTTCTGGAGTAGCGAACCCTTCGACTACGCTCAGGACAAGACTTGTTTCGCATGGCGCAGAACAAGGCTCTGGTGAGCTCAGCCGAACCGTTCTGCTACTCCGCCAGCGGCCAAGTTCGGGCAGCATCGCCTGGGGAGTGTAAACGTGAAGGGGCTTTCAGCCGAAAGCATCGAAAAAGGACTGACGACGGTTTTTATGGGGCGTAAAACAATCTATTACCACTCCATCGGCTCAACCAACGACGTGGCCAGGGAGTTGGCTGCTCGGGGTGCGCCTGAAGGGACGCTGGTCATCGCCGACGAGCAGACGGCGGGCCAAGGGCGGCTGGGACGCCGCTGGCTAGCACCTCCGGGTACGAGTCTGCTGATGTCGCTACTGTTCCGTCCCCGTTTTCTGGCTCCTTATCAGGCCCAACGCCTGACCATGGTCTGCTCCCTGGCCGTCGTTGAGGCCATAGAGGCAGTGACCGGCCTCGCGGCGGCCATCAAATGGCCCAACGACATCGTGGTGCAGGGCAAAAAGACGGGTGGCATCCTGACCGAACTGGGAGCCACCGGCGAGCGTTTAGACTATGCCGTTGTGGGCCTGGGGCTCAACGTGAACCTGGATTTTGGGGCAGTGGAAGCAATGGGGGAGCTGGCTGCCACGGCCACCAGCCTGTCCCAGGAACTGGGGCAGGAGGTGTCGCGGCTGGCGTTACTGTGGAGGATACTGGAAAGTGTCGAGGGCCGCTACCAGCGTCTACAGGCTGGCGAGTTGCCTCACGACGAATGGGCCTCCCATTTGATAACTTTACATAATCATGTGTTGGTGGACACTCCGCAGGGAGTAGTGGAAGGTTGGGCCGAAGGCGTGGATGCCGACGGGGCTCTCCTCCTGCACACCAACTGTGGTGAGCGCCAACGGGTTCTGGCTGGCGATGTGACGTTGCGCAAAGGGCGAGTGGGGATGGATGACACTTGACTTTTGCGGGATTTCGCGCTATGCTATGGGTAGTCCAGGGAGGAGGTTACAGTCATGGAGGGGTTGAACATCAGGCATTGGTTGATTCTTGCGATCTTGCTCTTCCTCAACGTCACGATTTTGGGTTGCCTCTTTCTGATGGTCGCCGAGAAGGTGGTGCCATAGTTGACCCGCCGCCGGGACAGTGCCATGAGAGATCAAAGTGATTCTTTCGGCCTGCCAGCAGTGCAAACGCACCCTGACGGCTGCCACCCGCAGGGAGAAGGTGCGGAGGAGTGAGGGATAAAAGCTGAACACCGAGCCAAGGCTCGACGCTAAAAGACCCGACTAACCGTTCAAGGGGTAGGATCCTGAGTGAACGGCTACTATGGACGCGAAAAGAGGAACTCGACATTGGATGTCGAGTTCCTCTGCCGTAGAGATTTCCTAAAACCCTCTGAGGCGAGGGTAATAGGAAGGCATCAGCGTGGAGCGGAAGCACGGTATGCTCTGGACCATAGGGAAGAAGGAGCCAACACAGCCCACGAAAAAGAGCACCTTGGCTCCTTTTTTGTTTTCCGGTTTGGGTTGAGTCTATCGGTTGCTGCGCTTCCTGGGCCAGATCGGCTTGGGTGGGCTGGGTCTCTCGTCCTTTAGGTGCCAGCTTCCGGGATAGGCTGCGTTTGTGACGGTGGAGCCTCATTACCCTCATCTTGAATCGTGTGGGTTTTCGGATTAATAGTTGACAAGATTGCTCAACTATGCTAAAATGGTCCACTCAGACTACTGCCAGTTGAGGAGGAGTTCCCATGCGGCTTTCCACCAGAGGCAGGTACGCTTTACGGGCCATGATTGATCTGTGCTTGCACGCAGATGAGGGACCGGTTCTCAGGAGCAACATTGCTGAGCGGCAAGAAGTCTCGGCTCACTACATCGGGCAGTTGTTCGTGAAACTTAGACGGGCAGGATTTATCGAGAGCGTCAAGGGACCAGGCGGTGGCTACATCCTGGCCATAAGCGCGGATCAGATAAAGG
Source organism: Anaerolineales bacterium (assembly GCA_004377365.1). Lineage (GTDB taxonomy): Bacteria > Chloroflexota > Anaerolineae > E26-bin7 > E26-bin7 > E26-bin7. The sequence goes on along the minus strand of SOHZ01000586.1, from coordinate 4,868 downwards.
TTGGAGACATCATCAGGACGGTAGAAGGGCCCATCGCATTGGTACACTGTGTTGCTCCCCAGCAAGAGGCCGCTTGCCACCGTGCTGACAACTGTGTAACTCACCTGCTCTGGAAAAGGCTCTCGGATAAAGTGGCGGAGGTTCTGGATTCCGTTACTCTGGAGGACCTGTGTGATCAGGCTTGTGAATTGGAAGAGGCTCTTGGCAATAGATCGTGTAATCCGCTTCTTCTGGGATAAAGCGGTGACGCTCTTACCATTTGGGGGACCTCTTTTACGGCGTCATCTCCGCAATCACAGAGCAGGCCCAGGTGGCTGCAGCGAATAGTCGCCGGCCCTTTGACAGGCTCAGGACACGGCCCTTCGACAAGCTTAGGACGCGGCGGCAGCACCACCTACAGCGGCACTGTGCTCACCACCACGCCCAAAATCGTCGGTATTGACCTGACCTGTCTGGGCGAGGCGACGGTCACGGGCGATGAATTCGTTGTTCTGCAGCAAAGGAGGTTGAAGGATGAACACAAAACAAAAACTTGTCCTGAGCGAAGCCGAAGGGTGCGACAATTGTGGCGAAGAGTTGGGGCCCAATCCAGTGCGACGTGGCGGGAAGGTCTATTGCTGTGAAGCCTGTGCCTTCGAAGCCCAACGAAGTGTGGATTGTGGAGGGTGCTCCGATTCCACTACAGCTCCAGCAGTCGTCGAGTAACCAGAAAAGTGAGGTTTGGCCTGTCCTGAGCTTCGTCCTGGGCCTGTCGAAAGGCTTGTCGAAGGGAGTGAGGTTTCCGATGAGAAAAGTCTATAACCCATCACACCCCATATTTGAGCCATGCTGCCTGGCAACCACGATCGGTAGCCTGCCCCACACCGATGTAGCTCTCGGAACCTGCCTGATATTCGAGAACACACCGCAGATCCCCGCCTGGGTGCAATTCCCGAGACGTGTCTTCCACGAAAACATGACGGTACAGTTCACCGAGGGAATGCCGGGGCTGGTGGAGGATGGGGAGAGGGTCTACTTCGATACCGGCACGCCCGACTTTATCAATCAACTGACCGACTTTTACACCCGTTACCTGGCCGTGAGCGAGGATGGGGACTCCAATGCGCTCGACAGCTTTGGCCTCTCATCACAGTACGCGGCGGGTTTCGAGGAGTTCGTGGTCCAGTTGCCAGAACAGGCGACGCCGCAGGTGATGCTCAAGGGACAGGTCACCGGCCCCTTTACGCTCGGCACCAACTTGCTTGACCAGGACCGTCGCTGCTCGTACTACGACGACCAACTGCGTGACGCGATCGTCAAGACGGTGGCTTTGAAAGCGATGTGGCAGGTCACCCAATTGAGTGGGTTTGGCCCACAGGTGATGATCTTCCTCGATGAACCGTCGTTGCTCGGTTTTGGCTCGCAGACCTTCATCACCGTCAGCCGCGAGGACATCATTGGAGACATAAACGAGGTAGTTGCCGCCATCCACGACCGGGGCGGGTTGGCTGGCGTCCACTGCGAGGCCAACACCGACTGGTCGCTGTTAATGGAGAGCGACCTGGACATTCTCGACTTTGACGCCTATGACCACATGCAAGCCATCACGCTCTATCCTATTGAGCTGCGCGCCTTCCTGGAGCAAGGTGGTTGCCTGGGCTGGGGCATCGTTCCCACCCTGGATAAAGAGGCCGCCGCGACCGAAACCGTTCCCTCACTGCTGGCTCGCTTCGACGAGGGCCTAGAACGTCTGGTGAGTAAGGGCCTCGGCAGGGAGTTACTGCTGCGCCGGGCACTGATCACTCCCAGTTGCGGCGCTGGTGGCGTACTTACTGAGCCGCTGGCCGAGCGCGTGCTGGACCTGTTGCGCCAACTGTCCACGACCCTGCGCAACCGGCACGGCTTTAACGGACAACAATGATTGCCTTTTCCATAACACTTACATTAAAGGAGGATAATGCAATGAGCAGAATCTACGACGACATCACCAAGACCGTTGGCAACACCCCTTCGGTCAGATTGAACAGGGTCACCGAGGGCCTGGGGGCGACCGTGCTGGCCAAGCTGGAATCCTTCAACCCTTTATCCAGCGTCAAAGACCGAATCGGCGTCAGCATGATAAATGCTGCAGAACAGGCCGGGCTGATCAAGGAGGAGACCATCATCCTGGAGCCAACCAGTGGCAACACCGGTATCGCCCTGGCCTTTGTATGTGCAGCCAGAGGTTACAAGCTGGTCCTGACCATGCCAGAGACCATGACTTTGGAACGCAGAAGTCTGCTCAAGGCCCTGGGAGCCGAGCTGGTTTTGACTCCCGGCTCAGAGGGGATGCCCGGAGCGGTGAAGCGGGCCGAGGAACTGGCAGCCCAGGACCCCAGGTACTTGATCCCTCAGCAATTCAAGAACCCGGCCAACCCGGAGATCCACCGCCGCACCACAGCCGAAGAGATCTGGCGAGACACAGATGGTCAGGTGGACATCGTTGTGGCCGGCGTGGGCACAGGGGGCACCATCACCGGCATTGCCGAGGTGATCAAATCCCGTAAGCCCGGTGTCAAGGCGATTGCCGTGGAACCGATCACTTCGCCGGTCCTGTCCGGCGGCCAGCCTGGCCCCCATAAGATCCAGGGCATCGGTGCCGGTTTCGTCCCTGACGTCTTACGCCTGGACCTGGTTGATGAGGTAATTCAGGTGGCCGATGAGAATGCAGCCGAGACAGCCCGCCGGCTGGCCCGAGAGGAAGGGATCCTGGTCGGTATCTCCTCCGGCGCGGCGGCTTTCGCTGCCTTGCAGGTGGCCGGGAGGCCAGAGAGCGAAGGCAAGCTCATCGTGGTCATCCTGCCCGACACGGGAGAGCGATACCTGAGCACCGCACTGTTCCAGTCCCAGGGGGATAGTTAAGGAAGGATGAAGAATAGAGAATCGAAGCCGAAAGCGATCGCTCTGCTCTCAGGTGGGTTGGACTCCACCCTGGCGGTGAAGCTCATCCTTGACCAGGGGATCGAGGTGGAGGCGCTGAATTTCGTCACGCCTTTCTGCACCTGCAACCGCAAAGGAAGGTGCGAGGCGCAGCACGTCGCCGACCGATTCGGCATCCCGGTCAAGGTCATCGGCCTCGTCGAAGAGTTCTTCCAGGTGATACGGAAGCCCAGATACGGTTACGGCAGCGGGATGAACCCCTGTCTCGACTGCCGCGTCTTGATGTTCTCCAGGGCCAGGGCACGCATGGAAGAGGTGGACGCTGCCTTTGTCTTCACCGGCGAGGTGCTGGGGGAGCGCCCCATGTCCCAGCGCCGGGAGGCGATGCGCCTTATCGAGCGGGAATCGGGCTTGGCTGGGCGGCTCCTGCGCCCGCTTTCGGCCAAACTCCTGCCGCCCACTATTGCCGAAAAGGAAGGACTCGTTGACCGCGATAAGCTGCTGGCTGTCGAAGGGCGCTCCCGCAAACCCCAGATTGCCCTGGCGGAGCAACACAACATCGGCGATTATCCCTGTCCGGCGGGTGGCTGCCGCCTCACCGACCCCGGTTTCGCCCGCCGCATGAGGGACTTGGTGCGTCACAAAGAGGATTTTGATCTCAACGACGTCAACCTGCTGAAGGTGGGCCGGCATTTCCGGCTCTCGCCTGAAGTCAAGGCCGTGGTGGGACGGGACGAGGAAGAAAACCACCGCATTCTGGCTCTGGCAAAGGAGGGGGACATCCTGTTTGAAGTGCAGGGCTACGGCAGTCCAATCACCCTCCTGCGAGGTCAAGCTGGCGAAGGGGAAATCCATCTCGCAGCGGCTATCACCGCCCGTTACAGCGATGCACCGGCAGACAAACAAGAGGTGATGGTAGGGTACGGGTTGGATTACGCAACCCTCGATGGGAACCTTCGAGCGTCGTCGCTGAAGGAGGATCAACTGGCAGAGTTGCGAGTGTGAAAGAGTCGGTGAATGATCTCGATGTAAAGCGAGATAGGCTTTACGCCATTTTGGATGAACTGGATAGTGTAGCTGTAGCCTACTCGGGTGGCGTGGACAGCACATATTTGCTGGCGGCCTGCCTGAAAGTGCTGGGGGCCGACAAAGTGTTGGCTGTAACTGCTGACTCGCTGACGTATCCCGCCGGGGAGAAAGCCGGGGCGCAAAGGGTGGCCCAGCAACTGGGAGTTCACTTATGTGTTATCAACACCAGGGAACTGGATGACCCCCGTTTCGCCAGCAACCCTCCAGACAGGTGCTACTACTGCAAGGCGGAGCTCTTCGAGGAAATCTGGGCAATTGCCAGGCAGGAGGGCTTGCAGAATGTGATGTACGGCGCCACCCGGGACGATTTGGGCGATCACCGGCCTGGCATGAGAGCCGCCAGGGAGTGTGGCGCCCGGGCGCCGCTGTTGGAAGCGGGCTTGGGCAAGTCCGATGTGCGGGAATTGTCGCGGCGCATGGGACTGCCCACTTGGGACAAGCCAGCGCTGGCCTGTCTTGCTTCGCGCTTCCCTTATGGCATGACCATCACAGCGACGCGGCTGCGTCAGGTAAATGCGGCCGAAGATTTCCTGCGGCGAGAACTGGGGCTACGTCAACTGCGGGTGCGCCACCACGATGCCGTGGCCCGGCTGGAAGTAGAGCCGGAAGATATGGCTTGGTTCATGGAGGAAAACACCCGGCAGTGTGTCGTGACTGCGATGAAGGAATTGGGTTACACGTATGTTACCCTAGACCTGGCAGGATTCCGTAGCGGGAGTATGAACGAAGCACTGCCTAACTTCGCGGTTGGCGCCGCCAAATCCCGCCCTGTTAGCAGGGACTCTGCATAAATACAGAACTTTACCAATCTAGAATCTTGGCCGCCACCTCCATGTGGAGCCAGTGCCCACCGGGCAGTTTGACCTGAGCTTGGTTGACTC
>SOHZ01000308.1 GCA_004377365.1 Anaerolineales bacterium | reverse complement strand
CAACGTCAGGTTCGCCAGGACGCGCCGGCCGATAGGCGCGTGCAGACTGCGTGTCCCAGGGCGGGCTTCAAACCACGCAAAATGCAACGAACCATCTGGTTCTGGTTCCAGGTCATCATCAATGCTAAAGTCGCCAGCTTGTTTCAGAATTTGGCGAATTTCGTCCGGGGCGGTGTGCTGGTAATGCGCATTCGTCAAAACAAGCGCATCGCCTTCAGGTGTCACCAACTGGATGCCGCCTACCGGGCGACGGGACTTTACTTTTCGAGATCGGTCACGCCGCTTGCGTCGTTTCTTGCTCATAATTTGCCTACCCCCATGAATTAAAGTATACTCCGAAGGGCATCCATATCCCGTCACTGCCCCCTCTTCACTCTTCAAGCTCCCGGTGTGCCGCTTCCAGTAGGGCCTCAAACTGTTCAAGTACCTCGTTCGCGCGAGCACTGCGACGAATCGCCCCTAGATTCAACTCTCCCCATTGCATCACCAGGACGCCTCGGGCATCACGCAGGTGTTTGTCGGATCCGGTCTCTCGATGGGCGATCAGTTTCGCCACGATGATATCTTCCGGCGTGATGAATGTCGCCGAACGACCGGCCTCGTCGAATTCCAGACGCTGACGGCGCTGGAATGCCGATCTGGTGAATGGATCACGGGGCAGTGGCACCAGGTCTACCTTGGCTCCTGTCGCCGGTTGGATGACGTTGAAGGGATAGCCCCGTTGCAGGGAGTCGCGGATGCCCTCTTCGCTGACATAATAGTCCGGGACAGGGAAGGCCGCCACCAACGGCTTGATGTGTTCTGGCTCCACATCTACCACAATGTCCACGTCAATGGTCAGCCGTGGTTCGCCATAGAAAATGGCCGCAAAGCCACCCACAACCATATAGGGGATTCCCAGGTTCTCCAGCACCTCGATCACGTAGGTGAAGAAAGCTTTCAGTTCATAGTCTCTGACTGGTTCCATGGTGATCTCACCTGCCTAGCCTGGGATTCCTTTGCATACGTCGTGTCACCCGCCAAGCCAGATCATCAGGCGACAGATCGGGATGGCGCTGCCGTTCAGTCAGGCGCACGACATCGAGCGCAAACTGATAAGCCTGAAATGCCAACTCCAGACGACGGGCCGGGCTCATCGCTCGCCAAACCATAGTTTGATATGGGTCAAGTCGGCCAAGCCGCTGGCGTAGCGCTTCAATGGTATCATCCCTGGCTGGATCTGTCAATTTCCAATTCCCCCTCACGTTCCTTATGCTAACCCAATTATCGTCACCCCAGCACAGATCAGCAGCGGTGAAAGTAACAATCGAAACGCCCCAACTTTCTACTGCTCCTACGATTATACGCCAAACTCCAAGCTTTTGCAAGCACCTCCAGCCACCACCCTGGGCTGGCTAATTCCCAGAGAGTACTGCTTCTACACCAACCCAATCATCACCACCCCAGCACAGATCAGTAGCGAAGAGATGATGCGGATACCACCATAGCGCTCCTTCAGCAACCAGACGCCCAGGACGGTGCCCACCACCACGCTCACCTGGCGGGCCGAGATGACATAGCTCACGGCGCTGGTCGCCATGGCCAACAGGGTGAGCACGTAAGACGTACCAGAGAGCCCGCCCAGAAGCACGTTACCCCGGTTGGCCTGCCACTCCCGGCCGATGGCTCGCCCTCCCCTGGTCGCCAGGATGTAGGCGCTGTAGAGCACCACCATCATGACGAAAAACACAAACACGTAAGCAAAAGGCCAGACAGAGCCGACACCCACCTTGTCAATGCAGGCCCCGATGGAAGAAAAGATCGCCGTCAGCAAGGCCAGTTAAGAGGGTCGGCTGTTCAGGGAGCGAATGGGCGAAAGAATGGCCTTCAAGGAGATGGCCTCAAGGCCCACCGTGTAAACGCCCAGGCAAGTGACCGCAATCCCCACCAACCCCAATGGGGATAATCTCTCCCCCAGGAAAAGGGCCGCCCAGATGGGGATATAGACCGGGTTCGAGCGCGACAGAAGATAGACCAGGGAGAGATCACCTTTCTCGTAGGCCTTGCCCATCAGAGCCATACAGATGCCGTAAAAGACAGCCGAGCCCGTGGCGCAAAGCAAGCTCACAAAGGGAATAGAGATACCCCGAGCCCAGATAGCGAACAAAGGAAGCAGAAAAACAGTCCGCAGGAAGAGCATCCACCACAAAAAGACTTCCTTGTCAACGGATCGCTTGGTCAAAAAGTTCCAGATGGCGTGACCTATCCCTGAGAAGCTGGCCAGGGAGAGAGCCAATAGCTCCATCAGGCCGGGGCTTCCTTATGACCGTAGGGACAGACGTAAACGCACATCCCGCAGGTCCTTACCCCGGTGACCTCGTCCCGCAGGTGGATGCGATACTCTTGACAGCGGTGAACGTCGAAGCGGGCTTCACGAGGTTCGTCAGGATCGAAGGGGCGGCCTGTGAAAGCCTGCGGTGGGCAGGCTTTGACGCAGCGCTGGCAATCGCCGCATAGCTCGGAGAGGGGACCGCCTGCTTCCAGAGGGGCGTCGGTCAGGACAGTGACCCAACGCACACGGGGCCCTACCTCGGGGGTGACCAGCAGACAGCTCGGACCGATCCAGCCCAGACCCGCCAGCCGCGCCGCCAGCTTGTGGGAAAAGAGGCTCACAAGATTCTCGTCGTCTATCTTGTCCGAAGCGGGGATGAGGAGAGTCCGAAAGCCCTGCCCATTCAAGGTGACGCTCAAGCGCAGGGCGATCCGGTCCAGGAATCGGTTGACAGTGTCATAGAGGCGATCATAAGTCCGGGCCACGACCACTTCTTTGTGGCGAGGCAACTGATCAACGATGCCATCGCTCAGAGCGATGCCCACAGCAAGAGCGCGGGGGTAGGTCGCCAGGAACTCTCCGCCCTGAGCGACGATGGCTTCCCGGGCTACGGTCAGGTCAGCCACTCCGAAGAATCGCGCCCCCATGCTGCGAGCCTGACGCTCCAGTTTCCTTTGCAGTCTCATCAATGAACCCTCCTCTCATAGCCTGCTCAGTATTTCTCCCTCAGCACCGTCTTCAGTATCTTGCCCGTGCCCCCCTTGGGCAGTTCGTCTACGAAATCCACCGATTTGGGTATCTTGTACCCCGCCAGTCTCCCCCGGCAGTGCTCGATGATCTCCTCCTCGGTGGCGCTCTGTCCCGGCTTGAGGACCACAATGGCTTTGGGCACCTCCCCCCAAAAATCGTGGGGGACGGCAATGACCACCGCTTCCAAGACAGCCGAATGAGAGTAGAGGACCCGTTCGACCTCCAAAGAAGCAATGTTCTCCCCGCCGCTGATGATAATGTCCTTCTTCCGGTCAGCGATAAGAATGTAACCCTCTTTATCAATGGTGGCCATGTCGCCGGTGTGGAACCATCCATCGTCGTCCACACATTCGGCGCTGGCCTCAGGGTCCCCCAAATAGCCAGCCATGACCACGTTGCTTCTGACTACCACCTCGCCGATTTCTTTGCCGTCGGGCTTGACGTCGCGACCCTCCTCATCCACCACCCGCAGGACGATGCCGACCAGGGGCAATCCAGCCCTGGCCTTGAGCACTCGCTGCTCCTCTTGGGGCAAGCTCCTGAGGTAATCTTTGAGGGTAGCGAAGGTCAGCACGGGGGAGGTCTCGGTCAGGCCGTAGCTGGCGATGTAGGTGCAGCCCAGTTTCTCCTCCACGGCTTCCACAAAAGCTGGCGGGCTGGCCGCCCCACCCACCACCAGCCGGTTGAGGCTGCTCAGATCATAGCGGTCCAGGTGCGAGGAGTTGAGGAGCATGTTGACCATGGTGGGCACCGTGGCAGCCAGGGTGACACCCTCATTGGCAATCAGCTCAAAGACCTTTTCTGGCTCGAATTTCTTGATCATGACGTGCGTGCCGCCCACGCAGGTGAGAGCCTGGGGCGTCCCCCAGCCATTGGCGTGGAAAAGAGGGATAGTATGCAATTGCACGTCACAGTCGGTAAGCCCCAAACCGATGATAAAGTCAATGGCGTTGAAATAGAGATTGCGATGGGTCAGCATGACCCCTTTGGGCCGGCCGGTAGTGCCGCTGGTGTAGAAAAGCTCGCACACGTCGTTCTCGTCCATCTCCGGCTGCGGGGGCTTCTCCGCCGAGGCCGAGGCCATCAACTCCTCGTAGCTCTCCCCCTCCCACTCAACTGGTGGGGCTTCGTCGGACATCAACACGAACTGCTGTACAGACTTTAGCTCCCCCTTGACCGGCTCGATGAGATGAACCAAGTCACGGTCCACGAAAAGCAGGCTGGCCTCAGCATCGGCCAGGATGTAGGCAAAATCGGCCGGCAGGAGGCGGATATTCAAGGGGAGCAGGATGGCCCCGATTTGAACGACCCCATAATAGGCCTCCAGGAGACGATGGCAGTTGGGGCCCAGGAAGGCCACGCGATCGCCCTGCTTCACTCCCATATCCAGCAGGACGTTGGACAACTGGTTCACCCGTTCCCCATACTGCTGGTAGGTGAAACGCTTGTCCTCGCAGACGACCCCCAATTTGTGGGGGTAGAGTTTCAAAGCCCTCTCCAGAAACTGGGTGGGAAGCATCGGTACAATCATACAAGGTCCTCCTCAGATTAGCTTAGTTTCTGTCTGGAAAGTAGGGCAGGTTTCCATACCTGCCTACAGCGTGGCGGCTATGGAAAGCCGCCCTACGGAGTTTCCAGACAAGAACTAGCTTAATGTCCTTTGAAAATCAGAAAATGAATGGCACTCCCATTGCCACTATACCCTCGTATCATCACTCCTGCTGTATAGTCAAAGCTCGTAGAGCAGGGATGAGGCCCTTCTCAAATTCGATGCCCTTGGGGCACCCGGCAGCAAAGCCCTCGTAAGGCGGCCATTTCAAGAGACCCAAATCCACAGCCAGCTTGATACGTTCCGGTCCCAGGGCATCACGAGGGTCGAAGGCGAAGCGGTAGGTTTTGGCCAGAGATGCCAATCCCGTACCAGCCTGGGTTTCACCCACTTCGCAGGCTCCACAGAGAATGCAGATCCCCATCGCCTCAATCTCTGCCAGGGCCTCCGGCGACATCCGACCATTGTGATTCGGCCTGAGTACCAACCAAGGTACAATCGCTTTCAGCGACTCCAGGAAAGGATCAATGTCCACAACCAGGTCGCGCAGGACGCGGAAACCGGCCAGGGGCTCCAGTCTGATGAGGCTATCTTCAGCCAGCTCGGCCAGCTTGGTCTGGCAGGCCAGTTTCGGCTGGCCGTTGATCATCATGGCGCATGAGCCGCAGATGCCACTACGACAGGAATGTCGAAACGCCAGGGACCCATCTTGAAAATCACGTATCTCCAGCAGAGCATCCAGCACCATTCGCTGTTCCTCCGTCTGGAGAAAATAGTCTTGGAGCCTGGTTTCCGTATCAAGATCAGGATTAAAGCGAGCCACTTGTAGAGTGATGTCTAGCATCATCAATACCCCCTTTCTGCCGGCTGGAATCTGGTGATAGAGACGGGGCCATCGCTGAAGATGAGGCCGTCATCAGAGCGTTGGGCATAGGTGTGCACAAGCCATCGCCCATCGTCGCGCCCTGGATAGTCCAGCCGATAATGGGCCCCTCGGCTCTCGGTACGCCGCAGGGCTCCCTGGGCAATGACCTCAGCCAGCTCCAGCATCCAGCCCAATTCCAGATAAGTGACCAAGTCGTAGTTGAAGGCCAGGCTGTTGGAAGACAGCCGTATAGCCTCATACCGCTGACGCAGCGTCTTTAGCTCGGCAACCGCTTCCTCCAGTTCACCTTCCTCCCTGAAGACCCCAACTTTATCCATCATCAAGCCGGTCATTTCGCGTTTGAGGGTGCCCGGCCGGTCGCCTCGCTGGCCGGGCATCCGCTCATCCAGATAGGCTCGTACCCCGGCCAAAGGCTGAGGGCCAAGCTTGGGCCACCGGGTCTGGCGGGCCAATTCCACCGCTCGCTGGCCCGCCTGCCGGCCAAAGATCACTGTTTCCAATAGCGAGTTACCACCCAGACGATTGGCCCCATGTACGCTGACGTTAGCACACTCACCCGCTACCAACAGCCCCTGGATGTTGGTCTGACCCCATTCATCGCAGCGGATGCCGCCCATGCTGTAATGCTGGCCCGGTTGTACTGGGATGGGTGCCTCGGCCGGGTCTACGCCCGCGTAGCGAATGGCGATGTCTTTCACCTGCGGCAGTTTCTCTTCAATTTTAGCCGCTCCCAGGTGCCGCAAGTCGAGATGCACGAATTCGTTCTCAAAACCACGACCTTCCTTGATCTCGGTGGCGATGGAGCGCGAGACGACGTCACGGGGAGCAAGCTCCATCTTCTCTGGAGCATATCTGTCCATGAAACGCTCGCCCCGGTTGTTGAGCAGATACCCTCCCTCGCCTCGGGCCGCCTCTGAGATAAGGATATTGCACCCGTAAAGCGTGGTAGGGTGAAACTGAACAAATTCCATGTCCGAGAGGATGGCCCCTGCTTCATAGGCCAGAGCCATGCCGTCACCAGTGCAAGAGTGGGAGTTAGAGGTCTTGCGGAAGATGCGCCCGTAGCCTCCTGTAGCCACGATGACCACCTTGGCCCTGATGACCTCCAATTGGCCACGCTGTAAATCCAGGGCCATCACGCCCTTACAGACCCCATCTTCCACTATCAACTTGAGCAGGTACCACTCGGGATAGACCTTGACCCCGTGGCGCAGGCTCTGTTCGTAAAGGGTGTGCAGGAGGACAAAGCCAGTCAAATCAGCGGCGTAGCAGGTTCTCTCGAAGAGAGCGCCGCCCAGGGCTCGTTGAGCCAGCCGGCCGTCAGGGTCACGGGAGAAGAGGGCTCCCATACGCTCCAGGGCCACAATCTCGTCAGGTGCCTCGCGGCACAAGATCTCAATGGCCGTCTGGTCGCCCAGGTAATCGCTGCCCTTGACGGTGTCGAACATGTGCTTCTCCCACGAGTCGTCGGGGCCCAGGGCGGCGTTCATGCCCCCCTGAGCGGCACAGGAGTGGGAGCGGGTGGGGTAGACCTTGGAGATGACGGCCACGTCAGCCGATCTGGAAGCCACCGTAGCTGCCCGCAGGCCAGACAGCCCCGCTCCCACAACCAAAACGTCATAGTGCAACATCATAATACCCCCTTCTTCACTAATTGCTATACTTTCCCGTCAGTCCCACAACTTTACTTGCTCTACCTCATCCAATCGCCGCACTCGCTCCACCAACGCCTCCGCCTGCCCCCGGTAGTCTGTCCCCACCACCATTTTGTGGAATTTGTCCTCCAACTCACCCCAACTCAGCGGGTTCTCCGGGTCGCCCTTTGGAGAATCAACGGGCTGGGTCAAGGCCCGTCCGTCGGTCAGGGTGACGGTGACCTGCACCGGCCACTCCTTTGGATAGCGGGCCTCCAGCTCCGGGTTGTGGACCAGCGACACCTTGGCCATCAGATGACGCACGTCTTTGTCCACGATGGCCTGGGGGGTGAAATCGCTCAGGCCAGCACTGCCCCGCCAGAGAGCGCAGGCCACGCAGTAATACAGGCTGAATTTGGCCGCGTAGGGCGTGGTCGGCTGAGGATTGTCGGTCAGGTCCAAAGCAGCCTGGTAGGTCTCGACCTTGACTTGGGCGATCTGATCCAGAGCAAAGCCGGGCTGCTCTCGCAGGGCCAGGGCGGCGTCAATGGCCGGGTGAGTGTGGCGGCAGGAGGCGTGAGGCTTGATGGAAACGCCGCTGATCTTGAAGGTCTCCATCCCCTGCTTCAGCCCTTCCACCACCCGCTCCGGCTCCGCGTCCTGGGAGGTGGCGGTAAAGAAGCCTCGCTCGCCCTCTAGAATGTGCCGCGCCCCGGTAAAGCCCTGCCGGGCCAGGTCGGCGGCCAGCACCCCGCTGGAAGCCGCCCGGCCGGCGTGGAGGTGCTTGCTCATGGCTCCGTCGGCGTTGAACTCCCACAGGCCTGCGGACATTGTTCCTGCATTGCCCAGGGCCCAGGTCATCTGCTGCTCGGACAAGTCCAGCAGCCACCCGGCCGCAGCCGTGGCCCCGAAGACGCCGCAGGTAGCGGTGTTGTGCCAGATGCGGTAGTGAGTCTTGCCCACCGCCTCGCCGATGCGGATGGCCACTTCATAGCCCAGCACCACCGCCGTGAGGAAATCCAGGCCGCCGGCCCCTTCGCGTTCAGCCACAGCCAGGGCGGCGGGGATGATGGGTGCCGCCGGATGCACCACCGAAGCCCGGTCCAGGTCATCCATCTCCACGATGTGGGAGAGGCCGCCATTGGTCAGGGCGGCCAAGTCGGCGTTGCGTTGCTCCCCCAGGCCGATGACCGTGGCCCCCTGTCCGGCCTGCGCCCGCGCGTGGGCCAGCAACATCCGTCCCGGCTCTGTCAGCGTCCCGGCTATGGCGGACCCCAGCCAGTCGAGGGTGTAGTATTTGGCGTCGTCAACGACGGATGACGGGAGATTAGTGCTTTTGGTGGCGACGAGGAAAGTGGAAAGCCACTCGGTTAATGAAGGTCTACCTTCCATGATGGTACTCCTTATTCTACGCCAACCCAATCATCACCACCCCAGCACAGATCAGCAACGAGGAAGCGATGCGGATGGCACCGTAGCGCTCCTTGAATAGCCAAATGCCCAGAACCGTGCCCACCACCACGCTCACCTGGCGGGCCGAGATGACATAGCTCACCGCGCTGGTAGCCATGGCCAACAGGGTAAGCACGTAAGATGTACCAAAGAGCCCGCCCAGAAGCACATTGCCCCGATTGGCCTGCCACTCCCGGCCAATGGCCCGCCCTCCCCTGGTCGCCAGGATGTACACGCTGTAGAGCACTACCATCATGACGAAAAACAAAAAGACATAAGCCAAAGGTTGGACAGAGCCAACGCCCACCTTGTCAATGCAGGCCCCAACGGAAGCGAGGACCGCTGCCAGCAAGGCCAGTTGAGAGGGCCGGGTGTTCAGGGAGCGGATGGGCGAGAGGATGGCCTTCAATGAGATCGCCTCAAGCCCCACCGTGTAAACGCCCAGGCAGGTGACCGCAATCCCCATCAATCCCAAGGGCGATAACCTCTCCCCTAGCAAAAGGGCCGCCCAGATAGGGACGTAGACCGGGCCCGAGCGCGACAGAGGATAGACCAAAGAGAGATCTCCTCTTTCATAGGCTTTGCCCATCAAGGCTATAAAGGTGGCGTAAAAAACAGCCGAGCCCGTGGCACAAACAAGACTCACGAGGGGGACGGAGATACCCTGAGCCCAGATAGCGAACAAAGGGACCAGAAAGACGGTCCGTAGGAAGAGCATCCACCACAGAAAGATTTGCTTATCAACGGCTCGCTTGGTCAAAAAGTTCCAGACGGCGTGACCTACCCCCGAGAGGACAGCCAGGGAGAAAGCCAATAGCTCCATCAGGCCAGGGCTTCCTTTCGACCGTGGGGACAGACGGTTACTTTTCTCCCAAATTACGACTTGCCCTCAATCTCTGCTTTCAATCGCTCTTGAAAGGCTCTCAAGTAGGCAATGCGATCGCGGACGAGGGCCTGACCACGCTCCGTGTACAGCGTGCCATCTACACGCTCGATCAGTCCATCAATCAAAGCCGGCAATTCGCTCAAGTCGCCGCTGTAGGCACCGCTCTCCAGCCCCCGCACGATAGCGCGGGCCAGTCCTGTGGCGCCAACGTACTCCACCGCGTCCGCGTCCTGAAGGATCCACCCTTCTAGTGTCTGCGGATCCGGACCCCCATAGCGGCTGTGAGCTTCTATGGCATGGGCAATAGGCTCGATCTCGTCTTCGGTGAAGCCAAACTGGAGCAAGATACCCTGGGCCAGTAACGCACCGATCTCATAGTGCCGCTCCTTGTTGATGGGCACACCGATGTCGTGCAACAGGGCCGCCACGCGCAAGATGTCTAGATCGGCGCCCTCCCTCTGGCTGATATCCTCGGCGATTTGTCGTACCCGCTCGGCGTGATCAAGGCCAGAGAAAGCCGCGTTGCTCAGCATCTGCCGGCCGATATCGCGGATTGAGTTTAGCTCTCTATCATCCATCGCTCCCTCCTCAAGCAAGAATATCCTTACACTTCAGCGGTACTTCCCTGCCTCAGGCGACGACGCTCTCATCCCATCTTCCTTATCCTCTCCCTTTCTGGGCGATCGCCTCAGCCAAAGCGATGAGATCCTGAGCCTGGCGGAAGTTAGCCACGTCAATCATTTTGCCATCCAGCGAGATGGCCCCCAACCCCTTAGCTTCGGCCGCGCTAAAGGCTTCCACCACTTTTCTAGCGTATCCGACCTCGTCCTCTGACGGCGAGAAGACCTTGTTGACCGGCTCGATTTGACTGGGGTGGATGAGCAGCTTGCCCCGGAAACCCAGTTGCCGCCCCCGCTCCGAGTCCTGAACGAGTCCCTCTCGGTCGGCCACGTCTATCCAGGGTGTATCTATGGCCTGTACCTCGGCTGCCCTGGCCGCCACGGCGACGTGGGAGCGCGCATAGAAAAGCTCCGTCCCTTCCCCGGACAAAGTGATGCCCATGTCACGGGTGAAATCCACGGCCCCGAAGGCAACGGCCACCACTCGCTGGCTGGCCGTCACTATCTCGTAGGCGTTCATCACGCCACGGGCTGTCTCCAGAATGGGGACGATGACCAGGCTGTCTGGTTCCAGCCCTCTCTCTTTCTCCAAGGCAGAAAGCAGTTTCTCTGTTTCGAGGACATCGTCCTTCAATTCGGCCTTGGGTAGCACGATACCATCCAGTCCGGCCCGAACCGTCCAGTTGAGGTCCTCTTCTGCCAGCCCGGTGGTGAAGGCATTGGTGCGGACAAAGACCTGGACGCCGCCCGCCGCCACCTGCTCGATGGAATCCTTGACAAAGATGCGGGCTGTCTCCTTCTCAGCCAGGGGCACCGCATCTTCCAGATCGAGGATAGTGGCATCAGCCCCCAGAGTACCCGCTTTGTAGATCATCCGCATATTGTTGCCAGGGGTGAAAAGCATCGTTCTCAATAGTCTCATGATTTGCACCTGTCGTCAACTCGATACTATAGGAGTTTTCTTTTGCTCGGCGTGGACCACAGTCCATGCCCAAAGCCGCCGGACGGCTCGACTGAGCTCGCCGAAGTCTGTGGTCCGGCGGGAGCGATTAAATTTTAAGCAAGTTGGCCAAGACGGGGGCCAACTCTTCCGGCCTGTCCACCACGTGGGCTCCCGTTTCCCTGAGAGCCTTTATCTTGCTCTCGGCCGATCCCCGGCCGCGCTCGACGATGGCGCTGGCGTGGGAGAAACGCATACCCGATTTGACACCCGCCCCGGCGATGTAGGCCACCAGGGGCTTGGTGAACCAGCCTTCTTTGATGACCTCGGCCGCCTCCTCCTCGGCCACCGTGCCGATTTCGCCAAACATGGCCACAGCGTGGGTCTCCTTGTCTTCCTCGAAGAGGGGCAACAACTCGGCCGGGGACATGCCCAGAACGGGCTCGGCGCCAATGTGCAGGGCCGTGCTGATGCCCAGGCCCACCTGGCCGATGGCCCAGGAGAGGGTCGTGGTCTGGCCACCGCTGCGGGAGATGACCCCCACGTGGCCGGGCTTGAACATCTCTCTAGCGAATTCCTCCGAGCCTCCGACCCATCCGGCCACCGCTTTTCCGGCGCTGATCACCCCAAAGGAACCGGGCCCCACGATCCGGGTGCCCTTTTCCCTGGCATAAGCCAGCATCTCCAGAGCATCGTGCAGTGGCACCCGCTCCACCGGCATGACGATGAGCTTGATCCCCGCGTCCACGGCTTCCATGACGGCCTCTTTGACCACCAGGCCGGGGACAAAGGTGACTGTGGCCTCAATGGGGCCATGAGCCTTCCAGGCCTCTTTCACCGTATCGTAGACGGGCACGTGCCAGACCTCGCTTCCGCCGCGCCCCGGTGTCACCCCGGCCACGACCTTGGTGCCGTAGGCCATCATGAAGCGTGTGCGGGCCGTCCCTTCCCGTCCGGTGATCCCTTGTATCAGCATTGTAATGTTTTCATCCAGCAGGATAGCCATGTTTCTACCTCCTCAGCCGATCCAACCCAATGGTGGGAAGGACGATGGCAAGAGCCTGTTGACCTTTGGAGTAGCACTCTTGCTCACAGGCCAGGCACTCGATGCACAGCCGCCTGGCCTCCTCAGGACTGACCGAGAGCACCGGTTTGCCTTCTTGAACTCTAAGGATATTACGGCCATAGAGACTGCAAGCCTTGACGCAAGCGAAACTGGTACAACCGTCACACTTACCGTAGTCAATGGACACTTTGCCCGTTCTGAATTCGAATTCGTACATAGAAGGTTACCTCCATGCTTGGAGTCAGAGCTCTCTCGGAAAGTCGAGTAGAGATTTTTTGACGGGTAGCAGGCCAATCGCATTGGCCGTCTTGGGCCGAACGACGCCCAACACGGTTGGGCTACTACCCTTTTCCGAGAGAACTCGGAGTCAGTGGACTTGGGTAAAGCCAAGCTCCACACCTAACTTGCTCAAATCAAGTGCCAGTGATATAACTGGAATTGCAGCATAGGACCAGGCAACCAGCCCTTCGACCCCTCGACCCTTCGACAAGCTCAGGACACCGCAGGCTCAGGACGTAGCAACAACGAACTTGGCTGTGTTCACACGACTGAAGACAGTTGGGCGGTGCGTCAAAAAGCCGCCCTGTGATCAGGGCGGCTCTTTTAGGCAGTGTGAAGCGATGTTTTCGCATAACGTTCCCGCCGTGAAGTTGCCGCCGTCGACCGCTTGTTATGCGGCTCGTTGCTATTGTACAAGCGTCTGCTTTTATAGCTGCGCGTCGAAGCTCTCGTAGACTAGATGAAACTGTATCAAGCCAGAACAGGTTACGGCCCTTGCCACGAGGCAGCCCATGTGCCCTCAATGGGACCCAAAAACTCGTAGTCAGGGCCAGGGCCAACTCTAAAACCGACTTCTCTTCCGCAGGCAACCACGCTGTAAGATGCCGATAAGGTCGTCTCTGTCTCAAATGTTCCTGTAAAGCTGATAACGATAGTTGTTCCTATAGTATCGACAAGTTTATCATCATCTGGTATCTCCTCACTGTACTCGAATTTGTTATTGACAATCGGTATGTCTTCTTGTGGTGTGTATGTGCAAGTTTTTCCTATAACAAATGGGACAGTCAGATTGAGAGCCTGAAGCCGACCATCTTCGGTCACAGTAAAAGTCACATCTTCTCCTGTCCACAAGCCTGCTTTTGGCCCTGGAATTGGTGTCGGCGTGGCGGTCGACGGCATTGGCGTAGGCGTTGGTGTCGGTGGAATTGGGGTAGGTGTAGCCGTTGGTGGGACTGGGGTGGGCGTGGCCGCTGGAGCCTCTGCCATGTGGCTGCCGGTGCAGTTTCCTTTGGACCGCATCCGACCAAGAGAAGAGTGACTGTCGTAAGGCCAATCACTGTTTGCAATACATTCCGGCTGTTCATTGTTTCTGCCCCTTTCTCCGCCCAGGGCGATTGCGCCTAACTTCTAGTTGTGCCAGTTGAGTTTGCACCAAACTCCCGTTGGTCTTTCGCCAAAGTCAAGCTGATTTTGCTCCAAAGGCCCATTGACTTGTCTTGTCCTCAAAGGCCCACTGCCTTTGATCCAAAGGCCGGTTGCCTTTGGTCACGAGACCGGTTGACTTTGCCCCCCGGCCAAGTTGTGTCTGGCCCCAAACTCTTGCAGATCACCAAATCACGGATACGGCACATACGATATTATACCACACAGCGACTCAAACGCCAAAGCCTGATTCGGCAGGCTCACCACAGGTGGTTCGGCAGGCTCACCGTCGAAGCCTCACCATAAATCCCTTACGACCGACTGCAGAGGGAGCGGCTTCTGGTGCAATTTCAGGATATAATGAGTCTGAAGTAGGCCAAGAAGGGAGAAACAAAGATGGCACTGAAGTTGATTGATTGAATAGTACGTGGTCTGGCGCAGCTCCTGGTACTTCAAGCGCGTCCCGTCAGGCGCATACACTGGTTCACTTTTAGCCATTGTCGCGTCCCTTCTAAATTGACGATAATCTCGATTTGTGATATGATGTCAGAAGAGTAGGGAAAGGAGAACCACTATGGGAATCCACGCCACAACGAAAGAACAGATCATCCATGCACTCGATGAGCTTCCGCCAGAGAGTCTGCACAAAGTGTGGCAGTTCCTCGATTCTCTGCGCTTCAAGAACCAAGAGCGGGCACACGAACCAGCCCCAGCGCTTGGCGGTCTGCTGGACGGGTACCGCTTCACCGAGGAGGACATTGCCCAGGCGCGCCGCGAGATGTGGGGGCGCGTGGATGAAAGTACCCCATGAGCGCCTACGTCACCGACACGCACGCTCTGCTCTGGCATCTTTCCAACGATCCCGCCCTCTCTGCGCCAGCCGCCGACCTCTTTCGGCAGGCCGATGCGGGCGCGGTCGAGATCATTATCCCGAGCATTGCCTTGGTTGAGGTTGTTTACCTCTGCGAGCGGCAGCGCGTGCCTGACGACCGGATTGATCGCATCCTGGCGCTGCCGAGTATGCCGGGTAGCCGCTATCGCATGGTACCCCTTGACGAGCCTGTCGTCCAGGCGTTGCGCCGCATCCCCCGTGACCAGGTGCCCGACATGCCTGATCGCATCATTGGCGCCACAGCGTTGTCCCTGGGCCTGCCTCTGATCACCCGCGACAGCAACTTGACCAGCAGCCAGTTGCTCACCTGCGTATGGTAGTTTCTGACAGCCTCTCGGCCCCGGTTGTTGTGCATCCTCAGCCATTGTCACGCCTCCTCAATTTGATACTCCTCTACCAGAGCCTTCATCCGCTCAGCGACGAAATCCAGCTTGTGAATGTATTCGCGTCCGTAGAGCTCTAAACGGATGGGCAAGTCCTTCAGCCCTTCGCGCAGGATCTCCAGGGCCTCCTTCTCCTTGTTGCCGGCAATGAGGATCACCACCGGGAAACCGGGCCTGTCGGCTAACTCTTCCCGGAAGGCTTTGACCAGCCCGTGAGCGTGATGCCACTGATCCTGGCTGGCGATCACGGCTCCCAACAGACAATAACCTTCGAGGCCGGGCTGGGAGAGGATGAGCCTGGCACAGCGATAGACCTTGGCCGCGGTGGGGTTCCCGCTGGTATCGGCGTAATTGGCCAACTTCAGCCCGTGACGGACCAGGGTGTCCGCTGCCAGGAGAGCGCCACCGCCACCGATGGCATGATAGCCGATGTAGCCTCCCTCTTCGGTGTCAGGGGTCATTTGCACCAGGAAACACACCCCCCGGTAATCTTTCTCCTCGATTTTCCAGGCCATCTGGTCGAATTCGGTGGGCGGGCTATCGCTCTCGCGGGGCACCGTGATCCCCAGCTCCGGATGTCGGACCACAGAGGCATCGTCCACGCTGACCCGGCAATCGGCGGCATACACCTTCCCATCGGCCGTTAGGATCAGGGGGTTCACCTCGGCCGAGCGTGCGTCACACCTCTTGAAAAGCTCATACGTCCCACGGATGGCCCTGCCTATCGGGTCCAGAAGAGCCCCCTTCAACCCAACCTCCAGGGCCAGGTTGTAGGCATCGTAGAGGCGGAGGCCATGGAAAATGTCAACGTTCAAGCGGGATACCTTCTCCGGGGATGTCTCGGCTACTTCTTCGATGTCCACGCCGCCCTCAGTGCTAAAGATGACCACTGGCCCCTTGACTTTGTAAGAGTCATCAACGATGACGCCCACGTAATACTCCTGGTCAACGTCCAGTCTCTCCTCCACCAGGACCTTTTCCACCGGGAAGCCTTTGACCTCTGCGCCCAAAAGTTCTTCGGCGGCCTTTTCGGCCCCATCGGGATCGTTGGCGAATTTTATGCCGCCAGCCTTAAAACGGCCCGTGGCCCAAATCTGAGCCTTGACGGCCACAGGCTTCCCGATTCGCTCCGCGATCTGCCTGGCTTCCTGCGGCGTGGAGGCCACACCCCCCTCCGGGACGGGGACCCCGATTTCTTTCAAAATCTGCTTCCCCTGGTATTCGTACAATCTGGCCATAGCACATTCTCCTTCCTCTTCAAGAATTCTAAACCCAATACAGTTCAGTTAAGGTTCCGGAGTCGAGGCTTCAGCCGGATTTTCCCGCCTAAAGGCTCTACTCCAACTGCTTATCTAAATCCACACGTGCCGTAGTTCAACCGGTCTCTACTGAGCGCAAATCGAATCAGTGAACTGCAAGTCTCTAAAACGCCTCAAAAAGGCCGGAGTAGAGGCTTTAGCCGGGTAAAACGTGGTAAAACTGGGCCAAATCCGGCTAAAGCCTCCATTCCAAATTCACTCAACAAGTGCGCTCAGTATCTTTGGCCACAAAATCCACTTCCAACTGGCCGGCCGCCGTGACCACGTGCAGGCTTCCAAACCAGCGTTCATCTGACGACGGACAGTCCTCACGGTAATGAGCTCCGCGGCTCTCCGTCCGAAGAAGGGCAGAGGCGACGATGGCCTCGGCCGTGATGCACATGCGTTGAATCTGCAACAGTTCGACCACGTGAGCGAAGGTGTTGACCGAGCATTTCCCCAGGGCCAGCCGACATCCCCGGACTTTTAGGCTGGCCTCCTGGAGAGATTCCTCCGAGCGCACGATGGAGACACCCTCCCACATGATCCGCCGCAATGTCTCCTTCACCTCACGCAGAGAGATATCGCCCTTCCTGGGATGGACAACTAGACCCATGTCAGTTACAAAAGGAGTTGATCCCTTTGTCCCTTTGGCATAGCTAGCAGCTTGTTGCCCAGCGATCGCACCAAAGACGATGGTTTCACTCAAAGCATTGCTCGATATGCGATTGGCTCCGTGGAGGCCCCCAGCCGCCTCACCGGCGGCGTACAAGCCTGGGACGGTGCTCTGGCATCGGCTGTCAATTTTGACCCCACCCATGATAAAGTGGACGGCGGGCGAGATGGTGAGATAATCCTTCTGCAAGTCAAGGCCGCGCTTCTGCAGGGCGCGCACAAGGGTAGGATACTGCTGTTCAATGACATCTGGCGGTACCTGGGTACAGTCGAGGTAGACCCCTTGCTCTCCCGTGCGCTGCATTTCGAGGAAGATGGCCCGTGACATCACATCGCGGGTGGCCATCTCGGCTCTGTCTGGATCGTAGCGCAGCATGAACCGCTCACCAGCTTTGTTTCTCAAGACGGCTCCCTGGGCGAAGAGGCGTGTGGGGATGATGGTCTTCAGAGGGGAAGTCATGCAAGCGGGATAGAACTGCACGAACTCTATATCGCGCAGGGTGGCTCCGGCTTCCAAGGCCAGAGTATAGGAGTCACCGCTGACGTCGAGGGTGTTGTCGGTCAGGGCGAAAATCCGCCCTCCACCGCCGCAGGCTAACACCACAGCTTTGGCTTGCAGGACAACCGCTTGCTGGCCTTTAACGTCCAAACCGATGGCCCCGCAGACCTGGCCCTCCTCAACCAACAACTGGATGACGGGGATGCGCTCTATCAGGCGCACGCCTCTGCTCACCACCTGCTTGAGGAGAGGCAAGGTGATGGATAACCCCTGGGTGGCCTGGGGATGGTCACCTGCATGAACAGATATACAGCGGGGGGAGGAATGACCGGGGGCGAGCTGCCGCCTGAGCTCGCCCTCTACTCTGACAAAGGGCACCCCATATCCTTCGAGGTCCCGTACCCTATGGCCAACCTGCGAGGCGAGGAGTTGCACCAGGGCCTCATCGTTGATGCCCTGCCCACCCAGCAACGTATCCTGGA
The DNA here is from genome assembly GCA_004377365.1 of Anaerolineales bacterium. Lineage (GTDB taxonomy): Bacteria > Chloroflexota > Anaerolineae > E26-bin7 > E26-bin7 > E26-bin7. Next base: position 13,836 of record SOHZ01000308.1, on the reverse strand, counting down.
AGTGTTGCTCGATAGAGTCCGGTGAATCAGGATCAGAGACAGCAAACTGAGCAGCGCTGACAATGGTGTTGCCACTTCTACCTACCTTGCTCTTGCAAACTATGACCACATCGTCAACTTTTCTTCGGGCCTCCAAAGCAGCCACCAGGGCTGTCGCACCGCCACCGATTACCAGCACATCGCATTGCAATACATTCGCATAGGAGATTTGCACAGACACACTCCTCTAGCTCCTACCCCAGTCACACAAAAGGGCGGCCCGGAGAGCATTGGCCCCCCAGTCCATCAGCCTTGCTGCAAACGAGGCACTACCACCAAACCTCGGCCTGCCATTAGAAAGGGGGCACAAATCGGCTTGTGCCCCACCTAGCGTCGCACTCTCTCCACGGTGTAAGCGTTCAGCTATCCTCCAGAGTCGAGCCTTTAGGCGATAGAAACGACTCAAAACCCTGCACGAAGTCGTGACGGAGACCAGCTAAAGCCTCGACTCCAGCATGAAAGGCAACCAAACTAGAGATCACCTGACGGTTACGGAGAATGAAGAATCCGCCGAGGGACACCCTTGACCCTACCGAGGCAGTTACTTCACATCCCCAGATAGGCTTCCTTCACGTAGTCGTTCTCCAGAAGCTCCTTCCCCGCTCCTTCCAGGGTGATGCGGCCAGTCTCCAGCACATAGGCTCTGCTGGCGATCTCCAGGGCATGGCGGACGTTCTGCTCAACCAGGATGACGGTAACTCCTTCGCCGTTGATTCTCTTCACCGTTTCAAAGACATCCAACACCAACATGGGGGCCAATCCCAGGGAAGGTTCGTCCAGCATCAGCAATCTGGGCACGGACATCAGACCTCGTCCTATGGCCAGCATCTGCTGCTCGCCGCCGCTCAAAGTGCCGGCCAATTGTGTCTTCCTCTCTTCAAGGACAGGGAAGAGCTCGTAGACCCATTCAAGGCTCTGCTCCCTCTTAGCCCTGGCCCCGCTGGTGTAGGCACCCATGTCTAGATTTTCCTGCACCGTCATGAACGGAAAGAGCCTTCTTCCCTCAGGGATCTGGGCGATGCCCCGGTTTACGATGTCATGGGGCGCTGCCTCTTCAATGTTCTCACCTAGAAAATTTATGCCGCCCGAGGCAGGATGCATCAAGCCTGACGTGGTTTTGAGGGTAGTCGTCTTGCCGGCCCCATTGGAACCGACGATGACGACCACCTCTCCTTCGTCAACCCTGAAAGACACATCCCACAACACCTGGATGTCGCCATAGAATACGTTTATGTTATTCACTTCAAGCAAGGCTACACCTCCTTCAGGAAAGGCCCACGGATTGGGTACTAGACATCTTCATGAGCCAGATTCTTGACAAATGGGTCAAGATTTTGCCTGTCATGCTGAGCCCTTCGACTACGCTCAGGATAAACTCCGCGAAGCATCCCGTTCCTGGCTTGCGGAACGAGATTCTTCGCTTGCTCCGCTCGCTCAGAATGACACGATTTGGCTTGTCGGTTTGAGGCGGAGCTTCACTAGAACAGATAGGCCTCTCCCAGATAGGCCTCGATGACCTTCTCATCGTTGGCCACCTCCCGGGGGGTACCCTCGGCGATCTTTTCCCCGTGGTGGAGAACCATCACCCGATCGGAGATGCCCATGACCGCCTTCATGATATGCTCGACCATCAATATGCTAACCCCCGTATCGCGCACCTTCTTGACCAGGGCCAGAGTTTCCTCCATCTCTGTGGGATTCAAACCGGTGATCACCTCATCCAGCAGCAATAGCTCCGGCTCTGTAGCCAGCGCCCTGGCCAACTCTAGCTTCTTGCGCTCGATCAGGGTCAGGCTCTTGGCCAGGAGGCCCGCTTTCTCCGAGAGGCCCACAAACTCCAGCAGCTCCGTGGCCTTCTCTCGAGCTCTCTCCATACTTCCGAGGCCACCGCCGAACAGCGCCCCCACCATCACGTTCTGGAGAGCGGTCATATCGTTAAAGGGCTTAACCAATTGATAGGTCCGACCTATCCCCCGGCGACAGATGGCGTGGGGTTGAAGATCGCTTATAATCTCCCCCTTTAACTCTACCGTCCCAGCAGTTGGTGAGTAGACTCCGGTGATCACGTTGAACAGGGTTGTTTTTCCGGCTCCGTTGGGGCCGATGAGCCCCATAATTTCACCCGCCTCGATGTTGAAATCCACATCCATCACGGCGGCCAGGCCCCCGAAGTGTTTGGTTACTTTGTTACCCTGAAGCAGCGGCATGTCGCTCCTCCCTTCTACTGCCTGACACCTTCCTGGCTAGGCTCGTGAACAGCCCCAGAAGCCCACCTCGCATGAAGAGCACCATCAAGATCAGGAGAAGCCCATACATGATGACGGGCAGATACGAGGCCCACCGACTAAGCGCTGCCGGTACCAGTGGGGGGAGATAGACAGTCAGAGCCTGATTGATCACCACGATGGCAGTGGCTCCGACGGCCGGTCCCAGGACGGTGCCCATGCCCCCGAACATGGCCATGACAATCAACAGGATGTTCTCATCGTGGCTGAAAAGCATAGTATGGTCAATGTAAGGCAGATAGTAGGCCCAGAATCCACCGGCTACTCCGGTAAAGAAGCCATTGATAGCAAAGATGGCGATCTTGTACCAGGTAGTGTTGACGCCCGACATCTCGGCCGCATCCTGATCCTCGCGGATGGCCAGCAGCCCTAACCCAAACTTGGAGCGGGAGATCCACAAGGTGGTCAGGATCGCTGCCAGAGCCAGGATCAACAAGCCATAGTAGTGAGGAGTGATGCTAGGGTCGCGAACTGGAAGAGAGAGCCCTAACGCTCCACCGGTCAGTTGTCTCCAGTTGCCAGCGACCACGTTGGTAGCTTCCATCAGACCCAGGGTAGCAATGGCGAAATAGGCTCCCCTTAACCTCAGGCAAGGATAGCCGACGGCCAGGGCGAAGACAATGGCCATAAAACCGCCCAGGATCACTCCCACCAGAGGAGGAACGCCCAACTTTAGCCACAGTATACCCACGGTGTAGGCTCCAATGCCAAAGAAGGCGATATTCCCAAAGGGCACGATCCCCGTGTAGCCCGCGCACAGATTCCAACTGGCGGCAATGGCTGTGCCCATGAAAATGGTGATCAATATAAAGATGTAATAGGTCGTGGTGACCCAGTAGGGAATAGCGAACAAGAGAACGACGACGACCAGGCCCACCCAAAATCCAGGCGAGCGCAGGAACTGGAGGTTCTTCATAGTTTCATCTCTCCTTCCTAGGCACGCATCCGTCCCAGAATCCCTGCCGGCCGCACCAGCAACACCAACACTAACAGTACGTAGGCCAGGGCTGGAGTGTAAGCCACCGGTATGACCAAGGAACTGAGGGCTTCTGCCACACCCAGGATGAGGCCGCCAACCACCGCACCAGCAGCGGTGCCCATGCCCCCCAGGACGATGATGCAGAAGCTCCTGAGCAAGAACCCGCCCCCCACCTCGGGGTAGATAGTGATCACCATGCTGAGCAACACGCCGGCGGCCGCCGCAGCAGCTACGCCGATGCTAAAAGTAAGCATGGAGATACGCTCCACGTTCACTCCCATCAACATGGCCGCCTGCTCATCCTGTACCGTGGCCCGGATGGCCTTCCCCGTAAAAGTCCGGGCGAAAAAAGCGAACAACCCGATGGACAGCAGCAGGGCCACCCCGAAAGCCGCTAGACGGCCATAGGAAATCGCGACACCAGCCACACTCAGGGGTACGGTCGAATAGCTGGTCGTCACCCCCCGGTAGTCGGATTTGAAGGCCAATATGGCCCCATTCCGCAAAACGGTTGACAGACCGAAGGTGCAGATCAGGATCAGGAATTCTGTCTCTCCCCACCTCAGCCCGGCTTTGAGCAAAGGGTCAATGAGGAATCGTTTGATGAGAGGCGCCAACAAGAAGAAGCCCGGGACGACAATAAACAGAGAGAGAAGAGGGTCTACGCCCAAGACCGTGAACAGCCCCCAGGCGGCGTACATGCCCAGCATCATCATCTCGCCGTGAGCCAGGTTGATGATCCTCATCACTCCAAAGATCAGATTGAGCCCCAGGGCCATCAGTCCGTAAATCCCGCCCATCACGATCCCGCTCACCAGCGATTGTACAATTCCTTGTAGAGTCATTGGCTTGACCTGCCTTTCTATGCACAACTGATAATTTGCTACCGGACACTTTTTGCGGCAACAGGCTGTGAACTGTCCAGATCGAGCCCGATTTATCGGGCGGAAGCTCTGTAGCCCGGCGACTTCATCGCCGGGCGGCCTCTGGCGAGGCGATCACGCGCGGTTTTGCCAAAAGTGCCCGGTAGTGAAACTGATAAGGACAATGCTAGGGGCTAGGTAGGTAGGAATTCCCCCTAGCCCCTAGTTCATCCGCTTACTAGCCTTACTCTGCTACCGCTCCGTCCATGGCACCATGGGATAGTTGGGGCTGGACGTGGCGATGTCTGGTGGCCACACCACCGGGCGCTCCCCCGCCTGGTTCTGGATCAGCAACATCGGCTTCCCGACAGGCTTGCCCGTCTCATCGCGCTTGATGGGCCCGAAGAAGGAGACCAGGTCCTGGGTGACCAGAGCCTGCTGCACCTTCTCGGGATGGATAGTCCCCGCCCGCTCGATGGCCTCTTGCAGATACAGGCAGGAGGCGTATGCCTCGGCGTTGTGGTATTCGGGGGTGCCTGGATAGGCCTCTCCATACTCCGCCAGCCACATGTCCACGAACTCTTTGACGGAGGGCCCGTAGGTGGCCTCCCAACTGACGACGGGCTCCCACTGGCTGCCGCCCATGATGTACTCGGTGTCCGCCACCCCCAGTGTCTCGGCAAAGTCGGGCATGGCTGGGCCGACACTGAACCACATGGCCGTGGGGTTGAAATCAATCTCCTTGGCCTGGCGGGTCGTGGCCACCGCGTCCGGCAGGTAGCCCGCGTTGATGTACAGGTCCGGGTTCTTGGCCTTGACCTTGGTCAGCAGAGGTCCAAAGTCAATGAGGCCCTTCTCGTACTCTTCGTAGTGCACCACTTCCATGCCATGGGCCTCAGCGTTGGCGATGGCCCCCTTGGCCGTGCTCACCGGGAAGAGCGTGGCCGCGGAAGTGATGGCCACCGTCTTGGGCTTGGGGTCTACCGTCTCCAGGAAATCGAAGAAGGTATCGGTGTAATGCCCGGCGGTGGTGATGGAGCCAAAGACCCACTTAAAGTCCCGCTCGTAGATGGGCTCCGAGGCCGACCCGGCCAGAACCATCGGCACACCGTATTTCTCGGTCACCGTGCTGGCGGCGAGGCCGAGACTGCTGGAGTAGGGGGCCAGAACCAGGTCTACCTTGTCCACCGTGACCAGCTTCTCGTAAAGGCTGACCACTTCTTTGGCGTCGCTCTTGCAGTCGTAGACGACCAGCTCTACCGGCAAGCCCAGGAGCCCACCGGCCTCGTTGACCTTCTTCTGCCACAGTTGGAAGGCGATCAACTCGTATTCGCCAGTGCGGGCGTACTTGCCGGTGAGGGCCTGGGCCACGCCCAGCACTACCTTGTCCGTGCCTGGCCGCACGGCGTAGGCGCTCATCTCCTCCGCCATCTTGGCATCGGGAATGAGCAGCTTCCAGCCAGGGACCAGCAGACGAGGGTTGGTGATGCGGGCAAAGGTTGGATCCTCCTGGCTCTTCTGATTGGTGGCGTAGACGATGACCCAATAGTATGCGCCATTGCCCAGATATTTGTCCGACAAGTTCCACAAGCTGTCGGCCAACTGCACGGTGTAGACCTCCCCCTCCTGCACTGGCGGAGCAGCGTTGGCTACACTCAAGCCACTAACCAGCAGCAGCGAGAGCGTCAAAACTAGACTGATAAGCATCTGCTTTCTCATTTTTATTTCCCTCCTCCTTGTGATTAAAGTTGCTTATCTTGTTAAAGATCCTAGACCACTTGTCGTTTGCTATCCACATCCCTCCTTTCTTTTAACTGATGGCAGATAGCTGATGGCTATCTGCTATCGAGCGAAGCGAGCCATCTGCTATCAGCTATCCAGCGAAGCGAGCTATCAGCCCTCCACTACCGCGCGCAACGGAACCCCACATCATCGTTTCTGAGGTCAGGGCTGCTGCTGCTTCGGTATGCACTGCGCACGGTTTTCTGATCATTAAACCAGCCGCCACCTCGCAGCACCTTGAACTTCTCTCCGAAGTACTCAGAGTAAAAGTCACTGCCAGGATAGGCCTGGTACCAATCAGCCGTCCATTCCCATACGTTACCGGCCATATCTTCGACGCCGTAGGGGCTGGCACCGGCCCCAAAGCTGCCCACAGCGGCCGTGCCTCTAAGTCCTCCCTCCTTAGTGTTGGCCTTGGCCGGGTCCCACTCATTACCCCAGGGATAAACCAATCCGTCTTCGCCTCTGGCCGCTTTCTCCCACTCGGCTTCAGTGGGCAATCTCTTGCCAGCCCACTCACAATAGGCCACGGCGTCGTTCCAACTGACTTTGACCACGGGGTGGTTGTCCTTGCCCTCAGCGTAGGTCCGCCAGGTACCAGTTTCACCTGCTTTTTCGGCATCGGTCTGATAGCCAGTCTCCTCGATGAACCTGGCGAACTGCTCGTTGGTCACTTCGAATTTGTCAATCTCAAAGGCCTCAAGGGAAACTGCATGCGCTGGCCTTTCATTGTCCCCTCCTTCATCGCTGCCCATAATAAACTCACCAGCCGGAATGGTAACCATCTCTACTTCGGGGGTAGGCTGTTCTGGCTGTTCCACCCCCTCGACAGGGGTGGGAGTGGGAACTGGGGTGGGGGTGGGCGGTGGCGGCACCGGGGTGGGGGTGGGCAGTATCTCGGGGGGCGGGGCTGTAGGGGTCTCTCCCTTAGCCGGGGCTGGAGTCTCACCCGGCACCTGGACATGTTCAGGAGGGGCACAGCCAATGAGCGAGAGCAAGAGCACAACCGCTAAAAACCACAATGTCTTCTTCATCCTCCAATGACGCTCCTTTCTGCGTGAGAAACGCGGCTATTGAATGTCCCCAGGCTTCTATTACTCCAAAAAGCAAGACTTTCCGCTCAACGAGTATTTATCATTACTGAACACTGCTAGGGCACCTTTGCCCGCCAAACAAAAAGTCCTACCTGATTGCCGCTGTCCATTATTTTCCACTTCCGTAGCGTTCTGCCTCCAGCCAAGCTGCCAGTCAACTAATAACGCCAGCACGAAGGCATACGGCAACGCAGCCTTGGCTGGCGTCTTTTTGAATAAAATCAGTCGGTTGTGATCATCACCCAGAGGCAGAAATACGAACACAGTCGCGGCGTCCTTTGATGTAGTCTGGGTTGTTGGGCTGACGCCTGTCAAGCGCGGCGTCATGCCTTGGGGCAAAACCGATCTAATTATACCATACTTTTGTGGCGATGTCAATGGTTTTGGATCAGTCTGTCTTCTCAATATCCTTCACCAAACTTGGAACGGTCACGGCTGGGCGCTGGGTACAGTGTACCCAAAATCAAGGCGGCTGGCAACTTTCATTATGCGCAGCCAGAAAGACCTTAGCCGCTTTTACGGACGCAACCCCCCTTTTCAGCACACCTGTCTGTCCCCAATGCGGAACGCTCACTGTCCGGCCGGGCCAAGTACGTCGCACCTGGCCCGATTGAAAATGAAAATGGTCCTGTAAAATCTACCCATCCATGACGAATACGCCAAGCAGAGGCACGGTCTCTCGGCAACTCTCCTTTTGCGAAAGGGAATCATCGTCTTTTCTTCGGCAAAGCATAACCCAAACGGCGCAGTTCATCTTCGTCACGACGCCACTTCTTCTTGACTTTGACCCACAGTTCCAGATAGACTCTGGTGCCCACCATTTCCTCGATCTCCTCCCGCGCCTCCTGCCCGATGCGCTTCAGCATCCTCCCGCCCTGGCCGATGACAATGCCCTTCTGCGAATCCTTCTCCACAAAGATGTTGGCCGCGATGTAAGTCATCTCTGGCCCCCGCTCTTTGAACTCCTCCACCATCACGGCCACGGCATGGGGTATCTCCTGATGGGTGTAGCGCAGCACCGCCTCGCGGATCAGCTCGGCGGCAATGAAACGCTCCTGCTGGTCAGTGACCTGCTCCTCAGGGTAGTAGCAGGGGCCTTCGGGCAGATGAGAAACGATGAGCTCAAGCAATTCGTCGCGGTTGTCGCCCCGCGTGGCCGAAATCAACATCCAGCCAGCGAAATCACCCAGAGCCTGGTAGACCTCGGCGTGAGATTGCACGTCTTCTGGGGCCAGGAGGTCAACTTTGTTGAGAGCCAGGAGCACAGGAACCTGGCATTTCTCCTTGATGAGTTCAGCGATTTGGACGTCATCCCCTTTAGGCAGAGTGGAAACGTCCACCAGGAAGACCACCACGTCGGCGTCGGGGATAGCTCGCACGGCCGTCTCCACCATAAACTCACCCAGTTTGTGCCGTGGGCCGTGGATGCCGGGTGTGTCCACAAAGATGACCTGAGCGTCAACAGGGTCCTCCTGAGCGCGTCGAAGGGTGAGGATGCCCAGCAGCCGGTTGCGGGTGGTCTGGGGCTTCTCGGAGACGATGGCAATTTTCTGGCCCAGGTAGGCGTTCATCAGGGTGGACTTGCCCACATTGGGTTTGCCGACGACAGCCACAAAGCCAGAGCGGTGGCCGGGAGGGAGCTCGTCAGGCAGGAGATAATCTCTGTCATTCATAGTCACCTCGCTTCAGGACACAGGATGCGGGAAAGCGGTGTGCATCTTGCACTTTCGCAGGACGCGTATGCATGATTTTACCAGACCCTTTCTGAAAACGCAAGGACAAAGAGCAACACTTCGCTTTTCCTTTCCAAAGATTTGGCGTGCCCCAATGGAGCACGCCACCTCGTTAACCAATCATGACCGACTCAACGTCTTGTCCTACCCGCACGAACGCTACGTCAGGGACAGGAACAACTTTAAATAGTCTTTGAGGTGACGGGTGCTGAGAAAGTTCTCCCGCACGTACTCGCGAGCCTTAACACTCATCTCTTGGGCGGCCTCCGGTTGCTGCAGCAAGGAGAGAGCTACCCCAGCACATTCCCCAACGCTGTCCACCAGAAAGCCGTTCTGCTTGTCAATGATCTGGAGGGGGATGCCCCCGACGTTACCACCGATCACTGGCTTGCCCTTCCACATAGCCTCGCTTACTACCAGACCAAAGCCCTCGCGGATCGACTTTTGGATGATCACGTCGGAGCCGCTCTGGAAGGCATTGACCTCCACGTTTCCCACCCCGTGAAAGTTGTGCAGAACGTGGATGTCAAAGTCCTCTCCCGCGTGTCGCACGATGCGGTCGTAGAAGATCCAGCCCTCCGGATCGTCCGAGGCCATGGAAGCGATCAGAGCCAGTTGCACTTCCGGCACCTGCTCCTTGACCATGCGGTAGGCATCAATGACCCCCAGGGGGTCTTTCCATGGATCAAACCGTGACACTTGCGTCAGCAACGGGCGATCCACGTCAATGCCGAAGCGAGCCATAATGACCCTGCTCTCTTCCAATGGCATGGGGGTGTTCTTGGGTGACAGTGGATCGATGGAAGGGGGAATGACGGTCATCGGTGACAAGGCCAGGTCGCCAGCATACTCTGGCTTGTGAAAGATTCGCACATCGTAGGGCTTCAGATACGGACGGATAAACTTCCACGCGGCCTCGTTGGGCGTGGAGGTATCAATATGGCAACGCCAGACCCAGTGTTTACCTCCGCCCCGCCCATGGTAATGCAACAGGGCAGCCGGCTGAGGGTCATGTATCACCACAAAGTCATAGTCGCCCTCGAAGGAGTTGGCATTGGCTTCGTTGTAGCGCAGATAAATGTCTTGCATCTCCGGGGTGATCTCAATGTCTGCGCCGTGTAGCGCGTTGTGCATGGCCTTGGTGACCCTGAAAAACTGGTCACTGCCCTCAATCACTTGCCATTCGGCATCCAGACCTACGTCACGCATCAGAGGGATCAAGGTGTGAAATATCTCTACCACGCCACCACCAAAAGCTGTAGCGTTGACGTGCACCACCCCCGCCCCTTTCAAGGGCTCAGCCAGGGATCTGATCTCTTCGATCTCACCCCCCCTCACGATGGGCCTATAGTCATCCAGTGATTTCTGACCGACCGAAACCTGTTGTAGCATTTTGCACCTCCTCCTGATTCAATCTGCTAGCCCTTCACCGCCCCGGCCAGCAGGCCGCGCACAAAGTATCGCTGGAAGGCCAGGAAGACAAGCATGGGTACGATCATGGACAGGAAGGCGGCGGCGGTGAGCAGGTGCCAGTTGCCACCCTTGGGGTCAATCAGGTTGGTGATCTGGTACGTCAACACCGGGTTACCCGGCAACAGGATGATAGCCACCAGCAAGTCGTTCCACACCCACAGGAACTGAAAAATCCCCAGAGAGGCAATAGCTGGCACCGACAGTGGCAGCGCCAGCCGCCAGAAAGCGGTCCAGTGATTGGCACCGTCCAAGTAGATTGATTCAAACAGATCCCGGGGCAAACCGCCCAGAAAGTTGCGCAGCAGGTAGATGGCATAAGGCAGGCCAAAGCCAGTGTGGAACAGCCAGATGCCGATAAAGCTGCCTCCCAATCCTAACTTACTGTATAGCCGGGCAATAGGCACCAGCGTCATTTGCAAAGGCACGATCTGCAAGCCGACCAACAGGGCGAACATCCACGTGCGGCCTCGAAAGTCCAGCCAGGCAAAGGCGTAGGCGGCAAAGGCCGCAAAGAGGATAGGCAGAATGGTGGCTGGGATGGTGACCAGCAGGCTGTTCAGAAAAGCACGGGCCATACCCTCCGGGTTGAGCAAGTCGCTGGCGTCGCATTTGAACTTGCCGCTCTCACTGACGCCCGTGGCGCAGTCTTGCTGATAGGTCACGGTGCCCTTGTAACCCACCAGGGCGCCTAGCCAGTTGCCACTCGTCAGGCCGTATTCCACTGTCTGGCCGGAGCCAGACAGGGTCCCAAGGTACTGGCTGACGGGTGCCAGTTTTTCCAAGGCCTCTTTCGTCCGCGATTTGTCCTGGACCAAGGCCTGCCATTCCACATCTTGCACGTGGGCCTGGCCATCAACCTCTTGCCGCAGCAGCGGCAGCAGGCGGTTGGTCTTCATGTACTCGGCCACTACCTCAGGGTCCGAAAGGTCAGCCGTAGCGAGTGCCTTGCCATCTGCACCGTGGCAGGAGGCACACGCTGTCCCGTATTCTTGTTGGCCCGGCGTAGGCGGCTTGGATAGCACCGTCCACCAGCCCGACTCCCGGACGGCCTGACGCGAGCGGAAGGAGGTGACAAACAGCCCCAGTGTGGGCACCAGCCAGATCACAACCATAAAGATGATGACGACGTGGAGTGGAAGTCGTCCCAGAATGTTTTTCATACGCTCGGTGTTCATCGTATCCTCTCCTGTTCACGGAAGCGACGCACGTTGATGATCATGATTGGGATGGTCAGGACGATGAGCAGGACAGCAACGGCCATCGAGCGGCCCTGGTTGGTGACGATGAATTTGAACATGCGGTTGGCGATCACCTCGGTGCCGTTCAGGCCGTTGGTCATGACGAACACGATGTCAAAGACTTTGAGAACATTGATGACCATCGTGGTGGCCACGACGGTGACCGTGGGCAGGATGATGGGGAACATGATGCGCCAGAAGACCTGCCATTCGTTAGCACCGTCCACTCGAGAGGCTTCCAATATCTCTGCCGGCACGGCCTTGAGCGCCGCCGAGAGGATGGTCATACAGAACCCGGCCCACAGCCAGATCCATACAATCCACAGCGAGGTATTGTTGACGATCCAACTTTTGTTGGTCAGCCAGGCCAACGGTTCGCCGCCCAGGCCGGTGATGATAGCGTTCAACACGCCTATTTGGGCTCCTCCGCCGGCTTCGAGATAGTAGACAAACTTCCAGATGACACCGGCTCCTACGAACGAGATGGCCATGGGAAGAAAGACGATGGTCTTGGCCAGGCGCTCGTAGCGAACCCGGTCGGTCAGTACAGCGAACATGAGTCCAGCGCCCACGGTGCCAGGAACTGTCAACAGGATCCACAAGGCGTTGTTGCGCAATGCCTGGACCATTTCCGAATCGGTCAGGGCATAGCGATAGTTATCCAGCACGCCCCAACAGGGCCCTCCTGGCACACAATCCACAGCCGCCGACGCGGTGCCCGTTTTATCTTTGAAGCTCAGGATGACGGTGTTTATAGTAGGATAGACAATAAACAAGAGCATAATGAGCAGAGCCGCCGCAAGATAAAACCAGGGAGTCAATGTCCCTTGTTTCATGATCTTGGGTACCATAGAAGCTTCTCCCTTTCTTGGTCGTGCAGTTCCTGGTAATTTGAACCGGGGCGCTCCTGCAGGAGCGCCCCGGATACATGCACGGCTGATTTACTGCCCCAGTGCGTCAGCCTGGGCCTTAGCAGCGGCTTCGAGGGCCGCGTCCAGGTCAGCGCCATTGACGTAATCCACGATGACTTTCCACTCCGCCTCGCCGAAGGGGGCAGGAACGGTGTCGCCAATGTCGGGGGTGAAGCCAGCAGCACCAGCCAGGGCCTCGGCCTTCTTGATCAAAGCCGTGTCGGTGTAGTTGCCCAGGGCCAGCTTGTTGGGCGACAGGTCAAAGCCAACCTTGGCCCACTCCGCCGCACCCGCAGCACCGGTCAGGTAGCCGACGAGGGCTTTGGCCGCTGGACTCTCGCCGAAGGCCATCATAAAGTCTGCGCCACCCTGCATTCCCTGCGCGCCAGGCACGGCAAAGAAGTCATAGTCGGTGCCGTATTCCAGGTCAGGGAACTGTGTGGCGACCTCGCCGCCGGCAAAGCCGGATTGCTTGACCATCATGGCCTCGGGCGGGTCGGAGAAGACCTTGTAGATGGCTTCCAGGAAGGGGGTGCTGACGGTGCCAGTCGCGCCGCCCACGGTATACTGTTCATCCATTGCCCACTTGCCGTAGGTCTCGTAGGCTTGCTTGACCCCGGCGTCGTTGTAGGCCACCGCGCCGGCAATGACGTCCGAGACGTACTGCGGCCCTTGCTGGACCAGCATGATGTCCTGGATAAAGTCGGAGCCAGTCCAGCCAGTGGCGGGGCCAGACTCCATGCCCATGGACCAGGGCACATTGCCGTCGGCGACCATCTTCTCGACCAGGGCATCCAGTTCGTCCCAGGTGGTAGGCACGCTGTAGCCGAACAGGTCAAAGTTGGCCGGGTTGTACCAGATGATGGTCTTGATGTCGGCCTTGACCGGGACGGCTAGCCACTTGCCATCCACGGAGCCCATGGCCTGCCAGTACTCGGCATAGTTGGCCGGGTCGGCCCCCAGATCGCTCAGCGCTTTCAGTTGGCCGGTATAGAGGGTCAGAGGAGCAGTGGTGGGCCAGAAGAGGACGTCGGGCGGGGTGCTCTTGGCCTTGGTGTCCAGCACCGCCGCATCACGGGTGGACTGGGCCACGATCTTGATCCCACAGGCGTCCACCAGCGGCTTGACGACGGCGTTGAACTTTTCTTCCTCAGCACCTGACCACTGGTAGATCACTGATACTTCGTCGCCAGAAGCTGCTCCCATGCAGTCTACCTCCGCAGCCACTGGCACGCCCTCGGGCGGCTCGCCCCAGCCAGTCCACAACTTCTTGGCCATGATGTCCTTCTGAATCTGCTCCAGATCGGCCTTGATCTCCTCCGGCACCTTGTCCTCAAAGTCGTGGAACGGCCCAACTCCCACTCCCTCGTTCTCCAAGGTGGCGATGTAGTTGGTGCCGCCCTCGAACTTGTCTTCCACCGCGCTCTTGATCACGCTGA
>SOHZ01000347.1 GCA_004377365.1 Anaerolineales bacterium | reverse complement strand
TGATGGTCAAGCTGCGTGGCCTGAAGCAAGTGTTCAATGTTAAAGATGTGCTAGTCGTGTTTGCAGCGAAACTACTTTGAAGAGTTCCAAATGCACAACGAATCCCTGGGGAGAGCTGACATGGTCGTCAAAGAGTGGTCCAGCCTTGCCTGTTGAACCTCTCACATCAGATTGGTGAACAAGGCACTGCACCTGCAAGCAATGGCCGCGGCACAGCCTATGCTTGCAGGTGCGTTTTCATGCTACACCGCAAAAAGAGGAGAGGAAGAGATGAGCAAGACGCTCGCCCCGGAACATCCGGAATGGAAGACCCAGCAGCCCTTTAAAGCGATGCTAGAAGACGACATCCAAACGCTCGTGGCCACTGGCAAAGAGGGACTACTCCAGATCATGGCGGCTATATGCGATGGCATGACCGCGATGGATTTCGAGCACACTCGAAAACCGGATTGCTACTGCCAGACATCCGCGTTTTCGCCGACCTTACACGGACCTGGTTTATCAGGCAATGCTGGAACTACTTGCTTATCTCCGTAAGAATGGCTTCAAGACCTTCACCCCCCGCGGGCAAGAATTTACCAACCGGTCCACTTCATCGCCGGGCGGCCTTGTCTGGGGAGAAGAGTGATGACGACTGAGCGGCCAGGTTACCTGGCCTACCTGCTGCGCCTGTGGCGGGCGAACGCCGACGCAGGTACCGTCTGGCGGGCTTCTCTGGAGAGCCCCCACACCGGCGAGCGCCACGGTTTCGCCAACCTGGAGTTGCTGTTCGCGTTTCTGGAGGAAAAGACGGAGGGACTGGCTCAGTGTGCCGAACAGGCGAAAGACATCACAATGCAGATGCACTCCACCTACCACCACACAGCGGACAACGAATGCCGGTCTTTGATCAATGCCGTGATGAACTGCCCATCAATTGCCATAGCCTGAGTCCAGGGGGGCACGGGTGGACAGCATCATCCATACACCTCTCGGCGGTGCCCAACTTTCAAAACAACCAATCTCTCAGCAGACCAGTCTACCTGATAAACGATCCGATAGTCACCGACACGGTATTTGAAACACCCGATCCATTCCTTCCCCCGGAGTACCTGGTGGCGCAACAGTTCTGCGTTCTGCCCCATCCACTCTAGTTTTTTCAGGATGCGCGTCTGCAGGGAAGGATCGAGACGCCTGATATCTGCCTGCGCTTCAGGCACCAGAATGACTTGAAAGGCATTCATCGTCCCATCTGGTCCCGGAAGCTCTTCAGGTCAATGCCTTCTCCTGAACGTGCCTGTTCCAGAGCGCGCCTGAGGGAGGCCGCAAATTCCGGCTGAAGTTCCGCACTTTCCTCTTCTTGCCAACCTATCAAGGCATCTGCCAATTGAGTAAGCCAGACCTCAAGGCGTCTGTCTATCGTGCGTTCGACCAGTTCCTCGAATTCCTTCTCTGAGAGTGCTCCTAAAGTCTTTTCCATCGCTCGACTCCTCCCGGGGTTTCTTCTAATCTTCCAGAGCCTCCGAGGGTTGTGGAACCAAGGTGCCTCGTTGCTCGATTTTTCACAGGTTCTTATCAAATTCTACCGTATCGGGCTCAAATTTGCAAATGATGAGAGTCTGGCCCAAATTTGTGGGGGCTTCCCTTCTTACCCACCTTCTCCCCGAACTTTTTCGCATCTATGATCATCCTGTGATGCTCGCCCTCGCCCACCTTTTCCACTTCGTCGTGGGCTTCCACGCGAAAGACCAGCCGACGGCCATCCACCTCTGCCAGTTCAGCCCGAACCTTGACCTCCATGCCCATCGGCGTGGCCGCCAGATGGCGGACGTTGACCAGGATGCCTACGGTTTTGTAACCCTCCGGCAGAAGGGGATCAACAGCCGCCACGCTGGCTTTCTCCATCAATCGGATCATCTCCGGCGTAGCGAGAGCAGAGACATCACCGCTGCCCAGATGTGTGGCGGTGTTCTCCTCCCTTACCAACAGTTGGCACTCGTTCACCAGACCAGGTACAATTCCTTCCACGACGATACCCTCCTTGTCACACGAATTCAAAATAGGCAAAAGCCGGGGCTACAGATGATACCCCGGCTCAAGCTCAAGTTGTTCGTTTTACTCCCACAGTGGCTCAAGATTGAAGTGGCTGCTTTCCGTTGACCAACTAGCATCTGTCAGGCAAACAGGGCCTCAAGCTCAGGCGCTTCGATAGTCTCCACTTCGACCAAACGCCCGGCGATGGCCTCCAGCTTGTCCTTATAGGTAGTCAACACCTCTTTGGCCCTACTGTGGGCCTCCTCGATCAGGCTTCGTACTTCGTTGTCAATCTCCTGGGCCACCGCCTCGCTGTAGTTCCGCTGCTCGCCAATCTCCCGCCCCAAAAACACCAACTCCTCTTTATGCCCAAAGGTCATGGGGCCCAGCTTCTCGCTCATCCCATACTCGGTCACCATCTTGCGGGCGATCCGGGTGGCTCGTTCCAAATCATTGGCGGCCCCCGTGGTCACATCCTCAAAGATCAACTCTTCAGCCGTCCGACCACCCAACAGCCCGGCCAGTTCGTCTTTGAATTTGACGCGATGTTGCAGATAGCGATCGTCCTCAGGTAGAGGCATAGTGTAACCCAGGGCCATCCCGCGTGAGATGATGCTCACCTTATGTACCGGGTCGCAGCGAGGTAGAACCGTCATCACCAGGGCATGACCGGCCTCGTGGTAAGCGATGATCTCTTTCTCCTCATCGCTGATCAGGCGGCTCTTGCGCTCCGGCCCGGCCAGCACCCGTTCAATGGCCTCTTGAAACTCCTCCATGCCGATGGCTTTTTTATTGCGCCGCGCAGCGAGGAGGGCCGCTTCATTCACCAAATTCTCAATATCGGCCCCCACGAAACCCGGCGTTTGCTTGGCCAAGATCATCGGATCAACGTCGGCGGCTAGCGGCTTCCCCTGCATGTGTACTTCCAGGATAGCCTTGCGCCCATTCATATCGGGACGGTCCAGCACCACCCGGCGGTCGAAACGGCCCGGCCGCAGAAGAGCGGGATCCAAAATATCAGGGCGATTGGTAGCAGCCAGAAGGATCACATTAGTGTCCGTTTCAAAGCCATCCATCTCCACCAGGATCTGATTAAGGGTCTGCTCCCGCTCGTCATGACTGCCCCCCAGGCCTGCCCCCCGGTGGCGGCCTACAGCATCAATCTCGTCCACAAACACAATACAAGGGCTATTGCGCTTGGCTTGATCGAATAGATCGCGCACGCGACTGGCCCCTACTCCTACAAACATCTCCACGAACTCGGAACCGGAGATGCTGAAGAAAGGCACACCAGCTTCACCGCTGACGGCCTTGGCCATCAGCGTCTTGCCTGTGCCCGGTGCTCCCACCAGCAACACCCCTTTGGGGATACGAGCGCCCAGAGAGATGAACTTTTCCGGTTCCTGAAGGAACTCGACCACCTCCTGAAGTTCCTCCTTGGCTTCCTCCACCCCGGCCACGTCCTCGAAGGTGACCGTGGGCTTGTCGCCGGTGAACATCCGGGCCCGACTCTTGCCAAAGGAAAGAGCCTGGTTGTTACCGCTCTGGGCCTGTCGTATCAGAAAATAGAACAAGGCCCCCACAACCAGCACGGGCAAGACGCTCCCCAGAATGGTCAACCAACTGCCCCAATTGCCAGGTGGCTCATATTCTATGTTGACAGCAGCCAGTTGTGTATCGGTAACCCCCAGGTCTCGTAATATTTCGATTGCGCCGACACCGCTTTCTTTATGGGAAACAGCTACCTCTTTTTTGTTTCTGTATTCAATTTTCAACGAGTCGTCACCCGTGACGGTGATGCGCTTGACCTTTCCGGCTTTGATCTCCTCAGCCAACTGAGTGATAGGAATGCCCTCGGGCTTTTTCGACTGAGGGGAAATACTAAAGATCAACGCTGCCACCGCCACCAGGATGAGTAAATATACAAATCCGCTCCTAAACCATCCTGAACCCATTTTCAGCCTCCATTAAACCTCTACCTCTCCTCCCAACCTCCATCAGTCTCTAAGTATATTATACCAGAAATCATCGGAATGTGCCAATAACGAGCAACCAGCGACAGCACAAACTCCTGCACTGCTCTTGAGCCACCACGCTTGATCAAGACACGCTGCTATCATAGCACATCTTTGTTAGCATAACATTAGAGAAACGTTAGAGTTTTATATGAGACTTCCGAAGTCTGGCAGACTTCGGAAGTCTTGTCGTGCGCGTCAATCCGTCTTTGCTGTGAGACAGCGCACCTATTGGACGACCTGTATCTGCTTCACCAGGACGCTGTCCTGTTCTGCCTGAGCCCTACCGGGCTCGACCACCAGCAGACGTTTCATAGTGTTCTGGGAATACATGCCCACCTTGAGCCAGTAGGTACCTGGCGAGGCCCCCACCGGGATGGCCAACTCATAAGGATCGTCTACCATCTCGCCTGGGGTCCAGGAAGTGGTAGGTTTGGCCCCTCCCAGGGGTTGGATGTCCTGCTGGCTGACGAGCTGCCCCTCGGCATGGGTGAGATGGACAAAGACGGTGTAGTCTTCAGTCATCTCCCGCAAAGCCTGCCAGTGCAAGGTCAACTGGATCGTCTCCCCAGGCCCGAATTCGACCCTATCCAGGTCACAGGAAACCAGCAGAACCCTGTCAGCCAGATTCGCCTCCAGCGGCAGCCGTGAACCGCTGCTGAGGGTCAAAACCACGGTGGTCTCCTTAGAGACCATCGAATTGGCTGGCGGGTCCTGAGTCAAGACGGTGCCGACCGGCATCAGGCTCCACTCCTTACGCTTCTCAACAGTGAAACCCATGTTCACCAACTGAGGTTCCACAACTCCGATGGCCTGACCGACCAAGGCGGGCACCACCAACAAATCCTGTCCCTGGCTGATGACGACCTCTACGACGGCATCCCGTTTGGCCGGTTGCCCCCCCGTCGGGACCTGACTGATGACAGCCAGGGCCGGGATGGTCTCGTGGTGCTGCTCGCCGATGACCATGAATTGAAGCCCCGTGGCCTCAACCAACTTCCGGGCTGCCTCCTGATCCATGCCCACCACGTCTGGCATGAGCACCTCATCGCTGGCCACGGTGACCGCTGGAGGAGGGGCGGTCGGAGGCGGCAAGCGCGCGTAGCGGTTGTAGACCAGGGTCCACAGGGGAGCCAGGCCCAGCACGGAAACGAGAGCCACCGCTCCCAGCACCACGGCCACCCAATCCCAACCCCTTTCCTCCTCCCATTCCGCTTCTTCCTCGTAGTACCCAACCCGGTCCTCAAAAGGTGAAACCACTTCAACAGGCTGAGGTTCCGGTCTGACGATCACTGGCCGCTGGACGGTCGTTATGGTCTCACCAGCGCGGTGATAGTTGATCAAGGTCTGGGCCAGTTGTGAGGCTGTGCGGTAGCGGGCTGAGGGCTCCTTGGCCAGCACCTTGTGCAAGATGCGGGCCAACCCCGGGGGAACGCGGGGGTTCAGCTCGTTGACGGGTGTTGGTTCCTCGCGCAAATGCTTGAGGGCCAGGGCGATGCTGGTTTCGGCCTCAAAGGGCAGACGTCCGGTGAGCATCTCATACATCACCACGCCGATGGAGTAGACGTCTGAAGGTGGTCCCAGGCGTTTACCAGCCGCCTGCTCCGGCGACAGGTAGTCAGGCGTGCCCCAGACATCCCCTCCCTCGACCATGGGGGTGGAGCTCAAGGCTCGGGCGATGCCAAAATCGGTTACTTTTAGCCGCCCATCAGGAGCGACCAGGACGTTTTGCGGCTTGACGTCGCAGTGGATGAGACCGGCCTTGTGAGCCGCGCCGACGGCAGCACAGACCTGAATGGCAATGGTCAGAGCGCGCTCGATGGGAAAAGGAGCGCTTTCAAGGATCAGCTCCTTGAGATTGCGGCCCTCGACGTACTCCATGACGATGTAATGACGATTGCCATCCCGGCCGATGTCGTAGACGCTAACGATGTTAGGATGGTCCAGGTTGGCTGCCGCCTGGGCTTCTCGGTAGAAACGCGCCAGAAAAGTGTCATCCTTTGCGCGTCCCTCGTGCAGCACCTTGACAGCCACCGTGCGCCCTAGCATGATGTCCTGAGCCCGGTAGACTGTAGCCATGCCGCCCTCGCCAATGACGGCCAGTAGCCGGTATCGGTTATTGAGTAAGAGCCTCTCAGCCACCTTTGCCCACGCCCTCCGTATGCAATCCTACCTCTAATATACCACTCTATGGCCAAAAAGACAAGAGCCGCCGCAGCCCCCTGTCCCAGCTCCCACCCTGGCCTTCCCCTGCTATTGGAGGAGGGAATATGGAGGTTCAGATCGACGTATGAATAGCTATGCATCCTTCCGTGACCAATCGTAAGGTATCGCGTCTGTGTGAGCGGGCAGGCGGTATTCGTCGGGCTCGTCGTAGCTATACAGCTCGGTGGGCACGTTGGCTATCAGGGTAATCTCCTGGCCGATGCCCTTGAAACCGTGCATCACACCGGGCGGGATCTTGAGCAGAATGGGATTGTGCTGGCCCATGAAGAACTCGTTGACCTCACCGTAGGTGGGCGAATCGGGGCGGCTATCGTAAAGGGCCACTTTGGCCACGCCATGGACGCAGATGAAATGGTCGGTCTGAAGCTTGTGGTAGTGCCAGGCTTTGACCACCCCCGGATAGGCGGCCGTAACGTAGACCTGGCCGAATCTCTCGAACTCTTCCCAGTCACTACGCAACATTTCCATTAAATACCCGCGCTCGTCGGGAATGACCCGCAGTTTCTTGACTTTGACGCCTTCAATCATTGCTTTGATGACTCCCTTCTTTGTAGGATTCGTATGCGTTCAACTCTAAAGGTTACAATTCACCCGTACCTTCATCAGATCGCCCACCGAACAGCCCGCCACCCGACAAGCCGCCTTGATCCGCTCTTTATCCTCCATTCTCCATTCTCCATCCTCCATCCTCGATCCATTGCTCTTCCCACCCCCTGCCAGTCAGATAATAGATGGCAAAGGCCATGAACAGAGCAAGCAGGATCAGGTAGGCACCCAACACCAGGACCCCCAGGCCACTGAGGGCCAGGCTGGCTTCATCGGCGCCGGAAGCCATCGCCCCCAAGGAAACGGCTGCCATGCCTATGGCTCCCACATTCCAAAGGACGTGGAGGCCGACGCTGGCCGCATAAGTGCCCAGGATATGCCAGGGGCGGCGCGTCCTCAGCAGATAGTGCCAGCCCAGGCCCATCAGCCCACTGCCCAAGCAGTGCATCAGGGTGGAGCCCACCCGTAACAGC
Organism: Anaerolineales bacterium; assembly: GCA_004377365.1. GTDB lineage: Bacteria > Chloroflexota > Anaerolineae > E26-bin7 > E26-bin7 > E26-bin7. The sequence goes on along the minus strand of SOHZ01000347.1, from coordinate 4,458 downwards.
ACCACCACGCTCCAGCCCTCTAAAGCGATGGCAGAGTTGAAAAGCCCTTCCGCTATGGCGAACCCAGCTCCTCCAGCCACCCCCCACAGGAAAGCCTGCGCCGTCCCCGGCCGGCGATAGCTCATCAGAGCCACCCCGAGGGGTTTGAACAACTCTTCACCCAGAGGAGCGATGACCACGAAAATCAGGACCAAAGCGATAGCGATGGGCGGGGAGAGCAATACCTGAGAGAGATTAACCGAGTCTGCTATCCACAAGGGATCCTGCAAGTTGGCCGTCAGTTCCTGAAGCCAGGCCATCCCGTTGGGCGTCAGAGCCACAATGAGCAAGGCAGCAAACAGGATGAACAGGCTGAAGATGGCTTCCAAGCCAAAGGCCAGGAAAATGGCCAGGAATGCGCCACTGCCTGTCTGGAGGACTATCTCCCGCCAGCGGACCGGCACCGCAGCCGAGCTCAGCCGCCGGCCAACGAAGGCCATCACTATCAGAGCAGGCAGCGCGGCACCCAGAACGTAGAAAAGGGGGAAGACCAGAGGGGCAAGGAAATCGGTGACCAGGATGATCTGGCCGACGACCACGGACAACACAAAGAGAGCTAGCAGCAGCCCCACGGCACTGTTGCGCCGCTTTGGCCGGGGGCGGAAAGGGCGTGAGGGGCGGCCCAGCAACGAACTGAGCCCCTGCCAGCTCAAGGGCAAGCCCAGGCCCAGACCCAGGACGAGGAAGGCCATCCCCACGATGGAGATCTGCAAGGGATCAGTCCCTCCCTTCCCGTACACCAGGGGCAGCACGAAATATAGCACCCCACTCAGCAGACCCAGCAGGGCGATACTCAGACCGGCCACAGCGACACAAGCCTTAGCGACTCTCAGCAAAAGATGACTCCTGCACCTATCACAAACCGAAACTCCATCCACCTCGTCGGCTGCCCCCCAGGCGCATCTTGGGCGGTCCTTTGACGCCTATCTGCTTCCATAAGGCTCGGAACCGCGCAGAAGGGTCTTCCATCTGCGAGTAGCGTTCGTCGTACTGGTAGAGATTCAAGGCCCGCTCAATTTCCTGGAACTTTGTTCCCACGGTGCTCCCTGATACCCCATAAGCCTTGCCAATTTCGGCCTGGGAGCCCTCGTAAAAGCCGAAAAGGACCATAGCGTACTCGACAGCCGCAGCGTATACCCCTGGCTTGCGATAAGACGGGTTGGCCTTTTTCTTAAAGTCACGCCACAGACGTAAGGCACTGGTCAACTCCCACAGACCAAAGCCAACCTCTTGCATGTACGGCACGAAGAGCGATTCTACATCATCGAGTTGCTCCGTCTTCCGTCGCTCCACCTGGAGACTGCCAGCCAACAGGTTATAGGGCAACCAATAGCCCGATTGCTCGTCCATCTCCTCTATCTTCTCGCGGACCTGACGGAGGGTGACGGGGGCGTCAGCCGGGGCGGGGTTGATGCCCTGCACCCGCCACTTGCGCCGGTATTGGCGCAGGGTGATGGTAAAAAAGGCATCAGACTGAAAGACCCAGCGCTGGAGTTCATCCTGATCCCTGGCCCAGACAATCTCGACCCGCACCTCGCCGCTTTCCTGATGCTGGCCCATGCGGGGCACGGCGAAGGCCTCGCAACGCAGGTGCCCACCCAGTAAAAAGTACAGAGGGACATAGCCGAAGAGTCGGTAGGCAAGGTCCACGTTTCTATTAGGGACCAGCATGGCCGCCAGGTCGTCGCTCTCTTCCTCCCCGAGTACGGCCTCTACAAAGAGAAGGACAACCTGGTGCATCTCAAGGGCAAATTGGGGAAGGCTCATGATTTCAGCTCCATTTCTCGCAAGCGGTTGATAGCAACCAGCAGCTTCTCACCCCACGGCCCTTATTATACCACACTATCGCCTTTTGTGTAGAGTGGACAAGACCTGTCTTCTGGAGCCTGACACGTATCTGCCAGCCCTTCCTCCAAACCCGAAAGCCCCTCCTCCCATAGGGTTCGTTGTTGCGGATGGGAGAAAGGGCTTCTTGCCTTGACGCACATGGCCTGTCCTGAGCGTGGTCAAAGGGCATGAGTTGACAGGTGGCTTGAAAATGATCCCAGGAACTCACTCCTTAATCTCAGCATGGGAGGGGCAACTTCATATCTTTTGGATACGACACCTTAGGGATTTTAGATTTGGGAAACCAGACAGCGGGTCCACGCCTTCCATCCCAGTAAGTTCATTCACGTTGGCCTCTTCCCAACCTTGCGGAATGTGAATCGTATCCGGACGGATTCGGCTGGTAAGATGGGCCTTGAGTCGAATCTTCCCACGCGTGGTTTGCACTTCGGCAGTTTCACCATCAGCTATTCCATATTGAAGCGCAGTTCGTGGATGGACTTCAAACATGGGGTCCGAGGCAATCTTTTTCAGTTTAGGTATATAACGATATTGCCAATGCAAGTAACAAAGCAGATTTCCCCCCGTAGTAAGAAACAAGGGGAACTTGTCAGAATATCTAACGGGATGAAGAGCATTGTCTCTGATTGGAAAAGGATCGTATCCTTCACTTTTTAGCCGTTCAGATTCGATCTCTACTTTTCCTGTAGGGGTACGAAATCCCTGGGATTCGTACTTTTTATACCTCCTCTCTTCGTATTCATAAACCCCACCCTGGTCGGACAGACTTTTAAAAGACAGATTCAGTGGACTGAGCAGATCGTTGATTCCTTCTTGAATATTTTCCCAGGGGAAATAATCAGCAAATCCCATACGCTTTGCCAGTTCAACCCAAATCAGTTGATCCGCCAGGCCATGAACAGGATCTATGACCTTTTGTCTGAGTGTAATACAGGCAAGATTTTGGTAAACATTTATCCGATGCTCGTCCCGTTCTAAAAAGGTACAGGCAGGGAGAACCACACTGGCATACTGGCAGTCCGGGGACCGAACCACGTCAATGACCATAAGAAATTCCAGCTTTCTCAGGGCCTTTCGGATCACGCTACTGTTGGGCCATTCCAGCGAGGGATTTCCTCCAACAATGATCATGCCTTTGATCGGATAAGGCCGCTCCTCCAGGATCGCCTCAGGCAGGCACATCGCGTGGGCCTCCTTGCGTAACTGGCAAAATAGAGGAAATCTATCCGAACCCAAGGGAGGGACTGAAGGCTCTGGCAAGGGCATGGTCATATCTCGTAACCCGGGTCGGGGTGTGAATAGGTCTCCGCCAGGCACATCCAAGTTGCCAGTGATAGCTTTCAGGATAGCCAAGAGGCGCATGGTGCTGACGCCAAAACTGTGATGCTCCAGACCATTCCCTGTGAAAATGGAGGCCGGTTTGGTTTGGGCGTAGGAGCGTGCCACTTGGCGCACCAGATCGGGCTGAATCCCGGTCAACTCCTGTCCGTGCTCCGGGGAGAAGCGATCCTGTTGGACTGTCTGAAAGAAGCGATGAAAGCCGTGAACCCATTTGGCCGTGAACTCTTTGTCCCACAGTTCCTCACGGAAAATGACGTGAAGCATGTTTAAAATCAGTATTTCGTCCCGGCCAGGTTTAATAGCCAGGTGGTAATCCGCCTTCAAGGCAGTTTCTGTCTCTCGGGGATCAATGACAGCGATTTATCCACCTCTTTTCCTAAGTCGGGTCAGTTCTTTTGGGGTGACGGGCTCGTGAGATACCAGAGGGTTCCCGCCCCAGATGATTAAGAAGTGGGTATTGGATATATCGGGTTTGGTCAAGCCCCCAAAGGTGAGGATTTCTGCCAGTGTTCTCGAAGCGTTGCAGAAAGAGCCAACCCCCATAAAATTGGGGGTTCCATAAACATTGGCAAAGCGCTTCATATAATACTTGATTTCTTGATGCCCAACCCCCTCTCCGTGATAAATGGCCAGGCTCTGGGGACCAAATTGATCTTTAACCCAAAGAAGTTTTTCCGCAGCATAGGTTAGGGCATCTTCCCATTCGATGGGAACAAACTTCCCATTTCTACGAATCAGGGGAGAAGAAAGTCTTTGAGGAGAATGGAGAAAATCTAGGGCAGCCCTCCCTTTGGCACATAGCCAACCTTTGTTAAAGGGGTGCTCCTGGGAACCTCTTAGACTGACAGGCCGACCATGTTCTAGTGTAATCTCTAAACCGCAGCCGTGATCGCACATCCGGCAAATTGTGGATATCGTCTCGGTCTTCATGATTATCTCCGAAAAAAGTTTGCCAGTATAGGTTGATACAATTCAGCATGAAAATAATTATAATAAGGAATGCATTTTGATAAGAGCAGGAAGGTGATATTTCTGTTATAATCTTTCTCTTCTTCCAGGGTATCAAAATTTCCTCCACCTTTAGCGATGATCAAATCGGCACGCTGTAATAGATCCCTCACTTCACTTGAACATCTCTAGGTGATGGTTCCGGGCAATGGCCAATCAATACCATTTGCAACACCGGATGTTATTTTATCTATTCCACCCATCCTGGCTCCCGTTACGGTG
>SOHZ01000136.1 GCA_004377365.1 Anaerolineales bacterium | reverse complement strand
CCTACACCTACTGTACCACCAACTACCATGTCTGCTGCTTCATCACCACCGACTACTACGCCTACTGTCTCATCACCAACACCTACGGTAACTCCGACCAGTACTTTAACACCTGGCATGGATGTAACACCAACTGAGACTTCTCCCTCTGCTGGTGTAACAGCCGCTTCAACCTCGTTACCAATGTCTGTAGAAACTCTAGCACCCTTCACCGCTCTGCCGACCCATAGACCTATACCTGCCGCAATCACTTCACAATTTGCGACGATTGGACAGATGATAAGCGCGGTAAGGAGTGTGATTAATGATAATCCAGGCCTGGGCAGTTTCCTGGCCAGTGCTCCAAGTTCAGAATATCCTAACCTGCGAGAGTTTGGCTTAGTTCCAACTCTAACGCCAACTCCCACCCCCACCCAGATAGCAGCGGTCATTTTACCGACTGACACAGCATCCCCAACGATGACCGCCGCTCCAGAGCCCTCAGCAACCAACACTCCCGCAGTTGCGCCAACGACTGCGACGTCTGCGGTGGTCGTAGTCACAGAGACGCCAACAGCCACCAATACGCCGGTGCTACCAACGGCGACTCCCACCTCAATGGAGATACCAACACCAATTCAGCCTCCCTCGCCCACCCCAACTCCAACTGCTACTCTACTTCCACGACCCCCGGGACTTCCTGTGGCAGTCTTGGATGTAGACATCAACCCTGACGACAACAAGATCATATATGTAGTTGCCAAAGGAGATGGCATCTACAAGACGATGGACGGTGGCTACCGCTGGCAGCGGATCAATGCTTTTCCCAATGTCGAGAGCCTGACACTGGGGCTAGCCAATCCACAGACGGTGTTTGCAGCAGCAGACCGCCTCGTCTTAAAATCAACCGATGGGGGTGCCAACTGGCAATCGCCCATCGAGATCAAAGACCCACACACCGGTCAACCTCTAAAGGGTGCAGTCCATGTGCTGGCTGTTGTCCCAGGCGACGACCAGATTATCTACGTTGGGACAGATGAAGGGGTTTACCGCAGTGAAGACGGCGGTGTAAACTGGGAACTCAGAATGAGGGGCATGGGGGGCAGGCCAATTTACGCCCTGGTGGTTGCCTCTGACGATGGCCAATTGGTCTACGCCGCTGGAAGGGGGGGCGAACTCTGGCGGACGTTTGACGGTGGCAACTTTTGGGATCAATTGCCATGTGGGGCAATGGAGGCAATATATACCCTAGCTCTTCTTCCGGCTTCTGGCTACGAAAAGGACTGGCTCTACATTGGAGCCGACAATTCCACAGTGGCGGTAAGTGTTGACGGTGGTCGCAATTGGCGACCAATAATCCTGGGGGAGGAGAAGCCATTATATTTGCGCGCCCCATTAAAGATCTCGTCAGTGACCATACTGGATTTCAGAGATTCGGAAACTGTGCTCCTGGCTGCTACTGGGGATAGGGAGAATCTTTTCAGAAATGGCATCTATAAGAGCACCGATGGCGGTCTGAGTTGGTGGCCCAGGAACAATGGGCTGCCAACTGACCCATCAGGTACTGCATACTCGGTGCATTCCATTGCCGTTGACCCACAGAACAACCAAATTGTCTATGCTGGAACTTTCGCTGGACTTTATAAATCTACCGACGGTGGGGAGTCCTGGACGCGGATACCGTGAACTCGTATTGTGTGAGGCAATAGGGAGCGGTAATGACAACTTCTTAGTCGTGTACATAAGACCTTTTAGAGAACACGAGCCCATCAAGGGCTCGTTTTTTTGCTGTCGTGCGGAAATGGTCAAGGCGCGGCTTCACGCTGCGGCAGCGGCGTAGCGCAGCACCTGGCAAGTCAGGCTGCGCGGTTCGGACGGTCCATCCGGTTGAGGGATAGGCAACTGATCTTCCAGGATAAAGTGGGCATAGGCCCAGCTGAACGCCTCGTGCAGGGGTACGGCCGTCAGGCTGGCTTGGGGCACGTCGAACAGTTCGTCGTCCATGTGAAATTTGAGGGCCCAGATCACTAGAGGATAGGTCTTCTCGAAGCTAGAGCTCATAAAAGCGTAGGGCTTGCCGGTCCGGGGGTCATAGTCAACCATGAGGTCGGCCACCCAGAGCGAGCGGTAGCCCCGTGTGTCGAGCCCTGTCTCGCTTATGGGGATGTCTGGGTCGGAGACAATCGCTTCTATCAATCCCGGTTCTTGGAAAAGGAATCTCAGTTTTCTCATAAAAATCATCTCCATCATACATCACAGCCCTGGCTTTGTCAAGTCTCCGCCCACCACACCCCTTGCCGGTCACCTTGGGGCCAGCTTGGGGCAGCGAAGTGGGGCGTGCAGAAATGGTCAAGGCGCGTCTTTTGATGTATAATTGTGCGAAAGCGAAACCGATAGACAACGAGAAGGGCCTCCGACACCGTGCATGACATCAAAGTTGATCAGAGCGGCCGCACCGACCAGTTGACGGTGGATACAGTCCTGGCTTTTTCAGACGCTATCCAGGCCGCCATTCTCATCCCCAAAGCCGTCAAGCGAGCGTGCTATCACCACTTGAAAGCTCAAGGCGTGCGCAAGCATCGCATCGGCGTAAAGCTGTTGACCGCCGGGTTGGTGCTGTTGCTACAAGACTACATTAGAACCTTGGAAATGATCACCATTGACCGGGAATACACCGGTGGTGCAGAGGGGGATATCAAAGGGGAACTGCTTCAACACCTCCGCCAGCAGGTGCCCAATTTGCACAGTGATCAGATTGCCTTTCAAGAGATTGGGAAGAAATCGGCGGCGCACAAACTGGCCTTGGAGACTTACCGCGGAGAGCGAGAACCAAAGCGGCGCATTAGTGTGGAGGAACTGCTAGAAGTATTGGGCTGGGAATAAACGAAAAGGTCAGGTGTCCCCCCGTCGTGTGGGGGCCGCAGCCATGTTACACCGTCCGGTCAAGGATAGGATTCGCATGGCCACCCGACCTCCTCGCAATAGTATTGTACCACAGGCCGCGAGAACGTGCAAATAGCAGAGATTAGCAGTCGTTGGAGGGGGAAGAGATCATGGTGAACACCAAAGAGCAATACCAAAAGCTCCTGGTGAGCCCCATCGAGAGATTCGACCAGATGAGTGTGGAAAGGCGGCCTATGAAGCCGCCTTTTTTGTTGGTGAGTGGCGCGTTTTGCATGACGGAATCGGCCGAAAGCTATTGCATGGGGTGTGGGAATGTGATATAATAGATGCGTAAGGGGACCGTACGCTGATTACTTCCAGGAGCGCCTTTATGTCTGAGCAAAGCATCTATGTTGTCGGTGGCATCGTCCAGGCCAGCCGTGGGATCTATATCTCCAGAGATGCCGACGAGGAGTTGCTGCAGTTGTGTCAGGCGGGCGAGTTCTGCTACGTTCTCA
>SOHZ01000597.1 GCA_004377365.1 Anaerolineales bacterium | reverse complement strand
CTCCCATTCGGGCTTGGAAAATAGGTCGAAATATACAGCGTAGGCGCGCCGGTGCAAACGGTAGAACGGCACCAGATTCACCTCGATCTCGAGGTCGGCTCCGAGACTGTCACGGCCAACCTCAGTGATGCGAAAATGTCCCGGTTCGTTGGGAACGGATTTTACCCATTGGTTCACCGATTGCTCTGCTGCCACGAACACCGGAATAGTCGGCGGTTCGTAGCTGACGTCTCTTCCGCGTCCTCTCTCACGCTCTGGTCCCAAGTCCGCAGCCAGCACCAGAGGCCCCCACATTATAGCAGCGACCTGCGGGTTGTCGGGCGTAGGTTCCAGGCGAAGCGTCTTGGGTAGAATCAACTCTACTGTATCGCCGGTTTTCCAGGCTCGTTTCAGTTCAACGTAAGTTCCGGATTGCTCCACGCCGCCGCGACCAGCGACTGGACGACCCGACTCAGGGACATCGCGATATGGATCGATTACGTCTTCAGAGACAGCTTCACCATTGACTTTAACGGAAAATCCGTCGCCGGCCCAGTAGGGGCGGCGCAAAGCCAGAGTAAATTCTTTGGGTGACTGGAGCGTCATTTTAAGGATCACCGACTCACCTTCCGGGAAATCCGTGTCCACTTTCAGGTTGACGCCTTCCGCGGTCCACTCTGCCGTGGAAGGTGCATACAGGTTCACCCAGAGCTTGTCACCCGCTTCGTAATAAATCCCGTCTCCATGCAGAGCATGGCTCTCCATGCCTGATCCTACGCAGCAGGTGAAGCTGCGGAACATCCCTTGATATTCATGCTGGACCCCTCTTCCGACCGGCACCATGTAACAGGTCCGGCCATCCTCGGGATCAATGGAGGCTAAAATATGGTTAAAAAGGGCCCGTTCTTGAAAATCGGCGTAATGGGCATCGGGCCGAAGTGCGAAAAGCCGGCGGGTCAGTTTGAGCATGTTGTAGACGTTGCATGTCTCAGCTGTGCGTCCGTCCACACGATCACTCAACTTGCCGGGTTCACCGAAATATTCGTCATGGCCGTGACCTCCGGTGGCATAGCTATGGTGCTGTACGACCTGATCCCAGAAAAAGCTTGCAGCCATGATGTCCCCTGCGCTGCCCGTGTAGGCGTAGCGGTCGGCAGAGCCGATGAGCTTGGGCACCTGCGTGTTGCCGTGTTTGCCTTCGAGGATGTCCTGGTGCCGTTTTAGAGGCTCGATGAAGCATCGATGTTCGAATTTATAGGAAAGGTCCAGCCAGCGTTTGTCCCCCGTGTCCGCATAGAGATCGACCAGGATTTCGTTCATACCTCCAAACTCGGTGTTCAGCATACGCTGTATCTGGCCTGCATCGAGGGGCGCGAGAATGCGTTCCGCCCATTCCGCGAACTTGATTTCGAGTTCCAAAGCCGTCTTATTGCCTGTGCAGCGAAAGGCGTCCCGTAAGCCGGCGTATGTCTTATGCAGGGTGTACCACGGCGACCACAGGCCATTGAGGTCGAAGCCGCCGGATTTGATTTCTCCCTGAGACAAGCGCTCGAAGAGCTCCCGACCGTCGATGCCGTCTCGATTGACAATGGCGCCCAGGTACCCATCGCCCCGCTTGTCTTGAACTTCCTTGAATTCGGTGACAATATAATCAGCCCGCCGCTTGAACTCTTCATTGCCGGTTGCTGCATACATCAGGCTGATGGCTGAAAGATAATGCCCGGCAATGTGGCCTGTCAGCTGGCGGCTGTCCACGGCGTCCCAACCTCCGTAGCCCTCGGCCTTAGGTTCCAGGCCGGCGCGGATACGGTAGCCGGCCAACATACGATCAGGTTCCAGCTGAAGCAGATATTCGGCTGTCAAGTCCTGGGCTCGTTTGAGAGGCCCTCCCATCAATCGTACTCTGCTTAAAGGAAGGGGCCGTGCCTGGAGGGTCTTTTCCTCAAAAGCTCTCACAACAGGATCCTGGCCTTCTGTAAAAGCGTGGCAGTAAAACACTAAAACCAATGACAGGAGAGAAATAAAATTCGCTTTCATCGAATCCTCCCTTACCGCGAAACCTGCACCGTGGCTGTCGCGGTCTTGGACGGATCACTCTCGGACGTCGCCCGAAGGGTCACCGTCGCCGACGGGGCGCTTCCGCCCTCTTGAGACACATAAACCGTTACCGGTTGGAACCCGCCGAACTCGACTGCGGCCAGACCGTTGAGCAGTTGGACGGTCCAACCCTTTCCCTCCACCGACACTGAGAGCTGGTAAACGTCGGAATTCAGGTATGCCCCGGCGTTTGCCGCATGCAGCGCCGGATCCGTCTCCGCTGCCGTGCCCGTGTTGCTCAGCGTGAAGGTGACCGGGATGTTGGGCCCTCTTACCCTCTGGTTTTCCTGCGCATCCAGAGCCACGCCCCGCTCGTGCCGACCTGAGCCGTCCAGGGACCGGACGGCCAGCGTGTAGGAGCGGATCCCTTCTTTGTTCTTCTCGACGTCGATCACGTAGAAGTGCAGCCGGTTAGGCGTATCTTCCCATTCGAATTGGCTGCCCGAGTTCAGTCCTGCGTGGAAGAGGGCATCGTTAAGCTGCCGGTAGTCGGCGATTGTCCGCATTACCCTTTCGCCGTTGGGCTTGACGTAGTCCACCATGTTGATGTCTTCAGGGTGGGCATCGATGACCCAGATGTAGCTGTTGAAGGCGTTGGGGCCGCCGTTCCTGCCCCGCAGGCTGTCTTTGTTCTTGGCGATAAGGACTCCGTTATCGGGGGTGAACGAGTCATAGCCGATCCGCTGGACTACTTCTAGCGAATAAAAGTTGTAGTTAGGGATCCCCGGGGAGAGAGCATTGGTGGCCGGATCGTCCGGCGGGGTACGGTCACCGGGCTCCGTGCCGTCGAGCCTGACGATAATACCGGCGAAGGTGCCTTGGAGGGGATCCACCGCTCGTGCCGTAACCTCGGCCACCGCCAGCCCGGATTGAGCCAGCCCGTCCCTGTTCAGCCTCAGGAGCTGGGACTCGGTAATAAATCCGTTCTCCAGGCGGTTTCGCACCATCAGTCCAGCGGGCATCGCTGCGCCTTGAGTCGGCGGCACCACCCAGCGCGTGTGCGGTCCCCCAGGTCCGTTAAAGCAGCCCCGGTCCATCATGTCCCATGGACCAGCGGCGACTCTGCGGTAAGGCGTGACATAGGGATTGTTGTTGAGGTCGGGAAGGCGAAACGCGAAATGCCCAAGCTCGTGGGTGATGGTGCCGGAATTCTCGCCCTGGCGCATGGAGGACAGCCCCCACTGCTGGGACCCGGCCAACCAGCTCGTCCATTCCACGTACCGCGTGGTAATCCAGCGGGGCATATCCGGATTGGGATTGCCCCATTCCGGCGGGATATCGTCCTTGGTATTGAATTTCATCTCGCCAA
>SOHZ01000592.1 GCA_004377365.1 Anaerolineales bacterium | reverse complement strand
TTTCCGATTTGCTTTTTCGCTGGCAATCGAGTAAAATATGGACGTCATCATCGAGTTGATTGCAGGCAGCTTGAAGGAGGTAAGCGAGATGACACACAAAAGGGAAAAGCTCAAGATGCGACTCGAAGCAGAGAGGGGAAGGCTCTTGACCGAGCTCAGCCAAACCAACGTTGTAGAGCGGGATAATCTTGGCTATGGCAATCACATGGCCGATGATGCCACCGAGGCCTTTGAGCAGGCCAAGGACCTGGCCTTGCGCCAGAATCTGGAGCGTCTCCTGAAGCAGGTGGAGGACGCTCTGAAGAGATTTGAGACAGGCACATACGGCTTGTGTGAGCAGTGTGGAAAAGAGATTGACCCAGCTCGCCTGAAGGCTTTGCCTTATGCTACTCTCTGCCTCTCTTGTCAACAGCACCGCGAGAGTCGCTAGAGGAAAGACGCCCTTTCAAGCAAACTGAAGACACAAGGAGACTGTTTTTTGACTAGACGTTGTGGGGAAAAGATCATCTTGCCAGTAGTAGCCCTCCTGATTTTGGTGGCCGATCAGATCAGCAAGTATTTGGTCCTATCTAACCTGAACCTTGGCCAATCATGGAACCCCGTTGCTTCTCTGACTCCCTGGGTCAGCATCACTCACGTAACCAACACTGGAGCGGCCTTTGGTCTGTTTCAGGATCGGGGCTCGCTCTTTGTCGTCATCGCTGTGATCGTGGTGGCGGCTATCATCTTCTACTATCGTCATCTGCCAGCGAGTCAGTGGTGGATCAAGGTCAGCCTGGGGTTGCAGTTGGGCGGGGCTTTGGGTAACCTGCTGGATCGGCTGCGGCTGGGCTACGTGGTTGACTTTATAGATTTCAAGATATGGCCTGTTTTCAACTTGGCTGACAGTTCCATCGTAATCGGAGTAGCGATTTTGGCCTATTACCTGCTGCGAGATAGAGACGAAGGGGAGAATGGTAAACGCTTGATGCAAGAAAGCTGAATATAGGGGAGAGAGGCGGATGGAGGATAGGATAAATCTTATCGGGTCGGTCCATCTACAAGATGGGGAAGCTGCAAAGTCCAGAGCCAGAAATGGTGCTTTGATGCATAGAGTGATTGGTTATGCTCTCCACCGGCGTGATAAGGCTCGTGGGGAAGGAGAAGGAAAGAAATACTGGCAGGGCGCGGCCACTTGTCCTATGTTGGCTTAAAGCTCGGGCCTTTCTTTTTGATGATTTGGCAATGGAGGCAGAGGCAAAGCGAACCGCGCTTCTACATAGGACCAGAAGATACGTTCGGCGACGAGATCAGCGAGCCAAAAAGGATGCAGAAACACAGTAGTCAGTGTTGTGCTATAATGGCTTTGGCAACCGCCGCCCTCCCCCAGCGTTGCCTGTACCGCAACAGTGGTAAGGGTCCCTGCTTGGAGTGGCGGTCTTTGTTTTATGCAGGGCGATACAGGAGATAACAATGAGTACCAGGAAAACTAAAGTCGAGATCACTCTCAGCCGTGACCTGAGTGCCTTCGACATCACCATGATCGGTGTGGGGGCCATGATCGGGGCTGGCATCTTTGTCCTCACCGGTCATGCAGCGGGCGCGGCAGGCCCGGCCTTCCTGATCGCCTTCCTACTCAATGGGGTAGTGACCCTCTTCACCGCAGCCTCCTATGCCGAACTGGGCTCGGCCTACCCTGAAGCGGGCGGAGGTTACCTGTGGGTCAAGGAGGGTTTGTCACCTCTTTTTGGCTTTTTGAGCGGATGGATGAGCTGGTTCGCCCACGCATTGGCTTGCAGCCTCTACGCCCTGGGCTTTGGCTCCTACGCTGCTGACCTCCTTTATCACAGCGGGGTGACCGTGCTGGGAATGGAGCAGGAAGGCTTATCCGTGGCATTGGCAATAGCCATGTCTGTCATTTTTACTTTCATCAACTATCTGGGCGCTTCGGAAACTAGGGCCGTGGGCAATATCGTCACCATGACCAAGGTTGTGATCCTGGCAGTCTTTGCCGCATTTGGTCTGGCGGCACTCTTTCGCCTTCCCCATTCGACCCAAAACTTTGTCCCTTTTGCCCCACAGGGCCTGATAAGCATCATCTCGGCCATGGGACTGACCACCATTGCTTTTCAGGGTTACGAGGTGATTGCCCAATGCGGGGAAGAGGTGGAAAACCCCAAGCGGAATTTGCCTAGGGCCATTTTTGCGGCCATTGGTATTGTGGTGATCATCTATCTGGGAGTAGGCTTTGTGGCCCTGGGAGCCATTGACCTGGGCAAGCTCTCCGCGGACGTAAGGGCTTCCCTCCCTATCGGGGTAGATAGTACCTGGGAGTTCCTGGCACACTTCGAGGAGACGGCGATAGTAGAAGCCGCTCGCCAGGTGATGCCCTTTGGAGCGTATATCCTTCTCTTCGCCGGTCTGGTCTCCACCATTTCAGCCCTCAATGCTACGATTTATTCCTCCTCACGGGTCTCCTTCGCCATGGGACGCGACCGCAACCTGCCCCCTTTTTTCGGCAAAATTGACTCCCGGCGACGCACGCCGGCTGTGGCCATCTTCATCTCGGGGGGCTTGGTGATCCTGATGGTCATCGCTCTCCCCATCAAAGACGTGGCCAGTGCAGCCGACATCATGTTTTTGATCCTCTTTGCCATGGTCAATCTGACGGTGATCCGCCTGCGCAAGCTGCGTCCCGATCTAGATCGGGGCTACAAAGTGCCCCTTATGCCGCTGATCCCCATCCTGGGCATCACCTTCCAGGCTCTCCTGGCTCTCTCCCTCTTCCAGCTCAGTCCCATCGCCTGGTTCACCACCGTGCTGTGGATTGCGGCTGGTCTCGTCTTCTACGTCGCCTATGTTCGTACTGCAGAGGCCATGGAGGAGCCCAAGTTGGTACTGCATGAGGAGATTGTCACCGTACGCCGCCAGTCCCTCGTCTTTCCCCTGGATCGCAAGACACGAGTGGAGCATTTGATGCCCTTCGTTGGCGCGTGGGCTCAGGAGAACGAGGCAGAAATCCTAGCTTTGCACATGGTGCGGGTGCCGGCTCAGCTCTCTATCCGTCAGGGGCGAATGTTCCTGGCAGAAGGAAAAGCGTTGCTGGAACGGGTGATCACCGCCGCCAAAGAGGTGGATGTCCCAGTCCACAGCCTGATTCGTCTGGGGCGCGACGAGGTGAAAGGCATCTTTCGCACTGCGCGCCAGCGGCGGGCCTCGCTGATGGTCCTGGACTGGCGGGGCTACACCCGCAGCCGGGGGCGAATCTTCGGCCACGTGATAGATCGCCTGGTGGACAACCCGCCCTGTGATATAGCGGTGGTCAGCCACAAGGGGCTAGATGAGATCAAGCGCATCCTGGTACCCATCGGTGGAGGTCCTCATGCCGCCCTGGCTGCCTCACTGGCTGCACAATTGGGTGTGCACTTTGACGCCAGCGTGACCATGCTCAACATCTGCACCCGCGAGTTCACTTCGGAGGAGCAAGAGCGTCGCCTGGAGCGTTTGAAAGCTACAACGGCGGGGATGGAATTCCCCTTTATGTACCAGGTGCTGCCTGCTGCCGACACCGTAGAGGGAATCCTGGCCCAGGCCGTGGACCATGACCTGGTGCTAGTGGGCGCAGCCTGGCATCGTCCCTTTGATCAAATCCTTTTCGGCAACATCCCCGAACGGCTGGCTGCCCAGTGTCCCAAGACGGTGATCATGGTCAAGCGCCGTGATCCCTTGGAAGCCATTTTGCGCCGCATCCGCCCTGGCGTGCCTACCGAGCCGCCGGTGGAGGCTGCTGACGGAGTAGTTGCCTAATACACGGCGGCGCAAATAAGCTACCGGTTATCAAAAGTAAGCGGTTCGACACGTGGCTCACCACAAGCATCCTGAGTAGGCCGAAACATAGTGGAGGCCGTATCGAAGGGTGCGTCTTTGCAACGAATCGGTGCTTAAGCCGCACCCTTCGATACGCTTCGCTACTCAGGATGCTATCGTTCTAACCAATTGAACATTTCCGCCGGTGTGCACCATAGAGTTGAGCGACATTTGTCACAATATGCAATCCGGCGGGAGCACATGTACCGCAACAAAAGGTATACCGCCTTGGAAGGTTGCTCTACCCTGTCCTTTATCGTCGTCCATGCCAAAGTCCATGGCCCCGACCACGGATTCGTCTGTGACGAAAAAGTTGCCAGGGTGGAGGTCGGCGTGGAAGAAACCATCTTCCAGCACCTCCTTGATGATGCAAGCCACGCTTCTGGTCACCTGACGACGGTCCACGCTGGCTGCATCCCGAGCAGCGATGTCGTCAATCTTTCCCTGAGAGACGCTCCAGAGTGAGCACCCGCTGAGTGGTGTAATCTCAGTAGACCTTGAATGTAGAGGGCAGTCTCTTCAGCGAAATTGCGGCGGAAGAGGGTATAATTTGTGGTAAACACCGGTACTCAGCCTTGCTTGAAACCCCATAACATAGTATAATTCTGTGGGGAATCGGTCCAGAGCGGCTGCAGCGATGGAGAGATGCAGCCGAATTCGCCATCCGTACCCCGGGCAGTGAGGCTGGCCAGTCCATCAGCATCTCGCAGACACTCAAAGCTCCTGCCCTTTCCTAGGACGAGAACGGGGATCACCGAGCATTGGGCAGAGACCATTGATATCATGAAAAAAGTCGAGGTCATGGCGAAGAAGGCCGACATCAGCATCAAAGCCTCTGGCCCGGCCTGGGTGCCCCGCCAGCGGGTAACTTGCGAGGATAAAGGTATGACAAAGCAGCTTTCTCCACCAGCATACGACAAAATTCAGGAGGCAACCGATGATCAGCAATTCTGAACTCTACGCTCGTAAACGTTTGGCTATCGAAATGATCCTCAAAAGCGAAGGTCTGACTGACCACCTACAAGACGATGAGGCAGAAATCCTTTTGGATTGGGGAATGGCTCAAGCGGAAGCCTACGCTCTGGTCACCCAGGAGATAGCCAAGGAAGAAGAGGCCCGCCTGGCTATAGACCAGGGGGTGACGAAGGTACGGCGAGCGATGAGATTCATCAATAACCTGGTGGCCGAGAGAATGGACCTGAGCGATGGAGAGATGGCGGAAAAGCTGCTTCATTTAATTTCCCTCGCCGGGGAGTTGCCTCGCGTACAGGCTCTTGCAGGTGAGGAGGAAGAGGAAATGCTAGAGGAGGACATTGATTGAAAGGCAAACCCCAGGCCTCGGTCCCATCAGCAGGGAAGGAGATTGGTAGAAAAGACCTTTCCCTGCACGGCGTCGTAGACCGCCACGAAGGCGACTATGCTGTGTTGGTCTTTGATGACGGTCAAAGGCTGCTTTGGCCCAGAAAACAGTTGCCCGCCGAGGCCAGGGAGGGTGTGGCCGTCACTATCGCCCTAAGTGTTGACCTGATGGACACAGAGCAACGATCAGCAAGACTCCAAAGCCTTTTGGCAGATATCAATGGTTAGCACACCCTCCCGATCTCCAGAGTACTCGCAAATTTTGGCCTGTTGCGGTAAAATGTCTAGGCCTCTGGGCCAAGGACTCTCTTGACAATCAAAGACATAAAGGCGGCTATTGTTATGAATTTACCTCTTTTCGACAAACCCAAGAAATTTGAAGATCACTTTGACTCACAGGCTAATATTGTGCTCTATCAGGGAAACGTAGGCGATTTTGTCGCTACCATTCCTGACAACTCAGTGAGTCTGACAATTACTTCTCCTCCGTACAATCTAGGCAAAGAGTACGAAGACTGTGTTTCTATAGGGAAATACCTGGACGCACAGGCGCAAGTTATTGCTGAACTCTATCGCGTGCTCAGAGAGGATGGAAGTATCTGCTGGCAAGTAGGTAACTTTGTGGAGGATGGAGAAGTTTATCCTTTGGATATTCTGTATTATGATATTTTCAAAAAGTTAGGGTTGCGTTTGAGAAATAGGATTGTTTGGCACTTTGGGCATGGGTTACACGCCTCCAAACGCTTCTCGGGTCGTTATGAGACAATACTGTGGTTTACCAAGAGTGATGACTACATCTTCAACCTCGATACTGTGCGGGTGCCTTCCAAATATCCAGGTAAACGGCACTACAAAGGCCCCAAAAAAGGTCAGTTGTCGGGTAATCCTCTAGGTAAGAATCCTTCGGATGTTTGGGAATTCTTAGCCCAGGAGTGGGAGACTGCTTTTTGGAATATCCCCAATGTCAAGTCCAATCATCCAGAAAAGACAATCCATCCTTGTCAGTATCCCATCGCATTGGTAGAAAGGTGTGTCCTGGCATTAACAAATGAGGGCGATTGGGTGTTTGACCCTTATGTGGGGGTAGGAACTTCGTTAATCGCTGGCCTAATGCACAATCGTCGTGTAATGGGTAGCGAGCAAGAGGTCAGGTATGTTGATATTGCCCGCGAACGTCTTCAGGAGTATTTTAACGGAGTGTTGCCTTACCGCCCACTTGGTAAACCTGTTTATCAGCCTACGGGACGGGAAAAGGTGGCCCAAACGCCGAAGGAGTGGCAGAACGCAACTCAAGGGCGGCTGTTGGAGAGAAAAGGGAAATACGAATGAAAATCGCGGGTGTATATTCGTTCAACGATGGCAAGGAAGTTATTGAGACCCAGTTCGCAGCCGAGTTGTGTGATGTGGAACAGATCATCACAGCAATAGACAGTGGGAAGCTCAGGACAAAGACCAGCCGTGAAAAGACTATGCCTGGGAAAAAGCTGTACAGCCCTCGTGCACTCAACAAGGCATTCAAAACAGAATTTGAAGAGCGAGGATGGTGCACTCGTAGGGTTGCGTGTGAATATCCAACGCAGTACTATGTCGGGGGCTATCAAATGGACAACTCGTTCTCAGGCGCTTTTCGTGAAATGGATTTCGTGAAGAATCGCGTAGGCGTAGAAGTCCAGTTCGGAAAGTACGCCTTTATGGTTTACAACGTCTGCGCCAAGATGACGATATTCCACAAACTTGACGTAATTGATGTCGGAATTGAGGTCGTGCCGCTCAAAGAGTTTGCCGACGAGATGTCAACAGGAGTTTCGTATTTTGAGCAGTTTGTATGGGACCTGGAACAACGCGGGGCTTCCGACATCGATATCCCCGTACTAATTCTTGGAATCACCCACAAGTAGGTTGTACAAAGCGGTGGGCGTGCTAACCTGCACATGCACCTGACCCACGCCTATCGGCGCTCGGAAACAGTGGCTCTTTTGCATTTGTAGTTGGTCTTGCAGCGGAGTATACTTTACAAAGCCGGCGCTGCGGGTGATGTGCGAGGCAATAGGGACAAGTCATCAGCGGTATGATAGAGAGCACAGAAGCAGCTCAACCCAGAAAGCTATCCAAGCCCAGGTTAAATCTCAGCCTCATCGTCCTTCCCCTGATAGATGTGGTCGCCATACTTCTGGCCCTGGTCCTCGTTACTTATGAATACCTGTACATGGATCGCATCTACCCCGGCGTAAGCGTTTTCGGGACCGATCTAGGTGGGCTTACCTTGGCCAAGGCGGAGATTGTCTTACAGCAGAGATTCCAAGACTATCAACCGGTAAAGTTGACCCTGCGCTACGGTGAGCGCACGTGGGCAGTTTCACCGCAAGAGGTGGGAGTGAGCCTGGATGCCAAAGCCACTGCGATCTCGGCTTATGTGGTAGGCCGAGAGGGCTCTACCTTGAAGCGCCTGTGGGATCAAGGCCGGACTCTATGGTTGGGCCAAGCAGCCCCATTCACTCTCCTGATTGACGAGGGGATAGGGACCCTTTACCTCAGCCGTCTGGCTCAGGACATCAATCAGTCGGTACATGACGCCGCTCTGGTGGTGCACGACCTTCAGGTGGAAGCCGTCCCCAGTCAGGTGGGACGTGAAGCAGACATAGCTGCCACCAAGCAACTCATCTATCAGCGTATTGCCACTCTCAAAGGTGGCACCGTGGACCTGGTGGTGCATCAGACACCTCCGGCCATCGCTGACGTGAGCCAGGCGGAATTTGATGTGGAACAGATACTGGGTAGCCCCCTGATCCTGAGGCTACCCGATGAAGGTGGTGGGGAAGGGAGCGAGATCGCCTATACCCTCGATCAGACGGTCCTCGCTGAGATGCTCACTCTTCGCCAGCTCAAAAGGGACAATGGTCAGGTTATCCTGGCTGCTGGTCTGGACCAAGACAAACTTATGGCCCATCTTCAGGAGCTGGCGAAGCAGATTGACCGGCCACCCCGCGATGGTCGCTTTGACTTTGACCCGGCGACAGGGACTCTCACGCCTATCGTGACCAGCCAGGAGGGGCGCTCTCTGAATATCACCGAGACAGTACGTCTCATCAACACCCAGGCAGTCACCGACCAGCGCCAGGTCCTTCTGCACGTTACCGTAACCAAGCCCCAAGTAGCCACAGAAAACGCCGAGAGTCTGGGCATCAAAGAGCTTATCAGCGAAGCTACCACTTATTTCAAAGGCTCGTCCCAGGGGCGGATGCACAACATCCAGGTGGCCGCCTCCCGCTTCCACGGTCTCGTCATCCCCCCTGGAGAAAACTTCTCCTTCAGTGAGCCTCTAGGTGAGGTCAGCGCGGCCAGTGGTTATGAGGAGTCCATCATTATATGGGGCAACCGCTCGGCTGTAGGCATCGGCGGGGGCGTCTGCCAGGTCTCCACCACTGCCTTTCGCGCCGCCTTTTGGGGAGGATACCCTATCACCGAGCGCTGGGCTCATGGCTACCGCGTGGGCTGGTATGAGCCGCCTGTGGGAATGGACGCTACCGTCTACTCACCTCAGGTTGATTTCAAGTTTGTCAACGATACGCCCCACTACCTGCTTATTGAAACCGAAACAGACCTGGAAGCGGGCACCGTCACCTTCCACTTCTACGGCACCAAGACTAGCCGCACAGTGGAGATGGAAGGACCCTTTGAAGCGAACGTGGTCCCCCATGGCCCGGATGTCTATCGGGAAGATCCCACTCTGCCCGAAGGCACAACCAAACAGGTTGACTGGGCTCATGACGGTGTAGACGTTACCGTGTATCGCATCGTTAAAGAGGGTGACAAAGTTCTTTGGAAGGATACTTTTTTCAGCCGTTACAGGCCCTGGCAGGCAGTCTACCTGGTAGGCACCGAAGAGGGTAGCTAGAGGATAAGGGATAGGGGATAGGGGACAAGGAGAACCCTCATGGCTAGAGAGCAAGTGCTGGTAATTGATGAAAAGAAGGACGCCGTTCAATTGATAACGGAAAGTGTTCTGCGTCCTCATGGTTATTCTTACATAGTTGCCAATAATGGAGAGGATGGCTTTCGCCTGGCTCTGGAGAAAGAGCCGGATCTGATCATCACCGATCTGAGAACGCCCAGAATGTCGGGCTTGGAGATCCTGGAGGCCTTGCAAGCTGAAAGGCGTGATATCCCCGTTATTCTGATGGCCCTCCATGGCTCCGAAGAGATGGCTATACAGGCCTTCCGCCTGGGGGCGAAGGACTATATTATCAAACCCTTCAAAGTGAGAGCGATGCTGGAGGCCATTGACCGCGCCCTGGCTGAAGAGCGGCTCATGAGCAAGGGGATGGGGGATGTAGATCAGCAGTTGGAGCGAAGGGTGAAGGAAATGAACATTCTCTACGGTGTCGGGAAATCGGTTACTTCGTTACTGGACCTGGAAAAGGTACTCAACCGCATCGTGGAAGCCGCCGTCTTTGTCACCGGGGCCGAAGAGGGGTCTCTGCTGCTGGTGGATAAGCACACGGGAGAGCTCTACCTGCGCGCGGCGCGTAATCTGGGAGAAAAATTCGCCCGTGGCTTCAGGCTTAAGGTCGAGCATAGCATTGCTGGCAAAGTAGTAAAGACAGGCAAACCCATACTTCAAAGCACCCAAGACGAGGAAACGCTCAAGGTCAAGACGGGTTATTTGGTCAAATCCCTGGTCAATGTGCCACTAAAAGCCAAGAATGAGGTCATCGGTGTTTTGACAGTAAACAACAAGATTTCCTCCAACCCCTTCACAGACAACGATGTGCATCTGCTCTCCGCCCTAGCCGACTATGCCACCATCGCCATAGTGAACGCTCAACTCTATGAAGAGACCAAGCATTGGAGTGAGGAACTGGAACGCAAGGTTGAGGAAAGGACCCAAGAACTGCGTGCCGCTCAGGAGCAACTGCTGCAATCAGAGAAATTGGCCTCTATCGGACAATTGGCGGCTGGTGTGGCTCATGAGATCAACAATCCTATGGGGGTCATCCTGGGTTTCGCCCAGGGGATATTGAAGACGCTCCCCGATGACGATCCCTTGAAGAAGCCCCTGACTACCATGGAGAAGGAGAGCCTGCGTTGCAAGCGTATCGTCCAGAACTTGCTGGATTTCGCCCGGCACTCTGAGCCCACCCCCCATCTGACCAACATCAATGAGCTGATTGACGCCTCCTGCGACTTGATAGAGCATCAAACCTCACTCCAGAACGTAAAGTTGGTCAAAAACTACGATCCCGCTTTGCCTCCCATCATGGCCGACCCCAACCAACTCCAACAGGTCTTCATCAACATCATGCTCAACGCTTACCAGGCCATGCCCGATGGAGGCACCCTGTACATCACCACCAAGACAGTGGGTTCAGAATTGCAAGTCACATTTGCCGATACGGGAAAAGGCATTCCACCGGAGAACGTACAGAATATTTTCGATCCCTTTTTCACCACCAAGGAAGTAGGCGAGGGGACAGGTCTGGGGCTATCTGTCAGCTACGGCATTATCAAAGCGCATAGCGGGGACATAGAAGTGGAAAGTCAGGTGGGCAAGGGGACTACCTTCGTAATCAAATTGCCTCTTGACAAATCCGAAGGTGATGAAAGCCAAGATTGACCGAGCCGATTAATACTCTTTTCGTAAATATACCAACAGTTAGAGAGGATCATGCCCTATGTATGGAGAAATCCGCATTTTCAGCGGTACTGCCAACCCCCCCCTGGCTGAGGAAATCGCCGGGTACTTAAACGTATCTCTGGGAGGGGTGGACATCGTTGAATTCCCCAACGAGAACATCTTCATTAAGCTCCATCGGAGCGTGCGTGGGCAGGATGTGTTCATCATCCAGCCAACCTGCGCACCAGTGAATCGCAACATCATGGAACTATTGATCATGATTGACACTCTGAAGCGGGCTTCAGCCGACCGCATCACGGTTGTGATCCCCTTCTACTCCTACGGCCGAACTGACAAGAAGGACCAACCCCGGGTACCCATTACCGCTCGCCTCATTGCGGACTTGATCACTGTAGCCGGGGCTGACCGCTTCCTGACCATGGACCTCCATGCTGGTCAAATCCAGGGCTTCTTCAGCATCCCTGGTGATGAACTGACCGCCTTCCATCTTCTGAGTGACTATTTCCTAGAGAAAAACTTGACCAACACAGTCATCGTCACCGCCGATCTGGGTTTTGCCAAGAAAGGCCGAAATTTTGCTCAGAAATTGCACCTGCCGATGGCTTTCGTCGAGAAGCGCCGGACTGAAGTAGATAGTGAGGCTGTGACTCTCATCGGCGATGTGCAAGGGAAGAACGTCCTCATCGTTGATGATGAGGTAGACACGGCGAGCTCTGTATCCGAGGCCGTGAACATCGTCAAGGAGCGCGGGGCTGAAGACGTCTACCTCTCCTGCACCCATCCCACTTTCTCCCCCCCGGCCACCGAGCGTCTGCGAGACCTCCCCATCAAAGAGATTGTGACCACCAATACCGTCCCTATCCCCCCGGAAAAGATGCTGCCCAACATCACTGTCCTCTCTGTCGCCCCCCTGTTGGGGGAGGTGATGCGGCGCATACATAAGGGGATTTCGGTAGGAG
>SOHZ01000303.1 GCA_004377365.1 Anaerolineales bacterium | reverse complement strand
TAATGTGTAGCCACCTGCCTGATATGCCGATCAACCGAGTTTCAAACTATGCCAGCCATGTAATGCAGCGGACTGATGATTACGCCTTGGTGAGTCATATTGGCGAGCTAAAACGATAGTCTGTAGAGCCTCATTTAGTTCGTCCTGGTATAGATATATTTTAGCCATTGCTAACATACTAGCATGCTGAAGAATTGATATTTTGCATTCATCAGCAATCTCTGCTGCTGCTGAAAGCTTCTCGAGCGCAGATCCATACTCCTTTTGTGCTAGGTAAGCTCTTCCTATTACTGCAAGAAGATTACCTTCGTCGCCGCGTGTACCAATGTTGTAAGCGATAGGTAATGCCTGTTGACAGTAATAGATCGCTTTATTGTATTCCGCCATATCTAGGTAAGTAGCCCCCAAATTAATCAGCCAGATGCATTTCCCTCTTTCGTCACCTGCTTTTCTTGCAACCTCAATTGCCTCTCTAAGATACCTAATCGCATTTTTATGCTGTCCAAGCTGACTGTAGGATACTCCTAGATTGCCGAGAGCTTGATTCTCTCTAGCACCGTCTCCAGACTCACGAGCGATGTCAAGTGCTTCTTTTAGGCATGTAATCGAGTACTCATGTTGTACTAGCTCGCGATAAGCAACTCCTAAGTCTTCTAGTATAACCCCTTTCAGTTGTTGATCCGATATGTCACTGGCAATCTTGAGAGCCTGCTGGCTACACCTGATCGCCTCCTCAAAAAAACCTTGATGACGGTAGTTCTTACCCAGGTGACCTAGCCACCTAGCCTCTCTTTGTCTACTGCCTGCTTTGCGTGCAAGCTTTAATGCTTTTTGAAAGCAAGCGGTTGCACGGTTACCCTGAGCTACTTCATGAAGCGCAACCCCCATGCTCCCTAAGTTTATTTCCTCTAGTGCTTGATCTGGAATCTTCCCTAATAGTGTTTGGCGCATCTCTATCAACCGATTGAAATGTCCCCACCGCGATAAGGTTGCTTCAATGCTATCGAGTAGTAAAGCTGCTTGATCATAGTCACCAGCTTTAACAAGATGGTCAAACTCATATAATTGCGGGCGCAGGTCTGCAGTGGTTTCCCACTCGCTTTCAGGCTTGCGGAGGCCAGCGTAGAAATCGGCGGCGCGCAGTTCCAGGTTACGCCGCGTGTATTTCTCTCCTCTCCCCATCTCGTCCAATATTTGTCGGTAAGCATAATCGTGGTCGAGGGGGTGGAGGCTGTACTCCTCGGTGATGCGGCTGGCGCTCACAAAGTAGCCGCTGACCAGGCGGCGCAGACCGGCCCGCACGTCCAGGCCGGGGAACCAGGGGTGCAACAGGTAGGCGATGGCCGTCTCGTCCACCGGCCGGTCAAAGACGGCCAGGACTTCCATGATCCGTCGCTCGTCGTCTCCCAGGCGGCGGTAGCCTGCAGCCACCAGTCGCTCCACCACCTCCGCACCGAATTTGGCTTCATCGGCCAGCAATTTAGGCAGGCTGGCGGTCGGGTCTTCGTGCAGGATACCGGCCAGGATTTCCAGGGCGCGGGGGATGCCCCGCGTCAGCCGGGCAGCGCGGCGCAGGTCACCTTCCGGCGCGTCGCATAGGCCGAGCGTCCCCTGCGGGTCCAGTTCGCGCAGCAGAGCGACGGCTTCGTCTTCGGGCAAACCCTCGCGCAGGGGGATACTGCGTGCGCCGTGCAGCGCAGCGGCGGCCAGCCGGACCTCCTCCCGCGAAGTAACAACCAATCGCGCCCCGCCGGGCTGGATCAGGCAGCGTTCGACGAAGAGGCGCAGGCCCTCCTCGGCGATAGCGCCATCTTCGGTCAGTTCATCTTCCAGACCGTCCAAGAGAATGAAGTACAGACCGTCCCGCATGGTCTCCAACAGGTATTCGACTTTGGATTTCAGAGATGCGTCTCTGGCGGCCCAGCGGGCAGCCAACTTGCTGGCGGCCGGCTCGCCCAGCATGCGCCCCACATCAATGTAGATTCGCTCCAGGCCCAAGCCGGTGCTCCGCGCGCTGAGGTAGAGGATGCCATCTACCTGCCAGACTTCCGAAGTCTCTGAGACTTCGGAAGTCTTTATCCCATGTTCCAAGTCGGCCAGGACCTTGCTGACCAGGGCCGTCTTGCCCATCCCGCCCCGCCCGACCACGCTGACCAGGCGCACGCTGGAGTCGGCCAGGTGGTCGCAGAGGGCCTGTATCTCGCGCAGGCGGTCTTTGAAATGGGCCACGTCCAGCGGGCGGACGTTGACCACGCGCTGGCGGTCGCGCATCTCGCGGCGCTCCCTGTCAGCCTGATCCCGCCTGACCCGCAGGGAGTCCATGTCGGCATCCAATCGTGCCTGCGCCCACTCGGCGACGGAGGCAGCCACCTGCCCGGCCAGTTCCTCAGAACTCTCGAAGAACTGCACAGTGTGCTCTCTCGCCAGTCCCGCCCGCAACGCTTCGATCTTCTCCCCGCCCACGCCGCTTTCCATTTTGCTGCGCGGCCAGGGCGCATCTTCGTCCAGCAGGAAGATCAGATGTTCCAGGCCGCACTTGCTCGCCTGCCGGTACTCCAGCTCGGTGATGGAGCGCTCCTGGCCGGGCGGGACGTAGCCGTAGCGCCAGGCGAAAATCCCGACGTAAATGTGGCAAGAAGCCACGTCGGCCAGGCATTTATCCAGCGGGCGCTTGTCGGTGGCCACGTAATCTTCCATAGCGATCACGTCGTACCGCATCTTGCGCAAGACGTCATACACCTGCTGGCGGTGCTTTACCAGGTCGCTGTAGGTTGAGGAGACGTAGATCTTGGTCATGCCCTGCTCCCTCCCGGTCTGCTCCGGCTGGATTTGTAATCCAGCCGCCGGACCGCCGGATTGCAAATCCGGCGGGAGCGGAAATCATCACCCTCTAGTGGCCACCACAAAGGCCACGGCGTATTCCTTAGAGTGAGAAAGGCTGATGGCAAACTCTTTCAGGTCGAGCTTCTCGGCCCGGTCTTGAGCCCGCCCGTGCAGGTGAACCAAGGGCTTACCCCGCGCATTGGGCAGCACCTCCACCTCCCGCCAGTAGATGCCCCCCCGGCCGACGATGCCCGTGCCCAGGGCCTTGGACACCGCCTCTTTGGCGGCGAAACGGGCCGCCAGCTCAGGGACCCGTCCTCGACAGTAGGCTATTTCCCTCTCCGTGTAAACGCGCCGCAGGAAACGCTCGCCGTGCCGCTGGAAGACTTGCCTTATGCGTTCGATCTCAATGATGTCCACGCCGACGGAAATAGCAGCCACTTGCCTGCTCCCTCAATATCCTCTCCCCATCCCCCGATGGATGAAGCTTTTTGTCCGTTCAATTACCCTGTCCGTGGTCCTGCCCGCCAGATCGTCTCCCCCTCCGCCGATGGACATAGCCCAGGCGTAGCAGGGC
>SOHZ01000427.1 GCA_004377365.1 Anaerolineales bacterium | reverse complement strand
GGACATGATGCTGCCGTTAAGGAACATTTGCTAAACCTGCTGAGAAGAGCTGGGTTCTCGGTTGATGCGAATGTGATTGCATTTCAGCAGATTCATAGGAGTGGTAGGAAACCAGCCGCCCATGATAAAGCATACGTTGTCTTTCGCGGTGTCGTTGAGCCGGATCAGATCATCACCGCCGAGGAATTACTGGAGCAGTTCAAATAGAAACGATCGGGGACTGCCTCGCGGCAGGACAACCTGGTTCAGCCCACGGAGTGGTTACCGTGAGGTCCCCAGGTCACCCGATCAATTATCTTATACCACAAAAGGGACTATTTGTCAAATTGATTTGAGCCCGAACCGGAGGAGCTGAGTTTATGAATCAACCGGATTTCCACCTTCTATCTCTGGTCATCTTCCTCCCCCTATGCGGGGCTGTGGTGACGCTGTTTCTCAGGAAGGACACGGCCATCAAGTGGTGGGCGCTCATTGTCACCGTGGCGAACTTTTTTATCTCGCTGCCTCTCTACTTTGCCTTCCAATCCGGCACGGCCGAGATGCAGTTCGTCGAGCACGTTCCCTGGATGCCCGATTTGGGTGTGAGCTACCACCTGGGCATTGACGGCATCAGCCTCTTCCTGGTCCTTCTGACCACCTTCCTCACCCCCGTGGCCGTCCTGTCTTCCTGGACGTACATCACCGAGAGGGTGAAGGAGTACATGATCTTTATGCTGCTCATGGAAACCAGCATGGTGGGGGTCTTTGCCGCTCTCGACCTCATCCTCTTCTACGTTTTCTGGGAGGCGACGCTGATCCCCATGTATTTCCTCATCGGCATCTGGGGGGGCAAGCGACGCATCTACGCTGCCGTCAAGTTCTTCCTCTACACCCTGGCTGGCAGTGCCCTGATGCTGGTGGCTATCTTTGTGCTCTACTTCATGAACGCCCGGGCCACCGGCCAGCCCACCTTTGACCTGCTGGAATTGCAAAAGTTTAGCGTACCCCTGGCGGCTCAGAAATGGCTCTTCCTGGCCTTCGCCCTGGGCTTTGCCATCAAGGTGCCCCTCTTCCCCTTCCATACCTGGCTGCCCGATGCTCACGTGCAAGCGCCCACCGCTGGCAGCGTGATCCTGGCCGGAGTCCTACTAAAGATGGGAGCCTACGGCTTTATCCGTTTCTGCCTGCCTCTCTTCCCGGCAGCTTTTGCCTACTTTGTGCCTTTGATGTCCATCCTGGCTATCATTGGCATCATCTATGGCTCGCTGGTGGCCTTTAGCCAGAGCGACATCAAAAGCCTGGTGGCCTATTCCAGCGTCAGCCACTTGGGGTTCGTGGTGCTGGGCATCTTTGCCCTGAACGCTCAGGGGCTGTCCGGCGGGATCTTGCAGATGGTCAACCACGGCCTGAGCACGGGGGCACTGTTCCTGCTGGTGGGGATGCTCTACGAGCGCCGCCACACCCGCCTGATTGACGACTTTGGAGGGCTCTGGAAGCAGTTACCCCTCTTTGGCATTTTCCTGCTGATCGTCACCCTTTCTTCCATCGGGCTACCGGGCCTCAACGGCTTTATCGGCGAGTTCACCATCCTGGTGGGCACCTTCCAGGCCAACTGGATCTACGCCGCCTTGGCTGCCACCGGCATCGTCCTGGGAGCCTGGTACATGCTGACCATGTTCCGCCGGGTGATGCACGGCCCCCTGGACAAACCCATCAACCGTCAACTGCAGGACCTCTCAGCTCGCGAGATCATTGTCCTGGTGCCCGTGGTCGTCCTGATCTTCCTGATCGGTCTCTTCCCCAACCTCTTTTTTGACAAAATGCAGTCTTCAGTAGATAATTTGTTGAGCCAAACCAGTATCACCATTAGCATGGGAGAACCCCATTCTCAATGAGGCCTAAGGCAGAGTAACCAGGGCAGAGATGGATCGCCTGAAAGTCATTATCCATGGAGCTGTACAAGGGGTGGGTTTCCGCCCCTTTATTTATCGGTTGTCAACAGAGCTGGGGCTACAGGGCTGGGTGCTCAACTCCTCCCAGGGAGTGTTCATCGAGGTGGAGGGAGAACGCCCGGTGCTGGAGGAGTTCCTCCTGCGCCTGGAGGGGGAGAAGCCCCCCCGGGCCATCATCCACAGCCTAGAGTTCTCCTTCCTAGACCCCGTTGGCTACCCCGACTTTGTCATCCGTCACAGCCAGGAGACGGGGGAGAAAACCGTCCTCATCCTGCCCGACATCGCCGCCTGCCCGGAATGTCGCCGTGAGGTGGGGGACCCCGGCGACCGCCGCTACCGCTATCCTTTCACCAACTGCACCCACTGTGGCCCTCGCTTCACCATCATCCGGGCGCTGCCCTACGACCGGCCCAACACTTCCATGGCTCATTTCTCCCTCTGCCCTGACTGCCGTCGGGAGTACGAGGACCCTCTGGATCGGCGCTTCCACGCCCAGCCAGTGGCCTGCCCTGTCTGTGGACCCCAGGTGGGGCTATGGGATGAGGAGCAGATTCGCACGGGCGACGAAGCCATTCAGGAGGCAGCGCAGGCAGTACGGGAGGGGCACATCCTGGCCATGAAGGGGCTGGGCGGTTTCCTGCTCATCGTGGACACCCGGAATAAAGCAGCGGTGCAGCGGCTGCGGGAGCGGAAGCAGCGGGAGGAAAAGCCCTTTGCTCTCCTCTACCCCTCCCTGGAGGTGGTCAAGGAGCACTGTTTCGTCTCCCCCCTGGAGGAGCGGGTACTGACCTCTCCCGAATCGCCCATCGTGTTGCTGCGCCGACGGCAGACTTCCGAAGTCTGGCAGACTTCGGAAGTCTGCGAAGCGGTAGCGCCGGGGAACCCGTACCTGGGGGTGATGCTGTCCTACACTCCCCTCCATGACCTGCTGATGCAGGAGTTGGGCTTCCCGGTGGTGGCTACCAGCGGCAACCGCTCCGACGAGCCCATCTGCATTGACGAGAACGAGGCCCGCGAGCGACTGGGCGACATTGCCGATCTCTTCCTGGTTCACAACCGCCCCATCGTCCGCCACAGCGACGATTCGGTGGTGCGGGTGGTGCTGGGACAGGAACTGGTGCTGCGGCGGGCGCGGGGGTATGCCCCTCTGCCAGTGCTTCTGAAGCACGAGGTGCCCTCCATCCTGGCCGTGGGCCCGCACCTGAAGAACACCATCGCTCTGAGCGTGGGGCGGCAGGTCTTCTTGAGCCAGCACATCGGCGACCTGGACACGCCTGAGGCCTGCGCTGCCTTTGAACGGGTCATCGCCGACTTTATCCGGCTCTACGAGGTAGAGCCCGTCGCCATCGCCCACGACCTTCATCCCGATTACTTTTCCACCCAATGGGCCCGTCAGGCTGCCTGTGCCTCTCCCGTTGAACTCGTCCCCGTCCAACACCACCATGCACATCTGGCCTCCTGCCTGGCTGAGAACGAGGTGGAAGGGCCAGCCCTGGGGGTGACCTGGGACGGCACTGGCTATGGCCTGGATGGGACGGTGTGGGGCGGGGAGTTTGTGTGGGGGGATGCTTCAAGTTTTGAGCGGGTGGCCCATCTGCGCACCTTCCGCCTGCCGGGTGGGGATGCGGCAGTGAAAGAGCCCCGGCGGACAGCGTTGGGGGTGTTGTGGGAGCACTTTGGCCCAGAGGCCCTGCAGTGGGAGGATCTGGCCCCGGTGGCTGCTTTCTCCTCTGGGGAGCGCCGCCTGGTGCGACAGATGCTGGAGCGGGGGGTGAATTCGCCCGTCACCAGCAGTGCCGGCCGCCTTTTCGACGCCGTGGCCGCCCTGGTGGGCCTGCGCCAGAAGGTGCGCTTCGAGGCCCAGGCGGCCATGATGCTGGAATACGCCGTGGACGAGACGGTGACGCAGGCATATCCGTTATCAATTCTCAAATCTCAAATCTCAAATCCCAATTCTCGCCCCCTGGTGCTGGACTGGGGACCGCTGTTGGAGGCGCTGCTGGCCGACCTGCGGCAGGGAGTAGCAGTGGGGACGATGGCGGCCCGGTTTCACAATGCTTTGGTGGACGGAGTTGCCGCCATAGCCCGGACGCTAGAGATGGAGCGCGCTGCCCTGAGTGGAGGGTGCTTCCAGAACCGCATCCTCCTGGAGCGGGCCTATCGTCGCCTGACCGAAGCTGGCCTCCGGGTCTACGTCCACCAGCGCATCCCCCCCAACGACGGGGGCATCGCCCTGGGCCAGGTGGCCGTCGCCGCTGCCAACATAAGTCATGTGCAATGAGCGGAACCCTTGCCTTATCAAATAGACCAAAGCAACAAGATCGAGAAGACAGGCGATACTGCCCTGGCATTGAGTAACGATAAGGAGTACACGATCCGCATCCCTTCCAGGGAGAAGCGGGCGGCTATGGACTATCTGACACGCCGGCGAAGAGGCAGCCGCAAACTC
The DNA here is from genome assembly GCA_004377365.1 of Anaerolineales bacterium. Lineage (GTDB taxonomy): Bacteria > Chloroflexota > Anaerolineae > E26-bin7 > E26-bin7 > E26-bin7. Next base: position 7,445 of record SOHZ01000427.1, on the reverse strand, counting down.
AATCGCCTGCGTCTCTTTGCCGTGGCACTGTACTACCTACTTCGGGAACTGCCGCCGGACGCACAGGTCATAATTGACATGGAGTACCCAGGCCACGAACGGGATGTTCGGTCTATGGTACTGAACCTGCTGTGGCGAGACGATCCCGACTTCGACGCAGACAACATCTCCTTTGGCTACGTGGGGAAGAAATCGCCAGCCCATAAGAAGGCACTGGCTGTCTATCAAAGGAGGGCCAAGGCTGATAGAACGTTGAAAGCCGATGACCTACTGAAGCAGATCATCGGCTGATGAGATCTGCGGGGGACCCCTTTGGGTGTTGGGGCCTGCTGCCGCCGAGCATACCGTCCGGTTAAGGATAGGAGCGCGTGCGGCCACCCGCATAAGTATTATACCACAGACGGTATGAGCTGTCAAAGGAGCACTCTGTTCAGTTAAGCCAGAAGCGTAAAACGTGAGGGGGCTTGACACCAGAGAGAAAGCCACGAGAGACAGCGACCCGCTATCTGTAGATTTTGGAGGAATCATGTGCTTAGCAGTTCCGGGTAAGATCATCAGTATCGAGGAAAATCCCCTGGGCGTAAACATGGGCAAGGTGAGCTTTGGGGGGATCGTCAAGGAGGTCTGCCTTGCCTTTACCCCTGAGGCCCAGGTGGGGGACTACGTGATCGTCCACGCTGGCTTTGCCATCAGCCGCCTGGACGAGGAAGAGGCCCAGCAGACGCTGGAGGCTCTGGCCGAATTGGAGAAGATAGCGGAGGAGCAAGGCGAGTCCCTAACCTTCACGCTTCAGTAGGTTCGTTTATTTGCTTTTGTGCCTATCAGGCATGCGGACAACCACCCGATTTGATTGAAAGGGGCCAAGATGGAGGTTAAGCAGAGATGTTTCCGCCTAATACTACAACCGCACTTGCAGGTGCGACGCACTTAAGGGCCAGTAAAGCAGCCGGATCGTGCTGGCAATCCAGCCTCTATTAGCATGACGGTGGCTGACGAGGAAGTGCGTCGCACCTTGCTCGCTGCCATCTACGGTTGTAGTACTAATCAATGGTTAGCCCGCCTGATCACCAGTATGCAAATTCCGGTTTCCAAGAAGAAGACTATGAAAGAATGCTACCTGTGCGGTGAAATCCTCGTCAAGAAAAAGAATAGAAGCAAGGATCACGTTCCTCCCGATTGTATTTTCCCTTCTGAGAAGCCATGGAATCTGATTACTGTTCCATGCTGTGTTAACTGTAATGAGAAGTACAGGCTGCTCGACGAGAAAATGCGCAATTTCTTTGCGATACTGGCCGATAAGAACTCAGCTGAGGTTGGCGATATAGCTAGAAGAGTGGTTCTGAGAAGTTCCAAACTATCAAGAGAGTTTCACTCACATGTAAGACCTCACCCGTCGTTGGTCGATAGCGCAGATAACCCTCGACATCTCTTCTTTTTCGATGAGAAAGAACTAAACCCTTGGTTAGTCCGAGTCGTAAAGGGCCTTTTCTATCACAAAAATGGATTCAGGCTCAGTAATGAAGCCGTTTTCAAAGTGGGAAAGCTCCCAGAGTTGAAACCTCCATCAAGTGAGACATTCCCAATGGAAGAAGGGCTTGAACTACGCCCTTACTTTGCTTACGGAGTCTTACAGAACATTGAGAGGCCCAATACCGACTTTTGGGTTCTCGTCTTCTATGATCACCTTGTATTCACTGTCGATGTTGAGGTTCCAAACTGTGTTCACAATTCAAAAGATTCAAAAGGTGGGGAGGCAGGCTAACCCCTGCTGGAGATGACCGGGCTATCGCGCGCCAAATTCGAGTTTGGTTATTGTAGTTGATCTTCCAGCGAGGCTACCGTTGCAAAGCCGCCCGGCAGATCAGCTTTTCCGTTAGCCATAACGCTGCGAAAATGGTAAAATGTACCAAACGCAAACCTATAGCATACCAAGACGGCACAGTAGCCATAGAGAGTCTGCCTCTGTCTCGTGTGCTTTACCCCGGTCATTATGGTACATTCTTTGGGTTCCAGGAGGCGGAAAAAGCACCAATTTATCTATGCTCCTGCGCCTATGAAGCCATTGAGAACTACTTGAAGTTTAGACTATCACATCCCATTCCGCAGTATACCCCCAAAAGCAGAATGTTTGTGCTGGATTCGCTCGACTTTCCTGCTCTGTTAGTCGAGTCACTGATGCATCAGAGAATTCACGGCGACAGCACAGTTCTGAAGCATCTGCGGTTCAAGGAGAGGATCTGTCACGAGTGCAATTGCCAAACGCCATCTTACCGTTATTGCCATGAAATGTACGGTGGTGTCTTTAAGCAGACGTATGGTTGGTACATCAATAAGCAAGGTTATGAGTACGGAGTTCAGCCAAGGTCGAATACTGTGCTCCCAGAGGTGTGTCCGCAAGAGATTCTAGATTTGCTCGAGATAGACCCTCATTCTTATTCCGAACGCCGACAACAACTAGCTGCGAAAGATTTCTACCAAGCGTACGAACTTGATAAAAGATTTAGCAAACAAAAAAGGCAGGTTTGGAGAGCGATAGAAAATGAGGTGAGGTTCAAGTTCGGACACAAGAGAGTTGGTGAGGCTTGGACAAGTGAGACTATACTTTACTACCTCGTTCGGTCGCTCCTGCCTGACAGAACCATCCTAAGACACCACCGTCCTGAATTCCTCGAGGGACTGGAGCTAGATATCTATGTCCCAGAACTAGGAATTGGCATAGAATACCAAGGTGTCCAGCATTATCAACCAGTCAAGCATTGGGGTGGCGAAGAAGCATTGAAGAAGTGCAAGGAGCGAGATTCGAGAAAACGCGAAATCTGTAAACGCCTTGGCATGGAGCTAATCTATTTCAAGTACGACGAAGACCTGAGCAGCGAACTGGTCCAGTCAAAGCTGAGACCATATCTGTAATACGATCTACTATTACCGGTGTTAACCAACTATGAAATACGTAGACGAGTATAGAGACGAGACAGCAGCGCAGCGGTACGTCGAGGCCATCCAGCGGACGGCCACCCGGCCCTGGACGCTGATGGAAATCTGCGGCGGGCAGACTCACACCATCCTCAAGTTCGGGCTGGACCGGATGCTGCCCAAGGAAGTGACCCTGGTCCACGGCCCCGGCTGCCCGGTCTGCGTGACCCCGGTGGAACTTTTGGACAAGGCCATCGCCATCGCTTCCCGCCCGGGGGTGACCTTTTTCTCCTTCGGCGACATGCTGCGGGTGCCCGGTTCTCACGAGGACCTGTTGATGGTCAAGGCGGAGGGCGGAGACGTGCGCATGGTCTACTCCCCTCTGGATGCCTTGAAGCTGGCCCAGCAGGACCCGGACCGGGAAGTGGTCTTTTTCGCCGTGGGATTCGAGACGACGGCTCCGGCCAACGCCATGGCCGTGTGGCAGGCCCGGCAGATGGGGCTGCGCAACTTTTCCGTGCTTTCCGCCCACGTCCTGGTCCCTCCGGCCATCGAGGCCATCCTCGATGCTCCCGGCAACGAGGTGCAGGGCTTCCTGGCCCCCGGCCACGTCTGCACCGTGATGGGCTATTGGGAGTACGAGCCCATCGCCGGGCGGTATCAGGTGCCCATCGTCGTCACCGGCTTTGAGCCGGTGGACATCCTCCAGGGCCTCTATATGACGCTGAAAGCCTTGGAAGAGGGACGGTGGGAGGTGGAGAACCAGTACGCCCGCTCCGTGCGGCGGGAGGGAAACGCCCAGGCCCAGCAGATCATCCGCCAGGTCTTTGAGGTGACCGATCGGGCCTGGCGCGGGATCGGGGTGATCCCCCGCAGCGGACTGCGGCTGCGGGAGGAATACGCCGAATTCGACGCCGAGCGGCGGTTTGACGTAGCGGACATGACAGTGGAAGAGTCGCCGGATTGTATCGCCGGGCTCATCCTGCAAGGCCAGAACAAACCGACCGAATGTACCGCCTTCAGCACTCGCTGTACCCCGGAGCATCCCCTGGGCGCGCCGATGGTCTCCAGCGAAGGAGCCTGCGCCGCCTATTACCGATACACACGTGAAGCGTGAAACGCGAAGAACGTCCCTTTCCCCTAATCACTTTTCACTTCTCACGTTTCATTTCTATGTTTCACTTTTTACGGAGAACGCTAATATGACAGAAGAACCAAACCCACTCGCCTTTCAGTGCCCCATTCCCATCCAGCAATACCCTGCCGTGCTCCTGGCCCATGGGGGAGGGGGACGGTTGACCCAGATGCTCATTGAGCGGATGTTCCTGCCTGCCTTCCACAACCCGGCCCTGGAGACCCTTCACGACGGGGCAGTGATAGAGGTGGAAGGCGTTCGCCTGACTTTCACTACCGACTCTTTTGTCGTCAGCCCCATCTTTTTCCCTGGCGGCGACATTGGGAAGCTGGCCGTCAGCGGCACGGTCAACGACCTGGCCATGTGTGGTGCCCGTCCTCTGTATCTCTCCCTGGCCCTCATCCTGGAGGAAGGGTTCCCGATGGAGGATTTGTGGCGGGTGGTGCGCTCCGTCCAGGAGGCGGCTCAGGAGGCAGGGGTGGAGGTGGTGACCGGGGATACGAAGGTAGTAGACCGGGGGAAAGGGGACGGCGTTTTCATCAACACCTCTGGGGTGGGAATCATCCCCGAGGGGGTGGACATTGCTCCCCGGCGGGCCCGTCCGGGGGACGTGGTACTGATCAGCGGAGCCATCGCCGTCCACGGCATGGCCATCCTCTCGGTGCGGGAGGGGCTAGAGTTCGAGACGACTTTGGAGAGCGATACGGCTTCCCTCAATGGGCTGGTGGAGTCGCTGCTTCGAGCCGCCGGGCCGCAAGTGCACGTTCTGCGGGACCCCACCCGGGGCGGGGTGGCCAGCGCCCTCAACGAGATCGCCGCCAGCGCAGGGGTGGGAGTTGTATTGGAGGAGACTCACATTCCCGTCTGGGACGAAGTGAGAGGGGCGTGTGAGATTCTAGGTCTGGATCCCCTCTATGTGGCTAACGAGGGCAAATGTCTAGCCATTGTGGCCCCGGAGGCAGCGGAAGCGGTTCTGGAGGCAATGCGCTCTCATCCTCTGGGCAGGGAGGCAGCCATCATAGGGCAAGTGGTGGAGGAGCATCCCGGCACCGTGGTTCTGCGCAGCCAGGTGGGAGGCAAACGGATAGTAGACATGCTCAGTGGCGAACAGTTGCCTCGCATCTGCTGAGAGTGCTGTAAAAAGGAGCATCTCTCGAACTCCCTTTGCAGACCCAAGCCCACAATTTTTTTGACAGTCTGTCCGGTTCGTGATACAATTCACACAGTATGGTCAGTTTGTGAAGTCATAACCTGGGGCGCAACAGTGCCGCACTCGCACTGACCTCATATGGACGCGCCGTTCACAGGCGTGAAAATCCTGGAAGGGGCAAAAGATTATGCCGTTTAAAGTAATTAGCAAGAAGGATATGGCTTCCTTCGTGACGAGCATCATGAAGGAGAGGGAAGTAGTAGGGCCGGTGGCCAAAGACGGCAAGTTCGCCTTCAGTCCAATAGGTGATTACTCCCAACTGCGCCTGGACTACAACATCACCTTGCTTCCCCCCAAGAAGTATTTCCTCCCCCAGGAAGAGCCCATCCTCAAGTACAAACTGGGTGAGGCGGTGCAGAGCGAGCCGGTGATCGAGGCGAAACCCCGCGTTATCATGGGCGTGCATCCCTGTGACATCAACGCCACCTGGCTCCTCGACTTGGCCTTCTCCACCGACAACCTGGACACCAACTATATGGAGAAGCGCAAGAAAGCCATCATCGTCGGCCTCGACTGCAACGAGCCTTGCGACGAACACTCCTTCTGCAAGAGCATGGGGAGCCTGGCAGTGGAGGGAGGGTATGACCTGTTCCTGACTGACATCGGGGATGCCTACGTGGTGGATTACGGATCGCCAGTTGGGATGGAACTCCTGTCCAGGCACCCGGGAGCGCGGGAGGCGACCGAGGCGGATATGTCTCGCTTCAGAGCCGTTCAGGACGCCAAGTGGCCCAAGTTCACCTACAAGCTAGAAATGAACGTCAGCGACCTGCCCAATCTGTTGGCAATCGGCTACGACAATCCCCTCTGGGAAGAACTGGGGAAGAAGTGTCTGGCTTGCGGGGCCTGTACCCTGGTTTGTCCCACCTGCTATTGTTTTGACGTCGTGGACAGGCTGGCCCTCAACCTGAAAGAGGGGCAACGCCTGCGCCGCTGGGACTCCTGCCAACTGCCCGAGTTCGCCACCGTGGCCGGAGGGGAGAATTTCCGCAAAGCCCGAGGCGATCGGCAGAGGCACCGGTTCTTCCGTAAAGGGAAATACCTGACAGAAATGTTCGGCAAGATGGGTTGCGTGGGCTGCGGGCGTTGTGTGCGCTCCTGCCTGGTGCACATAGACCCCATTGAAGTGTACAACACCCTGAAGCGTACCTGCACTCCCGGTGGCTGGGCCCAGCGGGAGGTGGCAGCATACCAACAAGAATCTTAACCTTAGACCCTTAGGGTTTCAGAAACCCTAAGGGTTTGGTTGAGGGGTTACAATTGGAGGCTTGAGAAATATGACGGATCAAATAAGTTCCCCTTATCAGCCTACTCTGGCTGAGATGGTGAAGATAAAACAACTGACCGAGAAAGAGAAACTCTTCACCCTGTATCTTCAAGACGGGCGTGACCTGGGACACCGGGCTGGCCAGTTTGTGGAGGTCTCAATCTTTGGTATCGGCGAGGCTCCTATCTCCGTTACCTCCTCACCGACCCGCAACGGCACTTTTGAGCTGTGCGTGCGTCAGGTTGGAGATGTAACGGGCGCTTTGCACCGCATGGCGCCCGGTTCCACAGTGGGCATCCGCGGTCCTTTCGGGAACGGCTTCCCGGTGGACAAGATGAGGGGCAAGGACCTGCTCTTCGCCCCCGGCGGTCTGGGCCTGGCTCCTTTGCGCTCCCTCATCAATCAGGTCCTGGATGAACGGGAGTCCTTTGGACGAGTCATCATCCTTTACGGGGCCAGAAATCCTTCGGAGCTCCTGTTCAAGGATGAACTGGCCCAATGGGAAGCCAGAGACGATGTGGAGTTTCACGTCACAGTGGACCGAGGTGACGAGAGCTGGACGGGCAACGTGGGGGTCATCACCACGCTCTTCCCCAAAATCACCATAAACCCCCGCAATACTGTGGCCATGACAGTAGGCCCGCCCGTCATGTATCGGTTCGTATTGATGGAGCTTCTGAGCAAAGGGATACAGGACAGCCGCATCTTCCTCTCGCTGGAGCGCAGGATGAAGTGTGGTCTCGGCAAGTGCGGCCACTGCCAGATCAATAACGTGTACGTCTGCCAGAAAGGCCCCGTATTTAGCTACGCTCAGTTGAAGGAGCTGCCGGAGGCAATATAATCAGAGGAGAGAGTGGAGAATGATGAAACCCAGAATCGCGATATTTGACTTTGGGTGCTGCGAGGGTTGTCAGTTACAG
>SOHZ01000612.1 GCA_004377365.1 Anaerolineales bacterium | reverse complement strand
ATCAATGTTATTCTACTACAGACAAGGAGAGTTGTCAAACAGGAGGATGACATGACCTTACGTGTATTCAAATGCCCTTTCTGTGGGTACAGGTTTCGGGCGGACCCGGAGGGCAGGTACGAGGCAGGGGCCGCAACCATAATCAGAGGCCGGGGCCGCGAACGAGGTCGCGTCGAGGGTCCACGCCGCGTGGATCTCACCTGCCTCAACTGCGGGCAGGAATTCGAGGTTGAGGTCCAGGTTGGGAGCAGGAGGCTGAGATGAACGAGGAACACACACCACAGGCCGCATCGAGCGACGAGGAACTGCCCATCGCCCCTGACCCTAACCTCCAGTTCTGGAAGGACACCGCCAAGGGGCTACTGGGCGAGTCCATCAAATCTATCGAGGAAACGGCCAAGCAAATCATCGGCGTGGCTGGCATCCTGGAGGGGCTCTACTTCCACGCCATCGCCTACTCGGATATCCGGGGGCAGTTGGGAGGTGTGGGACCGCTGCTCCTGTATTTGTTGCCGCTGCTCCTGTGGTTGGTCAGCCTGTTGGCTGCTCTGCTCGTCTTCTTCCCTCGCGCCTACGCCAGCAACATCAGCTCCTGGCGGGAGAGCAAGGCTGCCTTTGAGCGCATCGTGACCTACAAACACGCCATGCTCAAGATAGCGGGCCTTTTCCTGGTCCTGGGCGCTTTAGCCCTGTTCGCCGCCATGGGCGCCTATCTGGCGGGGTAATTAGGAGGTCTCGAACTTGGACTTACCTACCACCTATCTCCTGGCTTTGGCCGGCCTCTGGCTGGTGGTCTACCTGGCGCTGCGCACTCTGTACCAGCGAGGCTGGCTTGGCGATGAAACTCATCGCGATGCCCTTGCCCTGGGCGCTATCGTGCTGGTCACAGTCGGCTTCTTCTGGCAGTTGCTCTTCACGCCGAACACCTACATGCCAGCCGGAGGCGGTGACCTGGCCTCTTTCCTCTATCCGGTCTACCATTATGCCGCCCAGAACCTCAAACGGGGCATCATCCCCCTCTGGAACCCCTACCTCTACGGCGGAGCCCCCTTTGTCGGCGACATCCAGTCGGGATTCTTCTACCCGGTCAACCTCCTGGTCTTTCTCCTGGTGCCAGAGTTGACTTATCCCATCATGGAACTCTTGGCCGTCCTGCACTTTTTCTTGGCTGGGGCCTTCATGTATTTTTGCCTCCGGTCTCTGGAACGACGGGTGGTGAGAAGAGACCCCTTGTCCCTCCAGAAGATGAGTCGCCTGGCCGCTTTAAGCGGGGCCGTGGCCTTTATGTTCTCCGATCTCTTTATTACCCACTTTGGCAATCTGAACATGATCGCCGTGGCCGCCTGGTTGCCTCTGATCTTTCTGTTTTACCACCGGGCCATGCTGGAGCGCAGGCTGAGTCGAGCTGCCTGGGCTGGCCTCTTTTTGGGTATCGCCACCCTGGCTGGCCACATCCAGATCACGCTGTTCATCGCCTTGGCCCTGACGTTACACACAGCTTATCAAGTATATGCAGCTTCCAGCAAACGTTCTATTCTCCATTCTCTGCTATCTCCTCTTGCCTGTCTCGTTCTGACCATAGCAGTGGCGCTGGGCGTTTCTGCTCTCGTCCTCTTGCCCAGCTACGAGATGGCCAGGCACACTTTGCGCGCCGCCCTTGACTACAGCCAGGCCAGCCAGTATTCCCTGGCCCCTGGCCAACTCATCCGCCTGCTGGCTCCCAACTTCTTTGGGCGGGACCCTACCCATTACTGGAGCCCCTGGGAACGGGTGGAAGTGGGCTACATCGGCGTCCTGCCCCTCGTCCTGGCCCTGCTGGCCGTGCTCTTACGGCGCGAGAACCTGGTTCGCTTTCTCCTGGGATTAGCTGTGGTCTCTCTATTCCTGTCATTGGGGGGACACAGCATTCTGCATGGCTGGCTCTACCGCTGGGGGCCGGGCTTCGAAGGACTGCGAGCACCAGCCCGCTTTGTCTACCTGATGGACTTTGCTTTGGCTATGTTGGCTGCCCTGGGGCTGGACGCGCTGCTGCGGCCTCTGGAACCTGGCCAGCGGGCCATCTACCGCCGCTTGCTGAAAATGGCCCCCTGGGTGGTGGTGGGGACGGTGCTGCTGGCTGCGCCCTTTGGCTACTTTGCCATCCTGGACGCCCAGAGCAAGGATACCGTCGTCTTCTGGCGCGTCGGTATGGCCGTTGACAGCATGGTGCTGTTCTTGCTCTTTCTGGCAGCCAGCCTGGCCATCCTTTGGATGAGAGGCTACCGCTGGGTGCGGAGAAATACCCTGGGCCTCTTGGCAGTGGGATTGATCACCGTTGACCTGGCCAGCACGGGGGCCTACGTTGACCTGGGCCATCAGGACCCTACGATTGGGTTCTATCATCCGGCGGCTGTCGAGTTCCTGAAAGCTGACTCTGACTATTACCGCGTTGACACCCGGACTGACGTCTGGGAGCTCTGGCAGCCCGACCTCAGCCTGCTGCACGGGGTACAAGACGTCTGGGGGGTGGTCAATCCCCTGACCTTGGCCGATTACGACCGCTACTGGGAGCACATGGGCAGCCGTTCGTCACCCCTTTACGACTTTTTGAACGCCAAGTACGTGGTCGGCTCCAAAGGGGTGACCTTGGACTGGGAAAAGTTCGTCCCTGTCTTCGATGGCGACCCCCAGGTCAACATCTACCTGAACACCAGGGCTTTCCCCCGTGCCTTCCTCGTTCACCAGGCTCTGATCGCCGCTGACCACGAGGCAGCCTTTGACCTCATCCATCAGCCCGATTTCGATCCAGCTACAGTTGTCGCTTTGGAGGGTACTGGCGGTGAGGTCCTGCCTACGGACGAAGCCGAGACGGTCAGCATCCTCAGCTATCAGCCCAACGAGATCCTCCTCGACGTAACGGTGGCCGCACCGGGCTATCTGGTGCTCAGCGAAGTCTATTACCCTGGCTGGCGGGCCTACGTGGATGGTCATGAGGAGGTCATCTGGCGGGCCAATTACACCTTCCGGGCGGTCCATCTGGAGCCGGGCTCCCATCGGGTGCGCTTCCTCTTCGCGCCTCTGTCCTGGAAGGTGGGCCTGGCAGTCAGTCTGGCGACCTGGCTTGGCCTGATCGCCTGGGGCCTGCTCTCGGTGCGACGTTCCGCTCTAAAGTGACTTTGCACCTTCATGTCAGCTATGATATAATGCTCATGGAGAAACTGTTATGGACATTCCTGCGGCCATTGCGGCCGTCGCCCCCGATGGGCAGTTGACCCCTGCCCAGCGGCGGCGCATTTTGATTGACATCTGTCGGCGGCGCATCCGGCCCGGCACCGGCAGTTCGCTGGAGTTTCTACGAAGGAGGACAGCCATGAACCCTTGGCCTGATCTGCGCCCGGTGCTGCAAGGCATCCCCTGGGTCGTCGTCGGCGCTGTGGCCACCCGCGCTTATATGCCGGAGCGGGCCACGAAGGACCTGGACATCCTGGTGCGCCGCGAGGACGGCGACGAGGTGCGAGAGCGCCTGGAAGCGGCCGGCTACACCTTTGTCACTGATCTGGCCGTGCCCGGCTTCCTGGTCCACTCCCCGGAAGGGGTGGAGGTGGACGTGGTGCTGGGCGATGATCCCTGGTTGGACGAGGCCCTGGCCCATCCCCGGCAAGATCTGGCCGGCTTTCCGGTGCTGGATCTGCCTTACTTGGTACTGATGAAAATGGAATCGTCCCGTGGCCGCGATTTTGGCGATCTTACGACGATGCTTGGCCTGGCTTCGGACGAGGAACTGTCGTCGGTGCGGGCTGTAGTAGCCCGCTATGCACCCGGCGAGGTGGACGACCTGGAATCGCTCATCTACCTGGGCCGCTTTGAAATGAAGGACATCCATGAAAGTGCCAAATAGAGGCGCTGTTGCTTCGGAATAGGAGAAGTCAATTGTTGCGTACAGTCTTGGATGAAAAACAAGCGGAATGGCTCAGGGAGGAACGGCGCCGGCTTCAGGAGTTGAGCGTGATTCTGGCTGGTTTTGAGACCGATCCTGAGGACATGGCCACCCTCCAGCGATCTCTATTACAGCTCGATGAACTCTTCCTGCTGGTCACCGTCGGCGAGTTCAACGCTGGCAAGTCGGCTTTCATCAACGCCTTGCTGGGCCAGCGGTTCCTGGCCGAGGGGGTGACGCCCACCACGACCCGGATTCACATCCTCAAATATGGCGATCAGGCGGCCACGGAACCCAAAGAAGAGTTCGTTTTGATGGCCACCTACCCGGTGGATTTCCTGCGGGAGATCAACATCGTGGACACCCCGGGCACTAACGCCATCATCCGCCGCCACGAAGAGATCACCGAGGAATTTGTGCCGCGCAGCGACCTGGTCCTCTTTGTCACCTCGGCCGACCGCCCCTTCACCGAGAGCGAGCGCGTCTTTCTGGAGCGCATCCGCAACTGGGGCAAAAAAGTGGTCGTCGTCCTCAACAAGATTGACATCCTGGAGGGCAAAGCCGACGTGGAGAAGGTGGTGAGCTTTATCACCGAGCACGCCAAAAACCTCCTGGGCTTTGCGCCAGAGGTCTTTCCCCTCTCGGCCAAGCTGGCCTTGCAAGCCAAGACGACCGACGACGGTGCGGAAAGGGATCGCCTTTGGGAAGCTAGCCGTTTCGCATCTTTGGAGCGTTACATCCTGGAGACCCTTGATCAGGAAAGCCGCATCCAGCTCAAGCTGCTGAACCCCCTCGGCGTGGCCGAGCGGGTGGCTGGCCAATACTCGGAGGCGGTGAATGAGCGCCTGGGCCTGCTGCGGGAGGACCTGGAAACCATTGACAACATAGACCGCCAACTGGACCTCTACAAAGAGGACATGAGGCAGGATTTCGGATTTCGCCTCAGCGACATGGAGAACATCCTGTACGAGATGCTGTCGCGGGGGATGGCGTTCTTCGACGACGCCGTCCGCCTGAAGAACGTCTTCGGCCTCATAGACGCCGAGCGGGTGCGGGGGGGTTTTGAGCAGAGGGTGGTAGCCGATACACCCCAACGCATCGAGGCCAAGGTGGAGGAGTTGATTGACTGGCTGGTGGACAAAGACCTGCGCCAGTGGCAGGCGGTGATGGAGTATTTAGACAAGCGGCGGGCCACACGTCACGAAGAGATCATCGGCACCCCCATCGAGCCTTTCGAGTACAGCCGGCAGGCGCTGTTGGACTCTGTGGGGCGGGCTGCCAAGGAGGTAGTGGCCAGCTACGACAAGGAGACCGAGGCCAGAGATATAGCCGAGTCGGTGCAGGCGGCCGTGGCCGGAACGGCTTTGCTAGAAGTGGGAGCCGTCGGTCTGGGTACCTTGCTGACCATTGTTCTCAGCTCCACAGCCGCCGACCTCACGGGCATCCTGGCGGCCAGCGTTCTCGCCGCTTTGGGTCTCTTTGTCATCCCTGCCAAGCGGCGCAAAGCCAAAGCCGACCTGCGGGCCAAGATTGAGGACATGAAAGGGCGATTGATGGCCACCATGACCACCGAATTTGAGCAGGAGATGGTGCGCAGCCTGCACCGCCTGGAAGAGGCCATCGCCCCTTACACCCGCTTCGTGAGGGCCGAGCGAGAGAAGCTGGAGCAGGTGCAAGGGAAGCTAAAAGATACCCTGGAGGCGTTGAAAGTATTGCGGGTGCGGATCACGAGTTCTTAGTCTCGGCTTTCGGTGCCGACGAGGTGCACACCGGCTTGCTGGAGGCGACGCTGATGATAGAGAAAGAAGTACACGTGAGGCGGCCTTGACCGATGTCGAAGCTGCCCTGGGAGGACAATAAGAATGCCAAAGAGTCGCAAAAGAAAAAAGAGGATCAAAAAGCGGAGAACCACTACCGGAGGTCGTTCCCCTGGAACTCGAGCTGGTTCTGTTCAACAACGGGTTCAAGCAGAGAAGGAGCGGATGCTTTCTGTGCTTAACTTTGACGAAAGCATTCGAGCGCAGGTTGAAGAGATGTTCGATATCAATCTTGAGGGATTGCCTGCTGGGAAGGAGCCGATGTTCTTTTCTACGGCGATTTTCAAAATAGATGATGCAGAATCAGCAATGGCAAAAATCGAACGACTTCGTGACGTGGACCTCACAGACGAAGATGAAGAGGCGGCATACTACGTGTGGACCAGGGCCTATCCCAAAGGGCATTGGAACCCTATGAGCAATACGCCTGGTGCCAGGCAGATCATTGGAAATATTCAGGTAAATTTTGACAATACACTCCAGCTTGAGACAAAGACCAAAGGCTGGATGACGGGGCTGATCTACCGCATGATGGATGTTCTGGGTACGGACATAGAACTCGTCAGCTTGGAATTTGAAAATCCCTTGGATATTTTCAGGGGAAGCTAAAGTCAGGGCGGATCGAAGCTTTGCAAGCACAGTCTCAAGGAGGGCAACCGATGGCCAGTGAGAAAAGAGTCCAGACTCTCATTGACAAGCTGGCAGCCGCGCGAGAGGATATACTTCAGACGATCGAGGGCCTGGACGAAGGGGCGTTGGCCTGGCAGCCAGGGGATGGTCGCTGGTCCATCAAGGAGAACCTGGCTCACCTGGCCAGCGCTGAGGGATCGCACCGGCAGGTGGCCCAGGCCATTGCTGCCGGACAGACCGTGGACGTGCCTGATTTCGACCTGGATGCCTGGAACGCGGCCCAGGTAGCCAAGCGACGCCAACGATCCATTGACGAGATATTAGAGGAAATGGCCGCAGAGAGGCAGCGCACCCTGAGCGCTCTCCAGGACCTGGAAGGCGAGGCCCTTGACCGTGAGGGCCTGCATCCAGCCCTGGGCGAAACAACCGTGCTCAGAGTGTTTCGGATCATACCCATCCACGAGCGGTGGCACCTGAAGGACATCAAGCAGTTGCTGGAGGAACAGGGAGAACAACCGGGTCAGTGAAGAAGCAAGAGGTGATCATCGCTACTGCTTGAGAAAAAGAACAGTCCAAATGCAAACGGGTCTCTAGCCAGAGGCCCGTTTTGTTTTTGTGTGCCTCCCACCACTCCAACCTCTCCTTTCATACGCGCCGAGAGCATTCGAGAGTGAAGCACAGCATGTGCGCCAGCCAGTTGTTAGCTGACGTCGCTGGATACATCGTCAAATTCGACCTCACTCGCTTCTTTCAATGCGGCGAACCAGCCGCCCAACACGTCATTGTGATGCGCAATCACATTCACAATTCAATAGTCAGGCTCTCCCGGGCCAGCACGGTCGAGGGAAAGATGGCCTGCGCTTCCTTCTCCACTGCCTCCAGAAAGTCGTCGTCGTGCAAGGCGTGGTGATGGGTAAGGGCCAATTGCTTGACCTCAGCGGCTTTGGCCATTTTCACCGCCATCTGCCAGGTGCTGTGGCCCCAGCCTTGCCTGGGACTGACTGGGTCCAGGTATTCTTCCTCAGTGTATTCGGCGTCGTGGATGAGCAGGTCTACGCCGCGAGCAAACCGAGACAAGCGCTTGTCCCAACCGTGGTAGCCCTCGGTGTCGGTGGCAAAGACCAGTTTTTTGTCTCGCCACTCGATTCTGTAAAGGAAGGCGCCTCCCTGAGGGTGAGCGTAGCTACGCATGAGTCGCACTTTGACCGCCTCGGCTGGCAGTTCGGGCTTGTCGCGGTAGGCATTGAACACTCGGGGCTCGGCCCAGTCGTGGCTGAGAGCGAGCATCTCTCTCTCGCGGATGTTGCGTACATATCTCATGCTCGCTAGCTCTTCGATGTCGAGGGGAAAGGTTGGGGGCAGCATAGCCTTGGCCAGGGCAGCCTCCAGGTCTTCGTGTAGCATCTTGGGGCCAAAAATGTAGAAAGTGCTGTCTGGCAGGTGGGCCGGCCCGAAGAAAGGAAAGCCCTGGGTGTGATCGTGATGAGTGTGAGTGAAGAGAATGGTCGTCACGATGGGCACGTGGTCAATCCGATATTGAGCGACCATCTCCCGCCCCAGGCCGATGATGCCTGTGCCAGCGTCAAGGATGATAAGATGCCCACCGACCCGCACCTCCAGACAGGTGGTGTTGCCGCCGACGCGGTTCGTGCTTGGTCCTGGCATCGGGTAGCCACCGCGTACCCCCCAGAACTTGACGTTGAATGACTCGTCCATTGCAGTTTCCCCCATGTTATCTGGTTAAAAGGCAAGGGTGCTACTTATCCATAAACTATAGACATTTTAGTGCCCCTAAGACCTGACAGGTTCCCAAAACCTGTCAGGTCTATATTATGAACCTTCCAGAGCAGCGATGATGGTTCGACAGAAGGCAGGCAGATCATCTGGCGTGCGGGAGGTGATGAGGTTGCCGTCTTGCACCACTTCCTGATCCAG
This sequence comes from Anaerolineales bacterium, assembly GCA_004377365.1. GTDB lineage: Bacteria > Chloroflexota > Anaerolineae > E26-bin7 > E26-bin7 > E26-bin7. The sequence goes on along the minus strand of SOHZ01000612.1, from coordinate 3,556 downwards.
ATAGGTAGCCCCGGCATTGATGACGTCATCCTTGATGGCGAAGAAGCACGTAGCCTTTTTCCCTTTGAGGATACCAGCCGAGATCGGCACCCATCCGGCGTGACAGATGGCAGCCACCACTTTGCCCTGCTTGAAAACCTCGCGCACCAACTCGAGGACGGCAGGATAGCGACGCAGCCGGTCGGGAGCGTAGCCGCCGGGTACGATAACGGCATCAAAGTCGGCCGCTTTGACCTCGTCGGCGGCCGCATCCACCGTCACCGGATAGCCGTATTTGCTGGTATAGGTCTCGGCGCTGCCCGTGCCGATCACTTTGACCTCGGCCCCCGCCTCGCGCATGCGCAACAGAGGGTACCAGAGCTCCAAATCCTGGTAGTTATCCTCAGCCAGGATCGCTACACGTTTACCTTCTAGACTCATATGAACACCTCCTGTTGATGATTTATTCAGTCGCCCCTTGCCTCTCCAACCACCTCCATTATACCATTTTAATGCGCTTTTCTCAAGCGTTTGCGAGTCTAACTTTTTGGCAGTCTCTCTTACTGTGGCTGAGAAATACGCCCAGGTGGTTGACTTGGGAGGCAAAATGAGGTATAGTAAAGGAAGCCTGTACCGAGGGAAAAGTATGCCGGATTACCAGTTACGCCAACGTGAATATTTGCTTCAAATCAGCCGGGCCATGACGTCCAAGTTAGACCTGCCTTCGGTGTTGCGCCTGATCCTTGAGAACGCCGTGGAGATGTTGCAAGGTCACGGGGGCCTTATCGCCCTGCGCCAGGATGACGGCAGCTTCCACGTGCGGGCCAGTTACGGTCTGCCTGGGCAGCTTTTACCTCTTTTCTCCCCCCTCTTGGCTGACATCCCCCATCTGACCGGACGGGCTCACCTCTCCCGCTGGCAGATTCCGGACCTGCAAATAAAGTTGAGTCTGGTAGCGGCGGCGGCTGGTATGGCCCTGCGCCAGGTGGTCGCTCTGCCTCTGGTGATCGAAGACGAACTCATTGGTGTCATCTATGTCTTCCGCACCAGTGGCATGGCCTTTTCGGCCAACGATCGCCAGGTACTCTCCAGCTTTGCCGACCAGGCAGCCATTGCCGTGCGCAACGCCAGTCTTTATCAGCAGGTCTCGGCCGAGAAGCGACGCCTGGATGCTATCATTGAGCACTCGGCTGACGGGGTGATGATCCTCGATTGCCAGGGTCGTATCACCGTTTTCAATCGTGCTCTTGCAGCCATGACTGGCTGGCGGCCTGAAGACGCTCTTGGCCGACCATGCCACGAGGTGCTGCAGTTGCACAATCGCCAAGGTGAGGATATCTGCAGAAGTGACTGTCCCCTGCGGGGCCTTTCCCCAGATGCCAACCTCTACATCGAGGGAGACATTGAGCGGGCTGGCGGCGCTCCTGTCAGTGTGGGCATCACCTACGCACCTCTCTATGACGAAGAGGATCGGCTCATCAGTATCATTGCCAACATCCACGACATCACCCGCTTCCGCGAGGCGGAGGAGATAAAGTCCACTTTCATCTCGGTGATCTCCCACGAACTAAAGACCCCCGTGTCTATTATCAAGGGTTATGCTGGTACCCTGCGGCGTGAGGACGCCCAGTGGGATGAAGAAACGGTGCGGGAGGGCCTGGACATCATCGAAGAGGAAAGCGACCGACTGGATCGGCTTATCAGCGACCTTCTGGACGCCTCCCGCGCCCAGGCTGGCAGCCTCAAGCTGGAGATGGGCGATGTGCACGTTCCAAAGCTGGCTCAAAGGGTGGTGGAAGGTTTTCGTCTCCAGACCGATGTCCATCAAATTGAGTTGGATTTCCCCCCTGATTTCCCCCCTGTCATAGCGGATCAGGAACGGCTGCGCCAGGTGCTTTCCAACCTGGTCGGCAACGCTATCAAGTATTCTCCCGAAGGGGGAAAGGTACGGCTGGGGGGCTACGTCGATCAAGACAAGGTGACCGTTTACGTGGCCGACGAGGGCGTTGGCATCCCCCTGGATGAGCAGCCTCGGCTCTTCCAGCGTTTCTATCGGTTGGACTCTAGCTTGCACCGCCGCACTCAGGGCATGGGCCTGGGCCTCTACCTCTGTCGCGCTATTGTCGAGGCTCACGGAGGACGCATCTGGGTGGAGAGTGTGCCCGGGCAAGGGGCCACGTTCTACTTCACACTGCCGCGTCAATAGCTCAAGGATGAAGAAAATGGTGTTTCCTCAAACGCCTGCTGCTAGAAGGAAACGGACGCTGGTCACATTGTTACTGCTGGCCGCCCTTGTCCTGGGGGTCTGCCTGTTCTGGCTGGCTAGGGTGAGTCAGGCCCAGGGTGGCATAGTCGTTGACAAGCGAGTGGGGCGCGCCACGCCCGTGGTCCGTGTCGGCGAATATCTCACCTTCACCATTGCCATCCGCAGTGAGGTAAGCTTTTCCATCGTTACATTGCCGCTGAGCGATACCTTTGACTCCTACATCCTGGCTTATGCCGATGCCGACCCACCGCCGGATGGGGTGGTGACCACTACCAACCCTGGCCAGTTGCTGTGGCTTGATCTCACCGATACCTTCGGAGACCTCTCGCCGGGTCAGACCATCACTGTCACCCTCGGGTTTACGGCTGTCCATCCGACGGCGGCTACTGTGAACGCCGCCCGCGTGGAGGGAGCGGAGGGTAGCAGCGGGGAGCAGGTGGGGGAGGCCGATGGGAGCGCCGAGGGTGAGACGGTAGGCGGCAGTATACCAATACAGAAGAGCCTCGACCCCCCTACGGCGACGCTGTGGGTCAACTCTCCCATAACCTTTACCATCACCATTACCAATGATGGCGCAGCGACGCTGACCTTTCTACCCCTAGAGGATACTTATGATCCGGCCGTCCTGCGCTTCCACCGAGCCATTCCCACGCCCAGCCTGGTGCTGACGGCGAGCGGTGTCATCAGTTGGTTCGACTTGACTGTGCCCCTGGGCGATGTGCCGCCAGATAGTGCGGTGACCGTCACCACGATCTTTACGGCCCTTATGCCGGCCACCAGCGCCCTCAACAGCGCCCGGGTGGCCGGGGCCAGAGATCAGTACGAAAATGACCTGGGTGTCGGCGCCGACCAGGTGCCCATCACGATCATCGGAGATACGCCGACACCCACCCCGACGTCCCCGCCACCGCCGCCACCGCCGCCACCTCCTTCACCGACGCCAACGCCCTGGCCAACTGCCACGCCCGCACTAACCCCCACGTTGCTTGTTGTGCCAAGCGTCTTGCCTGAGACCGGCGACCCCGGAGGGATGCCCGTTCTGGCTCTGCTCGGCGGGTTGGTGAGCGTGACTGGCTTGATCGTGGTTGTCTGTGAGTGGCGTGAGATGGTCCATCGGAGGAGGGAAGCATCGCGTGGAAGATAAGCTAATCTGATAGTGGACGACGAGCCACGCAGGGTAAGTTCGTACGCATGAACTTGGCCGACGTCAAACGTGTGATGGAGGGACTACGATGAACGTGTTGATTTCTGTAGATATGTGTACTGGTCAACAGCACTTTGAACAATCGGCGAAATCTGGTATCATAGTGG
>SOHZ01000605.1 GCA_004377365.1 Anaerolineales bacterium | reverse complement strand
CCATACAAAATTTCGCTGAATGGCTGGAAGCACAATTTCACTTGGTATCTGCCCGAGTAGTGCTATAATACTCATCTATATGACCTCCCTGTGACCGTTTGCCCCTACCAGATGGTGACTGTTTTCAGGGACGCAGTTTCACACAACTCGTTGTATGCGCACTATTGTGCACATCACTAGGCGCAATATCCGCGCTGCACATATCATGCTAGTCAGCACGCAAAAATAACGCCCGCTTTGGGGGTAGCGTTTTGACCGCATTTTGCGAAGCCTTAAAACAAAAGCCAACTCTCCTCCTGTCTGCTGCGGAAAAGATTGGCCTTTAGTGTCCAATGCTGTCGTCTCCCCTCATTGACTGCGGTGTGGGCTGCGACGGTGAGATGTTGGTTAATGCCTGGTAGAGCTATTTTTGACGTAGATTGGACAAAGCGCAAACTTATTGCTCGTCCGTGACGCTGTCTTGCCGGGCCTTTTGCTCGTAGTGTTGTCGGCACAAGGCGATGATCTTTTCTACCAACTCTGGCTCATCCGAGATGCAGTATTCTTCACCTTTGAGGTACAGGTAGATTTTTCCATCGTCCCATCCGACGAGCATATCCTTGTCCTTCATTGTCTGACCTCGAATGGATTTTTTATGCTCACAAGGTTGAGACACGGTCAATCACAATTTGTGCGTCTGCCAGGGACCTCACTGCCAGTGAGGATGCCTTTAGAAAACTCATTGGGACTCCACATCAAAGTTAAGCAACCCCTCGGCGCGAGGGATTTGCGACAAGAACCACTCCCGGTCAAATTGTCAGAGCCGCCTCCCCGCTTCTTCAGGCGTAAGTGAGGTAACAATATAACCGAACATTCTGACCAATCCCTGAGCCTCTGGATCGGTAACGACCTCAAGGAGGACATCTGGGAATGATTCAAAGTACTGCGCGATCTGACCATAAGCCCCGAGTAGCAATGGGCCAAGAAATGGATGGGCATCGAGAAACTCTGCCACCTCCAGCGGTCTCCGGAAAGTGTAGAGTTGATCGAGGGGTCGAAACACGGGTTCAATCGCAGGAGCCTTCGTGATGTCCACAATTTGTTGTGTCATAATCTCTGCCTTTCTCGTGTTAGGTGGCGACGGCGGATTTGACTTTGGTAAAGGGAGATGAGAGCCATGTCAACTGGACTACAGCTTCTTTGTGGTCAATGTAGTCGGTGAATTTCTTGGTCCTGGCCTGCACCTCGTCCGGCAGGTACTCAGGATTGGCGATGATAGAGTTATTTTACCATAGGTTGGACAAAAGGAAAAGCGTCGTAACAAGCGTTCAGTCGCCAGCAACCAGCCGTAAGCAGCCAGGCTGAAGCCGAAAGCTCATAGCCTTTTTCGCGCCAGGCAACGACGGCCGGTTTGATTGTGCGGTTGAGAAGAATCGCAGTCATTGCTCTACAAATCTGCCTTTCCCCGGATGGCCCGCACAAGTTGCCAAGCCAGATCGAGGTCCGCCTTTATCTCTTCGCGGTCGTATTCGGCAGGTGGGCCTGGCGGGTAGCGGTCTTCGATGTAGTATCGCGTTGCTTTTTCACAGAGTTCGATGAACGGTGGATATAGGTCGGCTTCGAACTTCTCTACGAGGTTGAGTAAGGTATCCAACTCATGAACCCACGGCGGCCTTTGCCCCTTGAGAACAAGATAGCCCTTCAGGTATTTTTCAATGGCTTGCTGGATATGATAGGCAATGGCGTCCGTGTACCCATGCTCCTTGTAGAGCAACTGCGCCGTCTCGATGTCGTGGTCTCCGCGTTCAAACCACTCCCGTGCCTGTTGTCTCAGCCCCTCATCCATAAAGCATTTTCCCTTTCTCGAGCACTTCCTGGATGAAAAAGTCTTTGAGGGCCAGCCTTGCTTCGAGTTCATGGGACGTGTAGACAAGGGGTGATACCGACACAATTCTGTTGCGATCTCTCAACAGGCGCTTTACCTCCATCCATCTTTCAATGGGACGCTTGTCGGTATCTTTGATGATCAGCAAATCAATGTCACTGTCCTCATCTGGCTCCCCATAAGCGTAGGAACCGAAGAGGATGATTTTCTGGGGAGAATAGCCAGCGACAATCCTTTGCACGATATCTTGGATCATTTCTCGCATTTGGTGTTTATCGTTCATCCTGTTGTCCAAGCCGCTTCAATTTTGTCCATTGAACCGCCGGGTTTGGCAATCCAGTGGGAGCAGGTGGGTAGTGCCTGCTAGAGCTATTGTACCATAAGTTAGACAAAACGCAAAGCATCGTAACAAACGTTCAGCTATTAACTAGATATCTTTATAAGCCAAATCTTTGACGAATGAGTCAAGATTTTGCTGTCATGCTGAGCGCAGCGAAGCATCCCGTTCTTGGCTTGAGGGACGAGATTCTTCGCTCGCTCCGCTCGCTCAGAATGACATAATTTGGCTTGTCGGTTTGAGGCGAAGCTTCACCAGAAGTTGCCAGCGGCCAGGCTAAAACTGAAAGCTGACCACTTGCGATTGAAAAACCGGCCGCTTGCCTTTGAGCGGCGGTGTGATATAATCTTTCATAGGGAGGTTATACCAAATGTCGAAAATCGTTGATGCCCGGGGGCTGGCCTGTCCCCAGCCGGTGGTCCTGACCCGCAAGGCGCTGCAAGAGAGCGACGCGGTGGTCACCATCGTGGACAACGAGACGGCCAAGAGCAACGTCTCGCGCATGGCTGCCAGGCAAGGCTGCCAGGTGGACGTGGAAGAGCGGGAAGATGGCATCTACGTGCACCTGACGAAAGGGGAGAAGCTGGTCGAGGAAACCGCGCCTCTGCTGGTGGCCGCCCCCGCCAGCGGTCCCCTGGTCCTGACCGTGCCCAGCGACGTCATGGGACGGGGCGACGAAGAGCTGGGGGGCGTCCTGGTGCGGGCCTTCTTCCATACCCTGGGCGAGGTAGAGCCTTTGCCTCAGACCATCATCTTTTTCAACAGCGGTGTCAAGCTCGTGGTCGAGGGCTCTCCTGTGGTGGAAGACCTGCAAGCTCTGGAGGCCCAGGGCATGGAGATTCTGGCTTGTGGAACTTGTCTGGGGTACTACGGCCTGAAGGAGAAGGTGGCCGTGGGCGAGGTATCCAATATGTACACCATCGCGGAGACGATGCTGGGGACGGGGAAGGTGGTCAGCCTGTGATCAATCCAGGGCCAAACTGACGCGCAGGCAGACATCTATCTCGGACATCGCCTCGCGCGGGAAAGCGCCCAGCTTGCGGCAGACCAGTCGCTTGGATATTGTGGCAATATTCCCGCAATCCACACCGACGCTCTGGGCAACCCGGCAGCCTGAGCCATCGGGGTACTTTCGGGCACAATAGGGATTTCCAGAATTTTAATTGTCCCAAAAGCGTGGTAGACTAAGCCATCACACCTCGTTCGGAGGGAAGCTGATGG
>SOHZ01000276.1 GCA_004377365.1 Anaerolineales bacterium | reverse complement strand
TGCTCTCGGTTCACAATTATAACACAAATTAGCTTAATTGTTAAGGGACATTAGGCAACTTTGAGATCGTGCACCTTTTGCCTTTTGACCAGGAGGACATCCAGGCCACGCTGCGGGCGCGTCTCCCCGATGAGTGGGAACGGTACTGGCGGCGAATCGAGAGCACCTACAACCTGGCGGAACTGGCGCAGAGGCCGGTGCTTCTGGACATGATCGCCCGCTCCCTGCCCGAACTGGAGCCCGGGCAGGCGGTCAACGCGGCGCGCCTGTACGAGGCCTACACCGACCTGTGGCTGGCCCGCGAGGAGGAAAAGGGCCGCAAACTTATCACCCGTGCCGATAAACGCCTGTTCATGCAGGAACTGGCGCTGGAGATGCTGCGTCGCGCCGAGTTGAGCATTCACTATTCGCGGCTGCCGGAGCGGGTGCGCGCCCATTTCCACCTGGAGAAGGCGCGCGAGATTGACTACTTTGAGCACGACATCCGCACCTGCTCGTTTCTGAACCGCGACCCCGAAGGGAACTATCGTTTTGTGCACAAGAGCTTCCAGGAGTTCTTTGTGGCCCAATGGTTAGCGCCTAGGCTGCTAGAGGGCAGCGCGCCGGAGATGCACATCAACGAGGAGATAAAAGGCTTTGTGCATGGCCTGCTGGCCGAGGCGGACTGGCCCCCGCCGCCACCAGAAGGGATGGAAGTGCCGGAGGGCATGGTCTGGGTGCCGCCGGGGCCGTTCATCATGGGAGCGGAGGACGAAGAAGGTGGTACGCGGGTGGTCCGGCTGGAGCAGGGCTTTTTCGTCGCCCGCACGCCGGTGACCAACGCCGAGTTCATCCGTTTCGTGGAGGCCACGGGCTACGTGACCGCAGCGGAGAAAGAGGGAGGATGGAGCATCGAGGCGCAGGACTACGTTAAGGGCTTCGACTGGCGCCACCCCGAGGGCCCTGACAGCGGCATTGAGGACCGGTTGGACCACCCGGTGGTGCAGGTGATCTGGCACGACGCCGTGGCCTACGCCGAGTGGGCCGGGGTGAGATTGCCCACTGAGCAGGAGTGGGAGAAGGCAGCGCGGGGGGTGGACGGCCGCGTCTATCCCTGGGGGGACGAGTTCGACCCCACCCGGTGCAACACTCGTGAGAGCGGTGTCCGCACCACCACGCCGGTGGACCGGTATTCGCCGGATGGTGACAGCTCCTGCGGTTGCGCGGACATGGCTGGCAACGTGTGGGAGTGGACGGCCAGCGAGGTAGAGCCGGGCAGTGAGCGCCGCGTGTTGCGGGGCGGCTCCTCTACTTTCGGGACTACGCCCGCTGTGCGTCTCGCGACGACTACTACCCGCACAGCCGCTACGGGGACCACGGTGTGGGGGTGGGGGTGGCGGCGGCTCCTTTCTCTCCTACCTCTGGCCTCTGATTCTCTGCACTCTGGCCCTCTGGCGGGGGGAGTCCTGAGGGGGGTGTCCCCCCTCAGACCGGATCCGCGTGCCTGTCCTGAGCCCTGTCCTGAGAGAACCCGGTTCGGCAAGGTCTCCTGACCGCCGCCGAGAGCCGAGGGTAGTGGGTTTGCGCATGCCAGGGGGACGCGGAAACGCGGAATGACGGAAGACGCGGAGAAAGGGATTCCGCGAATTCCGCGTTTCCGTACTTCCGCGATCTTGACTTAAAGGAGTTGCCCCATGAAACGAGCCGTCAGCGTTAGCCTGGGAAGTTCCGCCCGTGACAAGCGGGTCGTCGTCAATCTCAAAGGTGAGGAGATCAGCATCGAACGCATCGGCACCGACGGCGACGTGCCGAAAGCACAGCGCCTATTCGCCGAGTTGGACGGCGTGGTAGACGCCCTGGGTGTGGGCGGCGTTGACCTGTACCTGCGCCTGGATGATCGCCAATACCCCCTGCGCGCCGCTCTGAAGCTGGTCCAGGACGTCCACCAAACGCCCGTGGTGGATGGCCGTGGGCTGAAGCACACCCTGGAGCGGCGCGTTTTCGAGCTGGCAGCGCCAGTGTTGGGCGGTATACCCCGCTTCCGGTGTGGTTTCGTGCCGGTGGCAGTTGACCGCCCAGGCCTAGCCCATGCTGTCACAGAAGTGGCCGACGATGTGGTCTTTGGCGACCTCATGTTTGCGCTCGACATCCCCATCGCCCTACGGGGACTCGAGAGCTACCGCAGAGTGGCACGCATCATGCTGCCCTTCGTCAGCTACTTCCCTATGAGCCTGCTCTTTTACGGCAGCGGGGGTTACGAGCCTGAGCCCAAGTACGATCGCTACTGGGAGGAAGCCGACTTGATCGCCGGTGACTTTCTCTTTATGCGAAAGTACATGCCCGATGACCTGACGGGCAAAACGGTCGTCACCAACACCACCACCGCCGAGAACATCGAGTTGCTGCGGGCGCGGGGCGTGTGCACGGTGATCACGACCACGCCCCGCTACGAAGGCCGCTCTTTCGGCACCAACATGTTGGAAGCAGCCCTTACCGCTTATGCGGGCCAAGGCTGTCCCCTCAGCGACGCCGAGCTGAACGCCTTGATTGACGAACTCGACCTCCGGCCCAGCGTGCAACGGCTGAACAAGTAAAAGATTAGATTCACCAATCGCCAAGTGGATACACCATGGGAGCGATGGGAGGGTGATCATGAGTGACGAACCCAAACTGACCGTCTTCATAAGCTCCATGATCGGTGAGTTGCTCAAAGAGCGCCAGGTCGTCCGCCAGGCTATCAATAGCATTCCGCTCACCCGCGCCTGGGCCTTTGAGTACGCCCCTGCCTCTGCCGACCAACTGGAGGAGTCCTACCTCAGTAAGGTGCGGGAGTGTGACCTGTTCATCCTGCTGGTTGGGGAGGACATTTCAGAACCGGTGAAAAGAGAATATGAGACTGCCATCGAGCACGGCAAGCGGTGCCTAGTGTTTGTCAAGCGCATGGGCAGAGGGAAGGCCAGAAGCAGACAGGCCGAAGAGTTCGTCCAAGGGGTTGGACAGAAGTACAAAGAATTCAAGAATCGTCCCGATTTGAAGCGGCAGGTGCTGAAGGCAGTAGTTGGCGAACTGGTCAAGGGCTATCGCCATTTCCACCTTGCAGAAGCGGAGCCGGACACGCTAGACAAGTTCAGGCGGCGGCAGGAGCACTTACAGTTCTGGGCCAATGTGTCGCAGATAGCCGGACTGTTTGTTGCCGTTGCTGCCCTCATTGTCGCAATTTTGGCTATACCTCCTGTGTCAGAGCATCTGTTTCCTGGGCTTAGCCCCACTGCTGCGCCCACGATAGTGACACTTCCAAGCGCGCCAGCCCCTCTGCCTACACCTGTGGAACCGGCCTTCGCGCCAGAAGCACCAGACGAGGCTTTGATCATCGTGATCCCCTTTGCTGACGAGGACAACCTGGGCAAATCTCCCGAAAAGCGCATCACCCGAGACCTGTTGAAACACATTGACTCTCTTGGTGGTCGTGGCGAAGGCCTTCGTGTCGAACAGTATACGTATCCCGTCAAGACCCAGCGCGAAGCGAGAGAGATTGGTCGAACCTACAATGCCACCGTTGTGGTGTGGGGCTGGTACGATGAACTGGGTATCCAGTCCTTTGCTGAGATACTCAAGAGCGCGCCCATCCAACGGGCCACAGGCGAGGAGTTACCACTGATGCTTGGTGACCCGGATCAAGTGCGATTTTGTCTGATAGTGGACCTACCCACCCAGGCAACTTATTTGTCATTCTTCGCGACAGGATTGGCGTCCTTCTACGCGGCTGAGTTCGAGCAGGCTATAGGACTGTTCGACCTGGCAGTGAAGGCGGTTCCCGAGGGAGGTGAGTGCTCGACGAACGTGGACGAGGCGATGTTGTACCGGGGGCGAGCCAACTTTATGCTGGGGGATGATGAGGCAGCCACCCAGGATTTCGAAGCTCTCATAGCAGCGCGCCCTGATTCGGTTGATGCTCACCTGGCTCTGGGTATTCTGAACGAGTCGGGTTGGGCCTATCATGGCCGTGTGAGCGGCGACTTTGACAAAGCGCTAACAGAGTTCGAACGGGTACTTGAGTTGGATGAGGACAACTCAGTGGCCTATTTGCACCGTGGTCAAATGTACTGCAGCATGATATGGAGTGCGCGCCGGGGCGAAGCGTACTTCGACTTGGCTCTTTCAGATCTGAACCGAGCAATCGAACTCAGCCCAGATAATCCAGACGCCTATTTACTCCGTGGTATTCTCACTCAGAATTTGGATGATTTCCATCTGGCTATTAAGAACTACGAACGGCTACTTGCGAAGGAGCCAAACACCTATTGGCTGTATTCTCGACTAGCGAGCACGAGGGTCTATTATCTAGCAGTATCACAATTGGAAGCTAATGGATACAGTTGGAGCATAGATAATTTCCAAGGTCGAGTCAGTAGCGACGGTCCGGTTGATTTCAAGCAACTCGATCTTTCTCAGCCCATGACCGAGTACACAAAAGCGATTGAGCTCTATCCACAAAACGCACACGCCTACATAAATCGCGAGACTCTGTATGCTTATTTGGGTAAGTGTGAGCTAGCGCAAGCCGATTTTGAGATTGCTCGTTCTTTTGATCTCCTTCCCTCCACACTAGAGTCCCTCAATGAGCGCCAGCCGGTGGTGCTGGCAGGTTGTATTGCCCAGGAGACTGACAAGTGACACTGCTCATCTCATGGCCTGCGTATGGGCTAGGCAGCCAGTTGATTGCTGTGAGAGGATACGTTCCTTTGCTTACGCGCAGACTCATCGCGAGACTCCATGGAGGTACCGATCATGACCGAACAGGCCCACGTGATCAAAGCTGAAAACGCCCCCGGCCGTCCCACCAGCGGGGGCGGTTACCTGACCTTCTTCGCCCAGCAAGAGGGAGGCTTCCACTGTGGCACTTTCACCCTGCCGCCGGGAGTACGTCTGGGCAGAAAGGCCATGGCCCATCCCGGCCCCGAGGTGTACTTTGTGCTCCAGGGCACCTGTTGGTGTGAGCTGCCGGAAACCGGGCAGACCTTTGAGATAGCGGCTGGCCACGCCTTCTACATCCCGGCCGGCACCCTTCACGCCCCCCACAATGAACCCGGCGACGAGGAAGCCATCGTTTTCTGGACCTGCGTTGTGTGGCCCTGATTTAAGTCAATCTTCTCTATGGATCCACTCAGCCATGCACTCATTACCCGCATATTCTTCGGCAAGGACAAAGCGTCTCTGGCTGCTGGCGTAGGGCCTGACCTGCCCTTTTGGGCCGGCTATTATCCACGGGTCCTCCGCAGCGGTGGCATGCGCCACGTCCTGATCACGGGCGACTGGCCCGAGCCCCCGCCGGGCCTCAAGACCGCCTACGACGCTACCCATAGCCTGGTGCTGGCCGGCATCGCTGCCCTCCTGGCTCGGATGCTGACCGGACGCGTCCTCCGGCCCTTGCTGGCCTGGGCCCTGCACATCCTGGTTGACATCCCCACCCATGGCCGGGCCTGGTCGCCGCGAATTTTCTGGCCCCTGAGCGACTATGCTTTCGCTGGCGTGTCCTGGGTCGAAGTGGCCACACCTACGCTGGCCAAACTGTTGCGTCGGGTGGGGCGGTGATAGAGGGAAATGCTCAGTAGATCCCATTTCTGCTCGCGGCGGATTTGCGGCACTGTTGCGCCACAGGCAATCCGTCGCCGGGCCGCTGGATTACAAATCCAGCGGGAGCAATTTGTGATCTACTGATGCTCGATGCTTCACGATGGAGGGCATGTAGGGAGGAGTTTCAATCGTGACGGAGAAAACCAACGCCATGCGGACGCTGGAGGCCCGCAAGATACCCTTTGAGACCTATACCTTTGACCCCGACATCCACTCGGCCGACGGGGTGGCCGAGGCGCTGGGCCTGTCCGCCCATCAGGTCTACAAGACCCTGGTGGTGGTGCGCCAGCAGGGCAAGCCTCTGCTGGTACTGGTGGCTGGCGACCGGGAACTGGATCTCAAGCGGCTGGCCCGCGCGGTAGGGGAGAAGAAACTGCGCATGGCCTCCTACAAGGAAGCCGAATCCCTGACAGGGTTGCAGGTAGGGGGCATCTCGGCTCTGGCGCTGATCAACCGCGGCTTCGACGTGTACATAGAGCGGACGGCTACGGAACTCTCCCACATCCTGGTCAGCGCCGGGTGCCGGGGCACCAACCTGAAGTTGAGCGTAGAGGATCTGATTCGGATAACCAGGGCCAGGGTGATTGAGGCTACAGCCGAGGTGGGTGAATGAGAGATGAGTATTACATGCCTGCCGCCACAGCGAAAAGCCTGCCAAAGTCCTTGGAAGCTCGCTGTGCGGGCTCGAAACGTTCCTTCAGGCGGTAGTTGCGGGCCATCTTGCGCCCCAGAGTAGCTGCCCAGCGTTCTTCGTACTCTGCCAACTTTCCTGCTGAAGTGTCACCGGCCTCAATGGCCCGGGCTGCCACCTCGGCCGCATACTGTCCAGCCGTCATGGCGTTGGTGATGCCCCCTCCAGTCAGGGGGTCTATCTGGCGGGCGGCGTCGCCCACCAACGTGCAACCATCGGTCACCAACCGTTCTGGGGGCAGGGCCACCGGCACACCTCCCACCACCAGAGTCACCGGACTGCCCTGTGCCAGATGTGGCTGTCCCTCTATGAAACGCACCAGGTAGTCCAGAGCTGGCCTGGCGGCCATGTCCGCCTGGACCCCCAGCCCCACGTTGGCCTTGCCTTCGCCCTTGGGAAAGACCCAGGCGTAGCCGCCAGGGGCGAGCTCCTGAGAGATGTAGTAGTAGCAACAGGTGGGGTCAATCAATGCAAGCCCGGTCAATCACCAATCTTGTCTCGGCCAATTCGATGGCCCCCACCGGACAAAGGCTGACGCAGCCACCGCAATAGCCGCATCGCTGACGGTCAACGATCACCATATATCTCCCTCCATTGCAACTATCCAAAAGACACAGGATACCAGTTGGTATCCTGTATCAGTAGCTCCACTTAAATGATGAATGACGTGGTCTGCCTGTGCCGCAATAGTGGGGGTTGTGAATTACCCCCCGAGGTGCTTCACCAGGTAGTCCATTATCTGCCCGACCGTGGCGATCTCCTGGGCTTCCTCGTCAGAGATTTCGCCGCCAAACTCCTCCTCGAAAGCCATGATCAACTCCACCAGGTCTAGAGAATCGGCCTCCAGGTCCTCCCGGAAGTCGGCTTTGAGCGTGACTTTGTCTTCGTCAACGCCCAACTGCTCAACGATGAGCGCTTTCACCTTTGTAAATATCTCTTCTCGGTCCAACTTGTTCACCTCCTTCCCTTAAGCTTTTTGTGAGAAAAGGTCATTTCTCATATTCTACCAGGCAATGCCAATATAGTCAAAACCCCATCTCTCCTGAAAATTTGACCCCCGGCTTGACAATAGCTCGCACCCCTGGTAATATTCTGGCTGAGCTATTTCTAAAGATTTCAACACCGCCACAGGCCAAAAGTTGCGCCTGTGCCGCAACAGTGGCGCAAGAGCTCCTTGTGTTCGGCAAGGTCTCCTGACCGCCGCCGAGAGGGGTTCGGTCGGAGACCTTCGCCCAAAAAAGAGCTATGCTCAGTAGGTGCAAAATCATGGAGAATGAAAACCCGGTGCACACTCAACGGAAATCAGACCACCTGCGTATTTCTATGGAAGAGGATGTGAGCTTTCGGTTGACCACGGGCCTGGAGGGATACCGCTTCATCCACCAGGCTCTGCCGGAGATAAACCGCGGGGATATCAATCTCTCAAAGGCCTTGCTGGGCAGAGAGCTAAAAGCCCCCCTGATCATTTCGTCCATGACAGGGGGCACCGAGGCCGCAGAGCAGATCAACATGAACCTGGCCCGTGCCGCCCAGGCCCATGGTGTGGGGATGGGCGTGGGTTCACAAAGGGCAGCCATCGAAGATCCCCAGTGGGCCTATACCTACCAGGTGCGCCGCGTAGCTCCCGACATCTTGCTTCTGGCCAACCTGGGGGCAGTACAACTCAACCACGGCTATGGCCTCGATGAATGTCGGCGAGCGGTGGAGATGATCGAGGCCGATGGCCTTATCCTGCATTTGAACCCTTTGCAAGAGGCGCTCCAGGACGGCGGCGACGTCAACTTTGCTGGTCTGCTGGCCAGGATCGAGGATGTGTGCCGTCATTTGTCGGTGCCTGTCATTGTCAAAGAGGTCGGCTGGGGCATTTCGGAGGAAGTGGCCCGCAAATTGGCTGGTGCGGGGGTGGCTGCCATTGACGTGGCCGGCGCAGGCGGGACATCCTGGAGTCAGGTGGAGATGCATCGCACCAACGATGAGCTGACCCGCCAGATTGCGGCCGATTTCGCCGACTGGGGCATCCCCACGGCTGAATCCATTTGCCTGGCCCGACGTGGCGCACCGCAGACCACCCTCATCGCCAGCGGCGGCATTTACACGGGCATCGAGGTGGCTAAAGCCATGGCCCTCGGCGCCGACGGCGTGGCTCTGGCTACACCCTTCTTGCGACTGGCCACCGTCTCCGCCGAGGCCGTGGGCCAAAAGATCCACGAGATCGCTGAGGAATTGCGCACAGCCATGTTCTGCATCGGGACAGCAGACCTTAAGGCCTTGAAAGACACGCCCTTCCTGAAGCCCGTTGACGAGGTATTGAGCCACGAGAGTTTTCACAAGGAGCCGACGTGAGCCTGCAAGACATCTTTGACAGATACCTGCCAGCCATCGAGGAAGAGCTAAGACAGGTCCTGTCCATTCCTGACCAACGACTGGACCCCTTCTACGGCATGATGCACTATCATCTGGGCTGGACCGACGAGAGTTTTAAGGCAACCCGTTCCCAGACTGGCGGCAAGCGTCTACGGCCTCTCTTCTGCCTGCTGGCCTGTCAGGCAGTCGGGGGAGAGCCCCAACAGGCTTTGCCTGCTGCAGCGGCCGTGGAGCTGATCCACAACTTTTCCCTGCTTCACGATGACATCGAGGATAACAGCCCAACCCGCCGTCACCGCACCACCGTGTGGAAGATCTGGGGTGAGCCTCAGGCTATCAACGCCGGTGATGGGATGTTTGCGCTGGCTCATCTGGCTTTGCAGCGCCTGTCGGAGAAGGACCTGCCCGACGACCGTGTGCTGGCCGCCTGCTGGGTCTTCGACCAGACTTGCCTGGCCCTCTGCGAGGGCCAATATCTGGACATGAGCTTCGAGGACCGCCTGGACGTGGATGTGGACCGATATCTGGCCATGATCCGCCGGAAAACGGCTGCCCTCCTGTCCTGTTCCACCCACCTTGGAGCCTTGCTGGGCAGTGGCGATGCCGGGTTAGCTACCCGTTACGCCCGCTTTGGCGAAAACCTGGGCCTGGCCTTTCAGATCGAGGACGATATCCTGGGCATCTGGGGGGAAGAGAAAGTAACGGGTAAGCCCCAGGCTGGTGATATCCGCCAGCGCAAGAAATCGCTGCCCATCGTCTACGCACTACAACAGGAAGCATCCCTCCCCGTTTTCGAGCAGCGGGTACGTGAAGTCTACCGGCGAAAAGTGATTGACGAGGACGCCATCGAGGTGGTCTTGGGGAGCCTCCAGACGCTGGGGGCCCGCCAGTACGCTCAACAGATGGCCCTGGATTACTACGGGCGAGCCCTGGCCGAACTGGAGGCTGCGGGGATGGAGAACGAAGGACAGGACGGCTTGCAGGATCTGGCAACGCTGCTTGTGAACAGGAAATACTGATGGTATAATATTGATAGGTTCAGTCGCTTTCCGGGATGACCGGATTCCGCGTCGGTTTTTCACGTGTACCGCCTGTGCCGCAATAGTGGTGCAACAGTAGTGGAGGGAGGTATCTATGTCAGGACATTCCAAGTGGTCAACGATAAAGCGCAAGAAGGGCGCCGAGGATGCCAAACGAGGCAAGATCTTCACCAAGATAGGGCGCGAACTGGAGACCGCTGCCCGGGAGGGGCCCGACCCCGACACAAACTTTAAGCTACGGCTGGTGATTGAGAAGGCCAAACAGGCCAACATGCCCAAGGACAACATCGAGCGAGCCATCAGGCGAGGGGCTGGCCTGGAGAAGGGACGGGCTCTGGAGGACCTCACTTTTGAAGGCTATGGGCCTCATGGGGTGGCCATGCTGGTGCACGCCACCACCGACAACCGCAACCGGGCGGTGGCTGAGGTGCGCAGCGTTTTCAATCAGAATGGCGGCAACCTGGGTGAGTCCGGTTGCGTGGCCTGGCTCTTCGAGTCCAAGGGTTACATTATCATTGCCGTGAACGACAGCGATCCCGACGAGCTGGCCATGGTCGCCATCGAGGCCGGGGCTGACGATGTGACCGTTGCCGACGATTTGGTGGAGGTCTTTACCACGACCGAGGACTTTCAGGCGGTGCGGGAATCGCTGCAAGAGCAGGGTCTGGCTCTTGAGTCAGCAGAACTGGCCATGATCCCCAAGAGCCTGGCCCAACTGGGCGAGAAAGAGACCTTCCGGGTCATGAGCCTTGTGGATAAGCTGGAAGAGCTGGACGACGTGCAGCAGGTCTACTCCAACCTGGACATCAGCGACGAGATCATGGCCCAATACGAGGCGGCGGCCTAGATGTTGGTCCTGGGGATAGACCCAGGCACGGCCATCACCGGCTATGGGTTGGTGAAAGGTGAAGACGATGATCTGAGTCTGGTGGCCTACGGTGCGATCACCACCTCCTCGGACTGGCCCCTGCCTGAGCGCCTGCAACGCATCTACCGGGAACTGACGGCTTTGATCGAGGACCAGCAGCCCACGGCGGTGGCTGTGGAGGAGCTTTTCTTCAGCAAGAACGTGCGTACGGCCCTGAGCGTGGGTCAGGCGCGGGGCGTGGCCCTCCTGTCCGCCGCCAACGCCAGGCTGCCCATCCACGAATACACCCCTCTTCAGGTCAAGCAGGCCATCACTGGCTATGGGCGAGCGACCAAAGATCAGGTTCAGCAGATGGTCAGGATGCTCCTTGATTTGGACAGCGTGCCCCAGCCAGACGACGCGGCCGACGCCATCGCCGTGGCTATTTGCCACATCCACTCGGCCAAATTGACGGCCATGCTGCGCGAGGAGGCGTGAGCAGTGTTCCGCTCGCTGGACAATGAGTTCGCAAGGAATGCATTGCAAAGGAGGGCGCATGTCAACCACTGCCTATTATGAAGTACTGAGTCGAATTCAACGCCTCACTCCCGCTGACCAACTCCGGCTGTTGGAGGAGTTGGCAGCGCTCGTTCGTCGCCAGGTCACGACCCGGGCTCGGCGAAGCATCTTAGAATTGCAAGGTTTGGGCAAAGAAATCTGGCAAGACATTGACGCTCAAGAATACGTAGACCGGGAGCGAGCCTCGTGGAATGGATAGCCACGCTGCAGGGAAAAGTGGTGGGCCTGGATACTACGCCGCTGATCTACTTCATCGAGGAAAACCCAGCCTATCTGAAGACGGTTCACCCTTTCTTTGAGGCGATGGATCACGGTGAGTTTAGCGTCGTTACATCAATTGTCACTCTGCTGGAGGTACTAGTCCATCCCTTCCGACACGGAGATACGACACTGGCTCAGCAATACCGTGACATCCTGCTCAACGTGGAAGGCCTGGCTACCATCCTGCTTTCCCAAGACATCGCTGAGGAAGCCGCACGACTCCGGGCGGCTCACAACATCCGCACGCCGGATGCCATTCAGATGGCTACAGCGATCCACGAAGGGGCTTCGTTCTTCCTGACCAATGATGCTCGCTTGCCCTCTTTACCGAGGCTAAAAATGTTGGTGCTGGACAAACTGAAAACCCGACCTCAGAATCCAGAATAGGGGCGGGCGAGGAGGCTTGAGCAGAGTCCCGCTCGCCGGAGAACAGATTTCATACTTTGCTTGCTCGACGAAATACCTGAGAGACAAGGTTCGTAAAGCGAGGTGGAGGAAGATGCAGACAATCACTATCGCCCAAATTGAGGAGCGGCTTCGGCAATTGCCTGCCGATAAGTTAGAGGTCGTTTTCGATTTCGTTTCCTACCTGGCCGAACGACAATTGACATCAGAATCATTTCAGACGATGCTGGCCTCAGAAGCAGTGCTGCGTCGAGATTGGGAGAGACCTGAGGAAGAGGCAGCATGGGCACATTTGTGAAAGGGGATGTTGTCGTTGTCCCATTTCCTTTCTCGGACCTGAGCGCAGCAAAGCGACGACCAGCATTGGTCGTGGCGACCTTGACGGGCGATGATGTGATCCTCTGCCAGATCACCAGCCGCGCTGTCGCAGATAGCTATGCTATTCCTATCACGGATAGCGACTTTACAACTGGGGAACTCTGCCAGGACAGTAATGTGCGTCCGAACCGCCTGTTCACGGCAGATTCCAACATCATTCTTTACCGGGTCGGCACTTTGAGCGCCACCAAAGTACAGGAAATCATAGCCAAGATAGTCCAAATTATTAGCACATGACGGGCACTTTGCCAACGCGCCACTTGTTGGCAGACAAGGGCTATCTATCAGTAAAGCGCCGTGGCCATCTGCCACATCCACTCGGCCAAATTGACGGCCCTACTGCGCGAGGAGGCTTGAGCAGAGTCTCGCCCGCCGGAGAATACGGTTCACATTTCGCGGGGATATTTCGGATTAGCTGAACCGAAACACGCCGATGTGGAACAGTGTTTCTAGTGGACGCTTTTGAGCGAATGACACACTCTTTTAGTACTTACACAGTTCTGGGTAGAAGCCCAGCCACGTTGGTGGTTGACGGGTCTGCAAATGTCATGACGGCCAATGCGATTGGCCTCCTATCTCAATCTTGAGACACCTGCGTAAGCATTGTATTTGGATACTATGAATAAACCACAAAACACGAACAAATCCAAAAACGAAGAGGTGGCGAGTTTCCCTAGAAAGACAAGCGGTATTACTGGAGCTGGTGTTAAGTGGACCGTCTTCGACGGTGATGCTCGTGAAGTATTGAAGCAATTGCCAGATGAAGCTTACGACTGCGTAATTACTTCACCTCCCTATTTCTGGTTACGTGACTATGGGACTGACGGACAGATTGGACAGGAAGAAACTGTCTCTGAGTATGTAGAATCCATCGCTTCAGTGATGGATGAGATTTCTCGAGTGTTGAAGCGAGACGGTGTCTTGTTCTTAAATCTTGGGGATACTTATTACTCAGGCAAGGGGAAATCCCACGGTATCGACAAAAAGAGCAGAAAACGCCGCTTTGGACTAAGGGCTGTTGATAAGAGTGGCGGGTTAGGAATCAGACTAAAGCCAAAAACAGTGATAGGTATTCCTTGGAGAGTAGCCATTGAGATGATTGGGCGTGGATGGATACTGCGTAGTCCCATCATTTGGTATGGCAAACAGTCACTACCCGAATCAGTCAAAGATAGGCCACGACGCAGATACGAATATGTGTTCATGTTTGTCAAAAATCGTAAGTATTACTTCAATCGCGGGGCTCTTGAGCGCACAGGACAAGAAGATATGTGGACTATTGTCGCGCGTCCCAAGCCTACTAATGGGTTAAATACAGCCCCGTTCCCTGACGAGCTAGTCCAGAGATGTCTTGATTTAGGATGCCCACCTGGTGGATCAGTTCTAGACCCATTTGCTGGAGGCGGAACAACCTTAAGGGCTGCGGTGCAATCAGGAAGACCCGCGACAGGTGTTGACCTTAACCCGCAATTCTGCGAATACATGGTTAAACAGTTAAGAGAACTATAGGAGAAATCTAATGTTTCTCAGCACATATCAAATAGAGGAGTCTCTTGAACATTTGAAGCCGATTCACCCTTTCTATATGATCACATTCTTGGTCTGCAAGAGAGGCAAGTTGCCAGTTGGTCGTGAAACCGAATACGGTATCAACAGAGCAGAGAAAGGGTTTCTTGATCAGTACTACAAACCTGCCAAAGACTCAGTGTGGTACTATCGAGTATCTAGGGTAGGACGAAAGCGTCAGAGGTGGGTAGATTCCAAGTATGCTAGTTCCGCTTCACAGAGTACAAGAACTCGGGGAGATTTAAGCAAAGCCTTCATCCATCAGAAAAATACAAATCTGTGGGGGTGGCAGCCAGACTATGTAGAAACCCTCAGAAGCAAACTGCAAAAGGGGAAAACGAAGCGAATTCCGGCTTTTCACTTGGCTATTTGGCTGTATCGTGAACACGACTGGCCCCCTCAAACAACCGCCGAGGATATTACTGACAAGCTCTTTAGTGAATTTAACATCACGGAAAACGAGAAACGGGAACTCTTCGATGTCTCGGTGCCGGATAGCCTCGATCCAGGCTTGCTGTTTCAGAATACAAAAGTCTCGTGGGAAGAATTACGAAAGATCACGGGATTACCGCCTGACGTGCCACGAGAGGAGGGAGGAGCTTTATCACTTCTCAAACTCGAAGGAGTAGGGCCGGTCAAGGAGCTCCATTTTGAGCCAGCGGAAAGAGTCAACCTAATAACAGGCGATAACGGACTCGGGAAAACGTTTCTCCTTGAATGTGCCTGGTGGGCCTTAAGTGGAACTTGGACTGGTTCTCCAGCATATCCCTATGATCCGAAGGTAGAGGAGCCAAAGATAACCTTCCAGATTTCGGGCGAGTTGGGCATACCTGAGGAGGTTACATCCTCTTACAATTGGGAATCACAAGATTGGTCGTTACCAGAAGGAGGCCCGCCAATTCCTGGCCTCCTGATCTATGCGCGCATAGATGGTGCGTTTGCAGTATGGGATCCCGCCAAAGATTACTGGAAATTCAAACCTGGGATGGGAATAGCAAGTCCTGGCCCCCTATTTTTTACAAGGGAAGACATTTGGAATGGTTTTCGCATTGAAGTTGGTGGAGAAACAAAGTTCCTCAGTAATGGTCTGATTGCTGATTGGGTCAACTGGCAGAGGAGCTCTGAAGCGTACCCTTTTGAAACGTTGAGGAAAGTGCTTAGGCGTTTGTCCCCTCCAGACCTGGATCGGGGCGATCTGGGGGCCTTAGAACCCGGTGATCCTGTGAGAATCCCCGGTGATAGCCGATTGATTCCAACTATTAGACACTCGTATGGACAAGTACCACTCGTATACGCTTCAGCAGGAGTACGTCGCATCGTTGCTATGGCTTACCTTATCGTTTGGGCATGGAAGGAGCACAAGGAGCAATCTCAATTGATTCGCAAAAAGCCGCAAAGAAGAATGGTTGTTCTCGTGGATGAAATGGAAGCTCATCTCCATCCTCAGTGGCAACGCAGGATACTACCTGCCCTGCTAGATGTTAAGGAAGACTTGGAATCTGATCTCAAAGTTCAGTTTTTGGTCACAACACACTCTCCTTTAGTAACAGCCTCCATGGAGCCAAGATTTGATGCGAAAAGGGACAAGATTTTCCACCTGGATTTGGTTAGAAGTGGATTGTTTGATGGAGAAGTAATACTCGAGGAACCAGATTTTATCCCCTATGGCCCAGTAGATGCTTGGCTGCGATCTGACATTTTCGAGATGCGTCATGCGCGCTCGCTGGAGGCAGAGCAGGCAATAGAAGATGCCAAGAGACTTCAGTTGAAAGATGAAGACAAAGTGACAGTGGAAGAAGTGCAAGAGGTTTCAGAGCGTCTTGTGAAATATCTTGCCGCCGATGACAGGTTTTGGCCTCGCTGGACATTCTTTGCCGAGAAGCACGGGGTCGAGTTATGATTCCTGTCCAACCGCAACCTGAACCACAAGATTTTTCGGAACGTATTAGAGAACCAGGAGCCGCATTTCTAAATAAGATACCTCACCCAACTACCAAACAATGGGAGGGCAAGGAGTATTGGCGAAGAGTACTTCCCGATATGCGCAAATCATACAATGACATATGCGCTTACTCTGCTCATTGGATTTCACCTGTTACTGGTGGTCACTCAATTGATCACTTTGTGCCCAGGGTTTTGCAACCTGATCTCGCTTATGAATGGAGCAACTTCCGCTACGCTTCATCCAAGTTTAACGCTCGAAAAGGGACATATACCATTCTGGATCCTTTCCAATTGGAGCCAGACTGGTTTGTTCTAGACTTTGACTCCTTCTTGGTGAAGCCCAACCTCAATCTTACGCCAGAGCAGAAAGCGGCAGTACAAAATACCATAGACGTTCTAAAGCTCAATAACGACGAAGGTTGTGTCGAACTGCGGCAAAACTGTGTTAGGTGGTTTCGCACTGGCGAGATCACATTTACTCACTTGGAAAGAGTAGCGCCATTTATTGCTTACGAGCTCCAACGTCAGGGTTGGGTCGAAAAATTGCATCAATCATGAGAGTGAAGGCAAGCATTTGACCGAGCCTTGCTATCCTGCCATAGCCCAATTCGCTTTGCTCTGGTGCGGTGTGGCAGAAATAAACCACAGTCTTTCGCCAGAGTATTTGCGCTACACTGGCGCGCCGAGATGAGCAGTTGCCAGTAGTCGTATGAACATCAATGAATAATGAAGCAACATAACTTGGAAACGCAATTGGTTGTTTGCATCGAGAATGAAGATTATCCGGCATCATTGGAGTTGCGGAAAATCTATCAGGTGATACCCGACGCCCACGCTGCTGAACATCGGCTTATCCGAGTTATTGATGAATCAGATGAAGATTACCTGTATCCGGCAGACTGTTTCGTTCCAATTGAGTTGCCGCAGGCTGCGGAAAAAGTCTTTTCGCTAGCCTAGCACTTGTTGCAGCGGGATGAAGAACCAATATTTCGGCGACATCAACGATTATCGAAAGTACGGTTTACTTCGGCTGCTCAGCGGGGAGTGAGAAGGTTGCCAGTGTGTGGGAGTCGCAGATTGAAGTAGAGAAGCATCAGGTCGCCTAACAACTTGAGGAGGAAACAACCGTGGAGAATCAACAACTCAACAACCAGGAAAAGCAAGAGGAAGGTGCTACAGATGGACTGGGAGTGCTGACTACTCCTCTCTCGCTTCGAGGCGTACCTGTTTGGGTCGTCTACATTCTCGCAGCACTTGGGCTCGTTTACATTTTGAATCCAGGTGCTGGAGTCATTGAATTCATACCAGATAACCTGCCCATAGTCGGCAACCTGGATGAGGGGGCTGCATTTCTGTTGATCTGGTACGCTCTGGTAGAGTTCTTCGAAGGCAGGAGATACGGAAAAAGCGAGTGACAGCGCAGAAAGGAAAAACAGTATGGACATCAAAGAGATTTTCGTAAGCCACCGTTATTGGATTGGCATGCTGCTCCTGTTGGCCTTTATCAGCGCGTGCAGTGTAACACCGACGGAAGCGCCTCCCACACCACAACCGCCCCTCGTCCCTACGGAACCAGCCGCCGCGCCGACCGAGACGCCAACGCCGGCACCAACAGCTACTGCTGCGCCAGAGGCGACGGCAGAACCACAAGGCGCCTGGCAGCCATTGAGCCCTGACGTGTGCGATTATCTGGCGGGCGCCATGGCGTATACGCTGGGCGTGGACGTGGCAACGGCGGAAGCACCTTTCCAGGACTATATCACCGGGAAAGCTGGCACTGGCTGTCAGGCCACGGCCACGGGTACTGGCCTGGATTTCGAGAACTTTGCAGTCGTTGCCGACGGCTTGAGGGGGATGCTCGAGACCAGAGGGTGGCAGGAAGATTCCATGTACGCGGCCGATGGCCCCACCGGCACCGCTACCGGTTTCCGCAAAGGCAGCGGGTTATGCCTGTTGAATGCCGGTTGGGAACCGTCGCAGGATGCCAATTGCCCGCAGGATCAGCCGATCTCGGCTTGCCAACTGACCCCCGAGCAGCAGTTGTACACCATTGTTCTCAACTGCGCCCAAGAAATATCGCCAGAGATTGCAGAACTGAAGAGCATGATCGAGGCCACCTTGCCCCCCACACCCACCCCCGACACGTCTGGGTTTTCACTTGGCGGCATCGCGGAAGTTGGCGTGTTGCCACTCACGGTCAGTAGTGGGAGCCAGCCTCTTTGGGCTGTCTTTTCCATCGGCATGTGCGGTTTCGGCGACCCGCTGCAAAATCACTTTATCGCCATCTACACCCGCAACGACGCAGGCTGGCAGGAGCTGACGCTCCTGGAATTGGGTGAGAGCTCCGATCCCGAGGCGTTTGGCCCTGACTATATCTTTGAAGGGGCGGTCAGTCAGATGAACGTCGAGCCGAGCCGCCTCTGGCTACAAATCGAGGGTGGCGTTGGCGCCCACGGCGGTGCCTATCACCTGCTGAGTTTTGATGGTCAGACGTTGAAAGTCGAGGTGGCGAACTTTAATCCCAGCCCTGGTGGCAATCGTTTGGAGGAACTGAACGGCGACGGCTTACTGGAAGTGGTGCTGGATGCCACGGATCCTTATGTCTTCTGCTATGCGTGCGGCGTGCGTCTGACAAACTTTGCCGTCCTGCGCTGGGATGGTTCGCAAATGGTTGAGGTGCCACTCACGCCCTTGCCCGAATCGGCCCCTGCCGACCTGCGCGACCTAAACAACCGCGCCGTGGAACTGGCACAAGCCGGGCTGTGGAAGGACGCCCTGGCTACCATCGAACAGGCACAGGCGTTGGACGCTCAAGACGAGGCAGTGGCCTGGAACGCCACCCTGATTCGCCTCACTGCTGAGGGCAGGCGCCCCCATGAGTATGAGGGCTATGGCTACCCATTGCTTGAAAACGTCTTTTATGGCGATTACGCCACTGCACTGGATATCATGCGTGGCTACAGTGTGGAAGAGCTATTAAGCCAGCCGAGCCCATTGGTGGTGGGCACCGTTGCCGAAAGCTGGGAGGACGCACTGGTTCAACACATCCAGGTCAGCGCAAGCCAAGCGCTCCAGGCCCAGCCAGATCTGGCAGCAGCCTGGTTCCTGCGTGGCTGGGCCACTCACCTGGTCAACCCCGGCAGCACTGAGGCGCAGGCCGACATCGAGCGCGCGGCTGCACTCGATCCGAATGAGCCGCTGTTCACCCAAAGCGTCGCGTATCTGAAAGGAATGTAGTACTCTGTTATAGGATTCTGATAAATGTCACTCTGAGCGACCGAAGAGCTTGCCCTGAGCGAAGCCGAAGGGGAGCGAAGAGTCTCGTTCCTGGTGAACAAGCTCTCCTTCGTTAAGTAACAACGAGATTCCCTTCGATTGTGCTCAGGACAGGCTTCGCCTCCGCGGAGTTCATCCTGAACGAAGTGAAGGGCTCCGGCTCAGAATGACAACATGGAGGGAACAACTACATCAAAGGGAGACCTATGAAAACTGTTGTGATCACTGGCAGCACCCGTGGCATTGGCTACGGTCTCGCCGATTCGTTCCTGGCCCTGGGTTGTGCCGTTACCATCAGTGGGCGCACTCTGGCAAATGTCGAAAAAGCCGTCGCAGAGCTGACCGCCAAGCACGAAGCCGATCGCGTGTTGGGTCAGCCCTGCGATGTGACTGATCTCGAGCAGGTCCAGGCCCTGTGGGATGCGGCTAAAACCCACTTTGGCAAGGTTGACATTTGGATCAATAACGCCGGGAGCGGTCACCTCCAGATGGATTTTTGGGAACTCTCGTCAGAGCAGATCAAGGCTGTGGTAGATACCAACCTGGTGGGTGCGATGTACGGTGCAAAAGTTGCCCTACGCGGTATGCTGGACCAGGGCTTTGGGAGCTTCTACAATATGGAAGGCCTGGGCAGTGACGACCGCATGGTGAAAGGTTTGGCGCTCTACGGCTGCACGAAAGCCGGCCTGCGGTATCTCACCCAATCTTGGGTGCAGGAGACGCAGGGAACGCCTGTGTTGGTGGGCGCGCTCAGGCCGGGTATGGTCATGACCGACCTGGTAACCAAGCAATATGAAGAACGCCCAGAAGATCGGGAGCGCGACAAACGCATTTTCAACATCTTGGCCGACCGCGTCGAAACGGTCACGCCCTGGTTGGCCCAGAAAGTGCTCGCCAACGACAAAACCGGCGTCCGTATCACCTGGCTGACCAGAGGCAAGGTCATAGGCCGTTTTCTAGCTGCACCCTTCCGCAAGCGCGATTTGTTTGAGTAGGCAGGGCGCAGGGAAGCGTCTGTCTAGTAAGTTGTTAGCGCACCATGTGCGGCCGACTTTGTTTGCTTGTTCTACCAGTATAACACTTGACGTTTAACGCATTGCGTTATATAATCATCGGTGTGATCAGAAGCTTCGAGTGCAAAGAAACCGAGAAGATTTTCTCGCGCCAAGTCTCCCGAAAGTTGCCGCGCGATATCCAGCAAGTTGCTCTGCGCAAGCTGCGTATGCTGAACCGCGCTGTGACCCTACAGGACCTGCGCGTTCCACCCGCGAACCGCTTGAAAAAGCTACGGGGAGACCGAGCAGGACAATACAGTATTCGCATCAATGATCAATGGCGCATTTGCTTTGAGTGGCGCGAAGGGGATGCTTACAACGTGGAAATCACGGACTATCATTAGGAGAATAGAGTGATGACCAAGGAAAAGCTAAAGCCTGTTCATCCTGGAGAGGTGCTGCTGGAGGAATTCCTGAAGCCAATGGGGTTGAGCCAGAATCGGTTGGCCCTGAGCATAGGGGTATCTCCACGGCGTATCAATGAGATTGTGTTGGGCAAGCGGAGTATCACTGCTGACACAGCACTTCGATTGGCACGCTATTTTGATATGTCTCCGCAGTTTTGGTTGGGATTGCAGATGGATTATGACCTTGATGTCACCGAGGAGGCATTGGCAGAGCGATTGAAGCAAGAAGTCAGACCGTATGTTGCTATAGCCAGTTAGCCTGAAGGCGTGCAAAGGGCAGATCTCCCAGTCTATAGCGAGAGCCGCCGAGTAAGTGTGTGTTTGCATAGGATTAGGAGGGCGTGCTAAGTTATGGTCTGTGGGGTGATCGCCCCACCGCCATTACAGAACTGGGCATGGGGGGTCTGCCTTTGATTCATGATTATCCAGGCATCTGCTATAACACGCCGTAGCCGTTTCATCCGCCATACAATATCATAACAGGAGGCGAAACAGCCATGCATTTCGAGCTCAACGAGGAGCAGAAATTAATTCGCAAGATGGTGCGCGACTTTGCCGAAAACGAGGTCAAACCCATCGCGAAGGAGGTGGACAAAGAAAACAGGTTCCCCATGGAAACTTTTCGCAAGATGGCCAAGCTGGGCTTCTTCGGCTTGCCGTTTCCCGAGGAGTACGGGGGGATGGGGGGCGACAGCATCAGCTATGCCATTGCTCTGGAAGAGATATCACGGGCTTGCGGCACCACGGGCATCACCTTCGTCGCCCAGACCTCTCTGGCCGCCTCGCCTATTTACCGCTTCGGCAACGAGGAGCAGAAGCAGAAATTCTTGGTGCCGCTGGCCAAGGGCGAGAAAGTCGGCTCCTTTGGGCTGACCGAGCCGGGAGCGGGCAGTGATGCGGGCGCAACCAAGACCACGGCTGTGCTGGACGGCGACGAGTGGGTCATTAACGGCCAGAAGAATTTCATCACCAATGGTTCCCTGGCCGACATCGTGGTCTTTACCGCCAAGACCGATCCCACCAGAGGTACTCATGGCATTTCCAACTTTATCGTGGAGAAGGGCACCCCTGGCTTCCGGCCGGGCCGTGATGAGGACAAGATGGGGCTGTGTGGGTCCATCACCTCAGAGCTGTTTTTCGAGGACTGTCGTATTCCCAAGGAGAACCTGTTGGGCCATGAGGGCGATGGCTTTAAACAGTTCGTGATCACCCTGGACGCGGGACGCATCGGCATCGGGGCCATGGCTCTAGGGTTGGCGCAGGCGGCTTTCGAGGCGGCTCTCCAGTATTCCAAAGAGCGAGAGCAGTTCGGCCGCCCCATATGCAATTTTCAGGCCATCCAGTGGATGCTGGCCGACATGGCCACCGAGATTGACGCCGCCCGCCTGCTGGTCTACCGGGCTGCCTGGCTCAAGGATCAGGGGGCGCACTTTACCAAGGAGGCGGCCATGGCCAAACTGTACGCCTCCGAGATGGCCGAGCGGGTCTGCTTCAAGGCCATTCAGATCCACGGTGGCTACGGCTACACGCGAGAGTACGACGTGGAGCGCTTTTACCGCGACCAGCGGCTGTGCACCATCGGCGAGGGGACCAGCGAGATCCAGCGGTTGGTCATCGCCCGCGCACTGCTGGGGCTGTAGGATAAAAAAGAGGCTCTCGACATCGAGAGCCTCTAGAGCTTACAGCCCATTTATTCTACAATGATCTTCTCGTCAATGAGCTTTTGCTCTACCATGCTGCCCTGGGGATTGAAGCAGAAGAACTGAGCTTTGAGTTGGAACTCTACGTCTATCATAGCCCGTCCGGCCCGGTTCTTTTCAAGGGTGAAAACCACCCAATCGCGGTACCTCTCCGCCTTGTAAGGGTTAAAGGCGATGTGGTCCTTGGACAGGATGTGGTATTTGTTGTTCATGATGATGGCAATGTCGCACTCGTAATCCAGCGCTGAGCTACCCCGCAGGTGGTACAAGTGTAGTCGTTTGGATTTGAGGCCCTCCCGGTCGGCCGCGACGATGGCCAACACGGGAACGTTCAGCGACATGGCAATGTCCTTCAAGCCCTCCACGATGATCGTCACTTTGTCGTTTTCGTCAACTGCCTTTTCTGGGTAAATGGCCACCTTTTGCAGATAGTCAATAAAGAGGGCGACTTTGCCGGCGCAGGCGTCGGTGATCTGCTTGGCCAACTCCCTGATGGTATTCAAGGTCGTGACGGCCGGACTGCCCTTGACCAGTATCAAGCGATCAGCGTACTGCTCAAGAGTCTTTAGAGCCTTAGCCGTTTTGGGGTTCTCTTCCAGAATCTGATTTAACCCCAAGGTCTCGTCGTGCCTGACCCACTCCCTGGCTCGTCTGGCAACGACGATGTTGTGCAAGTCCTTCAGCCTCACACCACCTTGATAGCTGTCGCTGGCAGGGTCAATGCTCTCCATACACAGCAGGCGATTCAGAAGATGAGTTTCATTGTGCTCGTATGAAATGTAGAAGGAGTAGAAATCTTCATTGAGAGCCAGGTTGCGTGCCATTTGGAGGGCACAGATGGTCTTGCCGATTCCCTGAACTCCACCCAGCAAAACCAGCTCACTCCGGCGCAGGCCACCGCCGATCATGCGGTCAATCTGGTCGAAGCCTGTGGGGATGGGCAAATAGGCATCCAGATCTCCCTGCACCACCAACTGATCGGCTTCGCGCAAAACCTGAGCCAGGCTGCGAGGGGCATGAGCACCCTTTTGTTTCTTCTGCTCGCGCCGGGGCATTACTCTCGCCGCTTCCATGTCTACTGAAATTCCTCTCCAGAACTGGTGACCAGACTCATATCACTATCTCTACATCCACTCTTATTATTGTACCATCCTAAACGTGCTCTTGTAAATAGGAAAAAGGTGCCAATCGCATTATAACAGAGATTCGACGTCCTTGCAACTTCCCACTTTTATGTTTATGTGGTAAAATAAGTCTGGCGATGAAAATAGCAGTAGCAAGGAGCGTTAAGACGCGAGGAGGACTAGGATGGCCCACCCACTAGTGGAACTGGCCAGAAAGGCCATAGAGAGCTACGTTCGGGAGAAGCATACCATCAAGCCGCCAGAGGAGCTTGTGCCAGAGATGCAAGGGCGGGCGGGTACTTTCGTCTCTCTCCACGACACTCAGGGTAATCTGCGGGGCTGCATCGGCACCATCGAGCCCCAGCAGCCTACGGTGATTCAGGAAGTTGTTCGGAACGCCATCAGCGCCGCCACCCGTGACCCCCGCTTCGATCCAGTGCAACCGGAAGAACTGGAGGGCCTGGATATCAAGGTGGATGTACTCACTGAACCTGAACCCATTGACAGCATGGATCAACTGGACCCCAATCGCTACGGCGTCATCGTGGAGAGTGGCTGGCGGCGGGGGCTGCTGCTGCCGGATCTGGAAGGGGTTGACACAGTCGAATATCAAGTAGAAATTGCCATGCGCAAGGCAGGTATCCGCCCTGACGAGCCGGTGCAGTTGTACCGTTTCGAGGTCAAAAGGTACACGTAAAATAGCGTTACTTTGCTCCCTTGATGCGGCTCACCAAGGCTGTGCCCACCACGACGTAGGCCATGGACATTGAGAATATGACCGTGTAACCCAGGCTGGAATACCCCCATACAGGTCCCAGGCGATTGAAAACGTCCAGGATGGGGCCGGCCACGGGCAAAGCCACTACCTGGGGCAGCACGGTGGCGATGTGCCAGATGCCCATGTCCTTGGCATAGTCATCGGCCGAAGGCAATACATCGGTAGCCAGAGCCCAGTCCGCACTGGCGAAAGCGCCGAAACCCAGGCCGAAGGCGATGCCAAGCAATGTGGCCAGAGTAAAGTTATTGCTCACGATCAAAAGAGCGCCTGGCACAACCATCAGCCCGCCAGACAGGTAAATCAACCGCTTACGCCCCCATCTGTCAGAGAGAGCCCCGGCAACGATGGAGCTGACCGTGGCCCCCACCATGATCATCAGCACCACCAGCGACACTGCGCCTTCGGCATCTGAAGCCACCGCCGCTCCGAAAACCTGGAAGGGTGGGCCGATGACGTCCTTGAGATAGTACTGGAGGAACTCCTGCACAATGTAACGGCCCATCATCACTAGCAGGCGACTCGAGAAGAGCCAGGCAAAATCAGGGTGGTCCCGCGGGTTGAGCCAGAGGCTCCGCAGCAAGGTGCTCAGGGCCAGGGGCTTGACCTCAGTGATGGGTTCCTCTTCGACTGCAAAAACGGTGATCAGCATGGCCACTAAGAGGATGGCGATGAGCAGCCAATAGAGAGGGACCACCGCTCTGGTGGTCAAGGCCCCGGCTGCCGCCACCCCAGCAACAGTGCCCAGCATGATCATCAGGTTCATGTAGCCCGAGGCCAGGCCCCGCTGGTCGTGGGGAACGACGTCGGGGATGAGGGCCGAATAGGCAGCCGTGGCCAGGTTGTTGCCGAACTCGACGAAGAGGAAAGCCAGGACATAGAGGGAGAAAGAGTCGAAATAGGCCATCCCCAGCAGGGCCAGGCAATTGATGACCGTGCCCATGAGGATGAAGGGGCGTCGCCGCCCCATGCGGAAACGAGCTCGATCACTGATGGCCCCCACAAAAGGTGGAAAGACCAGAGCGATAAAGGCTCCCAGACCGATGATCCAGGCCATGCCCGTCCCCTTGCGGGCATCGCCCACCATACTCAACACCTGGCTGGGAATGGTGACGACCAACAGGCTGCCCCACAGCGCGCTGAAGGCGAACCAGAAAACGTTGAGACAGATGTGATCGAGGACGGATAGATGTCTTTTGCCCGCAGTGGGTGTCATGCCATTTCAATCTTCGCCCGCGGAGGGATGGATGGTCTCATATCTCGTTGGGCAAGTCTATGAACTCGACCTCGACGTCAAACTGGCGTCTGATGACATCGCCCAGGGCTAGCACGCCCAGCTTCTCGGTGTTGTAGTGCCCGCCAGCGATAAAGCTGATGCCTGCCTCGCGGAACGACTCACGATTCCATTCGTGGGGCTCGCCAGTAATGTAAAGATCTACCTTTTCCTGGATCAGGCCCTCCATGTCGCCAACGTTGGGCGCTCCCTTACCGCTCAGGGCTACTATCCGCTGGATCTGGGATGGCCCGAACAGGTAACTGGCGCGGGCTTGGCCGAACAGACGCTGGCACTCGGCCACCAAATGGTCCAAGGCCATCGGCCTCGCAAACTCGCCGTACCACCCCCATCCGTCTTTGCCATAGAGCTCCGTCGGCTCGGCGCCCAATCTCCGGATGATCTGGACATTGTGACCGACCTCGGGGTGACTGTCGAGGAGGTAGTGGTAGCCGATGAGTGAAAGCTCGTGCTTGAAGAGGAAGCGCACCCGCTGAGTGAAGATCGTGTCGAAGAGAGCCCCCGGTGGCAGGTTCAGGCCGTGATGGACGAGGAGGGCCTCTGCGTCGTGGGCAACGGCATCCTGGAACAGGCGCAGGCTGGTGCTGACCCCGGTGGCGATTACCTTCACTTCCTCCCTGCCCCTCACCTGAAGACCGTTGGGCATGTAAGGATCTTTATCACCTGCCTCCCCCATAAAATTATTCAAGAAAGCCATCAGAGCATCCAAGGCAACCATGCTATCCTCCTAGTCCCTCACGGCAGTTATGCTCGTGGCGTTGACTCGCGCCTGCCAGTTCCTGGAGCAATTCGATTCCGTGGGGCAGGGCTGGCAGGATGGTCTCCAGATTCTCCTGCACGGCCCTGGGGCTGCCGGGCAGGTTGACGATCAGGGTGCGGCCACGAATGCCAGCCACGGCCCGCGAGAGCATGGCATGAGGCGTCACCTTCAGGCTCTCGGCCCGCATGGCCTCGGCCAGGCCTGGCGCCTCCCGCTCGATGACAGCTTTGGTGGCCTCCGGCGTCACGTCACGAGGCGCGAAGCCAGTGCCCCCCGTGGTCAAGATCAGGTCCAGTCCCATTTCATCGGCCCAATTGATCAGTGTATTTCTGATGAGCTCGATTTCGTCCGGGACGATCTCGTATTTGGCCAGCCTGGCTTCCAGACGCTCGGCGACCATTTCCTGGATGACAGGGCCACTTTTGTCCTCGTATTCTCCCCGCGCGCCGCGATCGCTGACGGTCAATATGCCTACGGTAATCATGGAACGCTTTCCCTCCTCTTTCCGCTCTTCCCTACCTTGCGTTCGGTGCCAGCCAGGAGGCGTTGGATATTGCCCTTGTGCAGCACCACGATCAGGATGCCGGCTGCCAGGCCGTAGACCAGATACCAGGCGGGCTTATCGGCAAAGAGGACCAGATAGAGCATGACGAAAGGCATCAAGGTAGCTATGGTGAGAGAGCCCAATGAGGAGTAGCGTGAAACAGCTATGACCGAAAGGCCGATCACTGCGAGGATGATCGGAGCAGGCAGGTAGAGGGCTCCCAAAGCCCCCATAGTGGTGGCCACGCCCCGGCCACCGCTGAAACTGAGAAATATGGAGAAATCGTGTCCTAGGATGGCGGCCAGCCCTGCCAGGGCCTCGGCCGAGGGCGAACCGACCAGTGCCCTGGCTACAAAGACGGCCACAACACCTTTGGCTACATCGCCCATGACTGCCAAGAGAGCCGCCCAAGGTCCTACTGAGCGTAGAACGTTGGCCCCGCCAATGCGGCCGCTGCCCCATTGACGCACATCAACGCCTCGCAGCCGCCCCACCAAATATCCCGACGGGAAGGAACCCAGCAGGTAGCCGATAACTATCGCCGCAAGATAAGATAACATAGTCAATTTACCCTCCTGATATAATATTGAAAACTTACATCTTGTCCGGACTCGGGCAAGCTATTTCTATTCCCACGTCACATCCCCGCAGAGCTCATCTGGACGGGGTTTTCGGAGAAAAGCCTCAAAAGCTGGCCGCTCCTGGCCTACGGTGGTCGCTGCCCCGTGGCCGGGATAAAGCTCGGTCTCATCGGGCCAGGTAAAGACCCCCTTTTGCAACGCGGCCAGGATCTGCTCGAAGGCTTCTGGGCTGGCGCTGTGGCCCGGCCCGCCAGGGAAGATGGTGTCACCCACCAACACCCGCCCATCCAGAATCAGACAGACGCTGCCCGGCGTATGGCCGGGGGTGTGCACCACCCGCAACTGGCAGTCTCCCCACTCCAGGACGTCGCCGTCTGCCAGGTTGAAATCGGCCTCCACTCCGAAATGCCGGGCATCGGCCGGATGGATGCCCAGGGGTGCCCCCGTGGTCTCCCGTACCTCGGCCAGGGCCCCCACGTGGTCCAGGTGGGCGTGGGTGAGGAGGATGTGTTTCACAGTGGTGCCCTCTACCTCTTGGAGAATCCGCCCCGCTTCGGCAGCCGGGTCAACAATGATGCTCTCCCCGCTGATGGGACAGGTCAAGAGGTAGCAGTTGGTGTCATAAGGACCCACAGCCAACTTTGTAAGCATCACTCGACTCTTCGCATTTCCCATGAGTTTCCCCTTTCCTATTTTCTAACACTCAAAGCCCCCCGGCGTTCCGGTAGTTCAGCTAGGCAGTTTTACAGTGGCGATCAAGGCTTATGTTCGTACTGACAGATTTGACAACACCCTCCCTTTGGCATATACTGTGCACGAAACCAGAGGGGGGAGGTACGAACGTGAGCATTGAAAAGGACATCGCCGATATATTGATCGGTGCTGAAGAGCTCCAGGCCAAGATAGCCGAACTGGGCCGGCAGATCTCAGAGGACTACCGGGGGCAGAACCCCTTGCTCATCTGCCTGTTGCGAGGGGCCGTCGTTTTCCTCTCGGACCTGATTCGAGCCATAGACATCCCCCTGGAGATGGATTTCATGGCGATCTCCAGCTACGGGGCCAGCACCGAGTCCAGCGGCGTGGTGCGCCTGGTGATGGACCTCAAAAGCAACATCATGGGCCGCAACGTGCTAATCGTTGAGGATATCGTGGACTCGGGACGCACCCTGGCTTATATCCTGGACAACCTTCAGACCCGACGCCCGGCTGACATAAAGGTCTGCGCCCTGTTGAGCAAGCCCTCTCGGCGAGAGGTCCAGGTCGAGCTGGACTACCTCGGCTTTGAGATCCCCGACAAGTTCGTCGTCGGCTATGGCCTGGACTACGCTGAAGCCTACCGCAATCTGCCCTTCATCGGGGTGCTGAAACCGGAATTGTACAAATAGTCCGTCAAATTCCCCCTGTCCGTTGTACTGTCGAAAGGAGGCGTCCGATGACTGAGAACACCCTCATCGCCGTGGCCCGGGGTGAGGAGCCAGCCGATCTGTGGCTGAAAAACGCCCAGGTGATCAACGTCCTCTCGGCTGAGATTCATCCCGCCGACGTGGCCATCTACGGAGGGCGTGTCGTCGGCTTTGGCCAGTATGAGGCCCGGCAGACCATTGACCTGGAAGGCCGCTACCTGTGCCCCGGTTTCATTGACGGCCACGTCCACCTGGAAAGCTCCATGGTCCAGCCGTCCGAGTTCGCTCGCGCGGTGGTGCCCCACGGTACGACCGCGGTGGTCTCCGACCCCCATGAGATCGCCAACGTGTTGGGGTTGGACGGCGTGCGCTATGTCTTGGAAGCCAGCGAGGGCCTACCCTTGACGGTCTACGTGATGTTGCCTTCCTGTGTGCCCGCCACTCAGATGGAAACGGCTGGGGCGGAGCTCTCGGCTGCCGACCTGGCCACGCTGTTGGATCACCCCCGTGTGCTGGGCCTGGCAGAGATGATGAACTTTCCCGGCGTCCTTTTCCGCGTGCCGGAGGTGCTGGAAAAGATCGGCATGGCTGGTCAGCGGCCTGTGGACGGCCATGCGCCGGGCCTATCGGGCAAGGACCTGAACGCTTATGTGGCCGCCGGTGTGCGTTCCGATCACGAGTGCACCACCCTGGACGAAGCCCGGGAGAAGCTGCGCCTGGGGATGCATATCTTTATCAGGGAGGGCACCACAGCCCGCAACCTGCGCGACCTGCTGCCCCTGGTCACCCCGGCCAACGCTCGCCTCTGTCACTTTGTCACCGATGATCGCCACCCCGAGGACCTACTGAGCGAGGGACACATTGACGATCTGGTGCGCAAGGCCGTGGCCCAGGGATTGGACCCGGTGATCGCCGTCCAGATGGCCAGTATCAACACGGCCGAGTATTTCCGCCTGCGGAACGTGGGAGCCATCGCCCCTGGCTACCGGGCTGACCTTCTGGTGGTGGACGACCTGAAACAGTTCGGCATCGCCCAGGTTTTTGCCGCTGGCCAGTTGGTGGCCGAAAAAGGCCGTTTCCTGCCCTCGCCAGCCGAGTTGCCCCGTGTCCCCCTGGAGAACACCATGCATCTGGACCTGACCGCCCTGGATTTCACCATCGCTGCCGACGAGGGGCCAGCCAAGATCATCGGCGTCATCCCTGAGCAAGTCATCACCGAGAAGCTAAGCGCCCAGGTACTGGTGAAAAATGGCCAGGCAGTGGCCGACCCGGCCCACGACCTCTTGAAGATGGCCGTGGTGGAACGACATCTGAACACAGGCAACGTGGGGCTGGGCTTTGTCAAGGGCTTTGGCCTGCGCAAGGGGGCCATCGCCTCCAGCGTGGCCCATGACTCCCACAACATTGTGGTGGTGGGGGCCGACGACGCCGACATGCGAGCGGCGGTCGAGGCCGTGGCGGAGATGAGAGGCGGGCAGGTGGTAGTGGCCGATGGTCAAGTCAAGGCCCGCTTGCCGCTGCCCATTGCTGGCCTGATGTCCGATCAGCCGCTGGAAGAAGTGCGCGACCGCCTCGAGGCCCTGACGGCCGCCGCGCGGGAACTGGGCTGTGTCCTTCCCGATCCTCTGATGACCATGTCCTTCCTGGCTCTACCCGTCATCCCAACTCTGAAACTGACTGATAAGGGGTTGGTGGACGTAGAACAGTTCGCCATCGTGCCCTTATTCGGTCAGTAGAGTGTCCACTTATTACTGTTGCACCACTCCTGTACCGCCTGTATCGCAATAGCGCCACTATTGCGGCACGGGTGGCGCAACGGCGCTACTATTTTACCACAAATTCGGGAAAAGCAGAAAGAATCGCTTTGCTCGATCAGCACCTCCATTCCACCTGCTCCGCCGATGGCATCTCAACGATAGCCCAGTATGGCCATCGCGCCGCCGAACAAATGTTCATAGAGCTTCTGCGGTGACCGTTCCAGGTTTGGTGGAGGATATTGAGAAAACAGACTGACCCTCTGTTGCGAACACGCTTGACAAACCAGAAAATATGGTGTAAAATATTATCAGTCATCATTACAACATGACAACACCACAACATGATATCATTTCAAGAACCAAGTGCTATGATGAGCGAGTGGCCAGAATTTGGCAGTGTTGACGCCATCCAGAAGGATAGTCCATTACCTCTCTACTTCCAACTCAAGGAGCTGTTGCGGCAGGAGATCGAGAGCGGGCACTGGCAGCCGGGGCAAAGAATTCCCTCCGAAGCTGAACTGTGCCAGGCTTTCGATATCAGTCGTAGCGTGGTGCGTCAGGCTCTAAGAGAGTTGGAATACCAGGGGTTACTATACCGTGAGCAAGGTAAGGGCACCTTTGTTGCGCAGCCCAAGATTAGCGAGAGCCTGATGCAGGACCTGTCTGGCTTCTATGAGGACATGGTGGCAAAAGGGTTCACGCCGGTAACAAAGGTGTTGAGGCAAGAGGTTCAGCCGGCCGATAAGAAGATAGCCAACTATCTCCAGGTCGAGCCCGGTGATAAGGTCATCGTTATCGAGCGTCTGCGCTCTGTAGGCAGCGAGCCCATTAACTTGGTGACGACCTATCTCCCGTACGACATCTGTCCCGATCTCATTGACGAGGATCTGAGCACTCAGTCCCTTTATGCTTTGCTGGAGAAAAAGCACGGCTTTGAACTCTCTCATGGCCTCCGGACGATCGAGGCCGTGGCAGCCAATCAGTACGAAGCCCAACTGCTGGGTGTTGAAGAAGGAGCGCCGCTCGTTCTGCTGGATAGCGTGAGCTATCTCAGAGGTGGCCGTCCCATTGAGTACTTCCACGCGGTGCACCGAGGCGACCGAAGCAGATTTGAGGTGGAGGTAGTTCGCGTGCGAGGCGGGAGAGACCCGTTGGGTCACGTGGTGGAACTCCCTCCCACCAATTCTCTGCGCCCCTGATGGAGCCGAGATATAGTTAGCCCGAGCGCGAAAGCGCCCCATGCAAAGAGAAAGGAGGTGC
>SOHZ01000348.1 GCA_004377365.1 Anaerolineales bacterium | reverse complement strand
ACGAGATGAGCAAATCTAGATGTAGCGTTTATACATGAGAGGACGGACTTCCTGATGATGAGCGTGAACTACAAACAGGCTACTTCCGAGATTATTGCCGCCCATGACCCCGGCGACCCGACGGCGACAGCGATGGCCCTGGAAAGCCTCTGGCTGCAGGCGCCGGCCAAAGAGGTGGGCGGCCTGACCGCCGCCGACCGGGAGGCGTTGAAGGCGGTGGGCGTGGCCGTTTCTGTGCTCACTGAAATCGGCAAAACCATGGGGCGGACGGCCCGCAAGCGGGTGGATGATTTTCTTCCCCTGGCCCGCCAGTTATGGGACGAGCACGGGCGGGAGGGGCGGATCGTAGCCGTGCACGCCCTGGGGCCCATGGAGCTGGCCGCGCCAGAGGCCGTCATGCCCGTCATCTACGGCCTGGCCCAGACCTGCCTGACCTGGGAGGACTGCGACCAACTGGCCATGCGGGCGCTGGAGCCCATCGTGCGCAAGAAACCGGAGCAATGGCTGAGCGCGACAGAGTCCTGGCTGGCCGACGGTAACAAGTGGGTGCGGCGGGCGGGCGTGACCGTCGTCGGCCGCTTGGCGGTGAAGCAGCCCGCTTACACTATCCGCTGCCTGGAACTGACCGAGCAGTTGCTGTTCGACGAGGACCGGGACGTCAAACGGGCCGTCAGTTTCGCCATTCGCATCGCCGCTCGGGGAGAGATCGCTCCGGTACGCGATTTCCTCGCCCGCCACGTCCCACCCGAAAACCCGAGCGCCACCTGGGTGCTGTGCGACGCGGTGCGCAGCATGACCCAAAAGTTCCTGCCCGAGTTTGTGAGCCTGCTGCCGCTGTACGAGCGGTGGGCTGCCGACCCGGCGCTGAGCGCTCAGGACCGGCGCTCGGTTGAGAGCGCGGTCAAGATTCTTGGGAGTGTGCAGAGATGAACGACTGGAAAGCTCAACTCAAGGCCAACCCTCTCCCCTGGTTGCTGGAACCCGACACCCCCTCGGTACGCTATTTCACCCTGCGCCACCTGCTGGACAGGCCCGAAGATGATCCCGAGGTCGTAACGGCCAAGGCAGCCATCAGGGACTCGGCCATCGTCCGCGAGATTTTGGCCGCCCAGCATCCCGACGGCTACTGGAAGAAGAAGGGGACCGGCTACTCCCCCCAGTACAAGGGCACTGTCTGGCAACTCATCCTGCTGGCGGAGCTGGGCGTGGATGGAGAGGACGAGCGGGGGCAGCGGGGCTGCGAGCAGGTGCTGGCCGGCAGTCTTCGAAGCAACGGCGACTTTACTCCTTTTAGTTTTTTGGGTTGGAAAATCCCCTCGCCTGTGCCCAACACCTGCCTGCCCGGCAACCTGATTCGAGCCTTGCTTCGGTTCGGCTACTACGGCGACCGGCGGGTGGCGCAGGCCATTGAGCGACTGGCAGAGCGCTGCCGGGACACCCAGTGGATCTGCCTGCCAACCAAGCCCAACCCCTGCCTGTGGGGCGTAGTCAAGGTTCTGTCCGCTTTCGCCGAGCTGCTGGCTGACGCCCGCTCCTTGGCAGTCAAGGAAGCCATCAGCGAGGGCGCCGAGCTGTTCCTCTCCTTCCGCTTCGCCGATGAGGGAAACGACCACACCATCACCGACCCCAACTGGCGTCGCTTCGGCTTTCCCCTCTACTACCAGAGCGACCTGCTGGAAGCGCTGGGAGTGCTGACCCGGTTGGGCTACGGCCGGGACGAGCGCCTCCAGGCCCTGCTGCCGCTGATCCTGGCCAAGCAGGACGAGCAGAGCCGCTGGCTTCTGGAGCACGACGGCAACTGGCACGGCCAGGGACTGGTGAGCATAGAAAAGGTGGGCCAGCCCAGCAAGTGGATTACCCTCAACGCCCTGCGGGTGCTAAAACAGGCGTACGATTGAGAGGAGAACAATGGCCAATTCAGACCAATGGACACAGTTGAAGGCCGAGATCGTGGCCTGTACCGCCTGCCCTAGGCTGGTGCAGTGGCGAGAGAAAGTAGCCCAGGAAAAGCGCCGTGCCTTCCGCGACTGGGACTATTGGGGCCGGCCGGTGCCCGGCTTTGGTGACCGGCAGGCCAGGCTGGTCATCATCGGTCTGGCCCCGGCGGCCCATGGGGCCAACCGCACCGGGCGCATGTTCACCGGCAACGGCTCGGGGGACACCCTCACCCGCGCCCTCCACCGCGCCGGATTGGCCAACCAACCCACTTCCCACCAGCGCGACGACGGCCTGCAACTGCGGGACGCCTTTCTGACCGCCGTAGCACGCTGTGCCCCGCCCAAGAATAAACCGACCCGTGACGAAATGGACAACTGCCAGGGTTACCTGGTCCGAGAGCTGGCCTTGTTGTCCTCAACCCGTGTCGTACTGGCTTTAGGCCGGATCGCTTTCGACCGCTACCGGCGGCTGTTGCAGAAGCAGGGCGCAACCCTCCCCCGCCTGACCTTCCAGCACGGAGCTTGCTACCACCTGGAACCCCCGCTGCCGGCGCTGGTCGTCTCCTACCACCCCAGCCGCCAGAACACCCAGACCGGGCGACTGACCGAGGAGATGCTAGACGAGGTGTTTGTGCAAGTCCGCAGGCTGCTGGACGAAGCTTAATTGACAAACCAAACATTTGATGGTAAAATACCTTCCGCGATGCCGAAGTGGCGGAACAGGCAGACGCGCTGCGTTCAGGGCGCAGTGGGCATTAGCCCATGTGGGTTCAAATCCCACCTTCGGCACCATCCTTCGCCCCAGGTCAGCACGCATTGGCCTGGGACTTGTCTTTTGCCCGCTGCCAGACCATTTGACTTTGCCGCAAAAATACGGTATCATTATGGTCAACTGGCGGTCGTTTGTGAAAGCCTCTCCCGTAAGCCGATTGCTTTCTTCGCTGATTTCAAGGCCGACACCATGAGCAAGAAAAAGCGCCAACGGACCGTGCCTTTCACCCAAATCATAACTATTGTCGTCGCTACCATGGCCATCTCCATGATAGTGGATTTCGGGCGCAAGGCGACGGCCAATTACCGCGTTCGACGCGAAGAGAGCCGGTTGGAACAGGAGATAGCGGCTGAGAGGGCTCAACACGAAGCATTGCTGGCACGCAGAGCATACGTGCAGACGGACGAATACGTAGAACAGGTGGCTCGCGAAGAGTTAAAGTGGGTGAGACCGGGAGAGATCATCGTCGTCCCTGTTCCCCTTGAAAGGAAACCACTTCCCACCCCAGAACCTGCGCCGGCCCCAACCGAACCAGTACAGAGAGAAGCTCACTGGCAGGTATGGTGGAGCCTTTTCTTCGACCGTCCGCCACCAGAATTTTGAGAACGCGAGCCACGCGAGCCCGTTGCCTTGACAAATACAGAGAAACGGATATAATTAAACTACGATGCGGGGTGGAGCAGTGGCAGCTCGTCGGGCTCATAACCCGAAGGTCGTTGGTTCAAGTCCAACCCCCGCTACC
>SOHZ01000452.1 GCA_004377365.1 Anaerolineales bacterium | reverse complement strand
CGGTACCTGGACAGCCACAAAACGTGGGATACCACCGTCGAAGTGGATGTACGGTAGCCGCTGCGAGTTTGCCTCCAGTTGGCGCAGAGCTTCCACCTGCGGGTCTGAGCGGTCCCAGAACTTGTTGCCGGTCAGCGTCCTGCCTCCCAGAGGAAGCGCATATTGAATCCAATTGCTGGTAACAACCCTTCCACCGATGGTCGTCGCACCTACAGAGGCACAGTCGGGTGCATCTGTCTCTAATATGTTATAGTATTCACAAACGCCGGGAATCGGCAGGTCGTACCAGCCTTCAGTATTGGTGGTGGTGCTGGCAACGCGCGTTCCAAGTTGACCAATATTGTTGGAACAATACAGCTCCACGGTTACATTGTTGAGCGGTGTGCTTTCATCACCCATATCCCCTGCATAAACGTATCCTGAAAGCCCTGGTGTAATGGTGGCCTGGGCCAGCCCAGATGCGCTGCAGGTGACCTGGCTCGTGGCTGAGCTAGCGACCAGCAGTGCTGCAGCAGCCAACAGCACGATTGTGATCATAGTTCCTCGTATGCGCATCTCGTTCCTCCCTTCGCAACATGTATACCTACAGTTGAACGGCACCCCTCCGATAGGGCTGCGAATTTAGTGGATCGTCGCCGCTTTCCAGTTTCTCACACTCGGAACACTCTTTGAACAAGAAACGCTAGCCTATGGGCCAGAATGAGAGCTCGTAGGTTAGCGTACATGGTCACCAAGTGAAGACATCCTAAATGCCTGGCGGAAATGGGTGGTATTCTCTTTGGTGTAATTATAACTCAGAACTTCCGTCTTGTCAAGTCAAGTAGTAAGTTAACATAAAGAAGGGCTTTCCCAAAGTTGGAGCGAACGGTGATTGAGTAGCCCTGGAGCCCTTCGACATGCTCAGGATAAACTCCGCGGAAGGGCGTATCGAAACCAAAGTGAGCGGTGCAAGCTGAGGCGCTTGGTCTCGATACGGCTCTCTATTTCAATATGGCGGCGGTGCAGCAGGCATCGGAGGCTCCTTCTATGGGATTTCAGTCACCAGGACTAGGGTCATTTCTATGTTTTTGTCAAGCGACTTTGCAAAAGCCCTATTAGTTTCCTGCGTGACCGTTCCAAGTTTGGTGTTGTCTTGACATC
The DNA here is from genome assembly GCA_004377365.1 of Anaerolineales bacterium. Taxonomy (GTDB): domain Bacteria; phylum Chloroflexota; class Anaerolineae; order E26-bin7; family E26-bin7; genus E26-bin7. The sequence goes on along the minus strand of SOHZ01000452.1, from coordinate 2,313 downwards.
TTGCTGGCAGTGGGTTATACTACGATAGACACACGTCTACCGATAGGTCACGCCCTAGTGACCCTTGCACAACGCCGAGGAGGTGACGATTATGCCCCGCCTGTCCAAGGGAACAGATGAGCAGGAATTTTCCCCTACGGAATTGGTCCCTGAAGCCCGCCGACGACTAGTTGAACTCGGCGCTCCTTTGCTGCTGACCGAGGCTGAAGGGCGACTGGCTCTAGCCGAACGAAAGGTCAAGGCTTTCGAGCAAAAATATGGGACGCCCCTTACCCAACTGCGCCGGAATGGCCTGCCCAACGACGCTAGCATGGAAATGCACGAAGATTTCGTCGAATGGTCAGGCTGGCAGCGCACCTACGAAGAGGCCAGCCAAATCCTAGCCTCTCTGCAACATCTCTTGGAGAAACCCCTTGCTCCCGCTACTGCAAGCTAGAATCGCCAGCATCTGGTCCATCCTGGCCGAGTTCGTGGGAGAGGTCACCGTTCTAAGAGTTGATTATCACGCCTTCAAACTCAAGGTGATTCTCACTGATGGCAGCACGCTTCGGATCAGCGAGCAGCATTATCGCGATACCCGGGAGCAGTATGTCTATTACTGGCTTGATGCGAGCAACCGCCTTCTCATTGGCTGGGACAATGCTCCGCACCATCATCACCTGTCGAGTTTTCCCCATCACAAGCACGTGGGCTCGCAAGACAACCGACAACCATCTGAAGAAACCAGCCTCGAAGAGATCCTCGCCGCCATACGGGCCCGTTTGCTGGACCGGTGAGAGACGCTCCACCTGGGAGAACGTTGTGGTGGCCTGGAAGCACACGGCAAGCAAACAGGGAAGGGATGTATCCTTTCCCTGTTTTTTGCTAAAACGCAGTGACTGTTCAGGGGGTAGGGGTTGGGCTTCTACCCGCCAACCATAGGATCGCGTGAAAGCAAGGATAGAACTTTCCTGGCCCAGTTGGCTGCATCGCAAGCCTAAGCGAGGTGGTCGAGACATTGTGATGCCGCCACTTCCACTCAATCCTTCTCCGCAAGCTGGTTCGCGTCGCCGGCCGCAGATGGCAACGCAATGATGGCAGTCGCCATCACAGTGACGGAACCGGCAATGGGGGTTGCACCCGCCACAGAGGTAACGGGCGGGGCAGTTGGAGCAGTTACAATTGATAAGGGTTGCCGGGCATGGGAGCCCAGCTTGCTTGACAAATGCCGGGCATGGGAGCCCGGCTTGCTTGACAAATGCCGGGCGTGGGAGCCTGGCTTGCTTGACAAAACGACTTTGGGTAATCTCCGGCCTCTGCTAACTATCCGAAAAGTTCAACGATCTGGATCGGCACAGCGTTCCTTGTAAGGCAAGATGAAATCTTGCCCTACTTTTTAGCAAGGCCAAAGAAAAAGCCGCCAACCTTTGAGTCTAGTTGGCGGCTCCCTCTTTCTCGGCAGCCTTCTCTCTGGGACTCGATCTCCTGCCATTACCACCGGAGCGGTTGTCGGTGACGTAGAACCCAGGGCCATTGAAGACGATGGCCGGGGGCGAAAACACGCGGCGCACTTGGCGGTGACCGTGTGGACATTGTTGCAAAGGCGGATCGCTGAAATGCTGGCGACGCTCAAAATGCAATCCACAGGTCAGACATTCGTATTCGTACATGGGCATGATGACACCTCTCCGGGCTTATCTAATACATGAATGATAAATGATCATTGCAGGGCCAGCAAGGTAGCCCTCGTCAGGTGGGGCTACCTTGCTCCACAAGCCAGAATCTGGCTTCGCCTTCCCTAATATCCGGGCGGCATAGGCGGCGTGGCTGGGGCTTTCTCTTCCTCGGGGATGTCCGTCACCAAGGCTTCGGTGGTCAGGATCATGGCCGCAATGGAGGCAGCGTTCTCCACCGCACTCCGCGTCACCTTGGCCGGGTCAATGATCCCCTTGGCCACCATGTCACCATAGTCCTGCGCCAGCACGTCGTAGCCAATGTTCTTGTTCTTCTGCTCCTCGTGCAAACGACGCACCGTCTCCACCACCACGGCCCCATCCATCCCCGCGTTCTCCACGATGCCCCGCATCGGCCCCTCTAACGCCCGCCGCAGGATGGTCGCCCCCGTCTGCTCGTCATCCAGCTCCATCTTTACCTTGTCCAGAGCAGGAACGGCATTGATCAGCGTCACTCCACCCCCGGCCACAATACCTTCCTCGACGGCAGCACGGGTCGCGCTCAGGGCATCCTCCACGCGGTGCTTCTTCTCCTTCAACTCTACTTCGGTGCCCGCACCGACGCGGATAATGGCCACCCCTCCGGCCAGCTTGGCCAGCC
>SOHZ01000025.1 GCA_004377365.1 Anaerolineales bacterium | reverse complement strand
TCGCCTTTTCCCGGAAGCCTGGCGCGTGTACCTGCACGTGGCCGCCCTGCAGCTTGACCGTGTTACTGTAAAGGGCCTCGTTCATCCCGCCCAGCATGCCCTCATAAAGGAGTATGAAAGCCAGCCCCAGCGTGATGGCGATCCCAGCGATCACCGTCCGTCTCCAATTGCGCCACACGTTACGCCACGCCATTATCAAGAGTTTTCCCATCATTCACCTCCTTGCTATTGATGCGGTAACCGTTCAGGTGGATGTTCAGAATGGGCAAGATTGCCTCTGGATTTGTCATTGCGAGCGAAGCGAAGCAATCTCCAAGGTGCGGTTACTATCAAAGGTGGAGATTGCTTCGTCACTTTGTTCCTCGCAATGACACCCCCTGAACGCTTACCCGATGCGAACTTTTTTCCCCGGCTCGATTTGGGCGACAGAAATCACCGTCAGGGTCAAGTCCCAGATCTTGGACAGGATGCCACGGTTTTTGGCCTGGTCGGCAACAGCGCTGGTTAGCGTGGTGATCGGCGGGCCATCAAAAAGAATAGTCAGGTTCTCAGTTAGGGCCTAATCTTTAAACCAGGCAGCAAGCGTCTGTTCGTCTATGAGCGGCAGGGAGCCTGGTGGTGCGTTGAGAACGCGCTCAATGGCTGTTTGTACAGATGCAAGTTTGCGCCATGCGAGAGCGGCAGGATCGTCATATCTGTCAGGGTTCAGCAGGGTGTCATAGATTGTGGCACGCAAGGGTTGCGCGATCGCTAGAGCTACTTCAGCAGAATCCTGTATAAACTCTGTTTCAAACACGCCTTCTTCAACACCTTGAGCAATGATTTTCGCTAATTCTGGTGACAGCACCTGTGTCACTTGCATCCACATTTTATGCTGTAACAGCACATTTTCATCTTTTTGCAGCAGGCGCAAAAGGGCTATCATTTCGTCTTTGCGCTCGATCTTCCAATTGTTGACCACCTGAATTGCCTGTATCCACTTTGGTATGGCGGCGAGCGTCTCGTCAGCCACGATCTCTTGCAAGATGGCTTGTGTCTGGGCAATTAACTCGGCAACCACCGCTTCGAGAACGGCTGTTTTCGAGTCAAAGTAGTAATAAAAAGTGCCTTGGGCAACGCTGACCGCTTTGACGATGTCGCTGACCGAGGTGCGTTCGTACCCTTTTGTGTAGAAAAGTTGTTGGGCAGTGGCGATCAATTCACTGCGTCGTTCGTCTGGTGCTTTTACGATTCGTGTCATAGCTATCTACGCCTTTACTGACTGAGTGTCAGTCAGCAACACTATTATATATTAATAAATCGGGTTGTCAAGTCAGACGATCTACCTCACGTCTTTGAGCGCTTCTGGCGGGCGGCCCCCGCCCGCGCGCTCAAGAAGTGATGGTGAGGGGCGATTGGCAGGCGGCACGGGTCTCGGTGCGGGATTCGAGGGCAGTCACGTGGTCAGGAGAGAGGTTCAGGCCCATCACCTGATTGAGGAAAGCGGCGGCTTCGTCGGTCGTAAAGCGCAGGTCAGACTGGCGCAGTTCGGTCAGTTGACCACGCGCGCGCAAGCGAGCCAGGGGCAAAGGTGGGTCGGCGCGGGTAGCAATCACCAGATGCAGTTGCGACGGCAGGTGGTCGAGCAGAAAGGTGAGGGCGTTGTGGATGGCTTCGGCCTTTATCACGTGGTAGTCATCGAGGACGAGGGCAAAAGGGTCTGGGATGGCTGCAATCTCGTTGATCATGGCCGTCAGAACGGACTCAATCGGCGGTGGCTGAGGGGTTTGGAATGTGCTCAACACGCCTTGCCCGATGTCCGCCTTAATCCCTTCGACCTGGCTCAGGGCAAGCGTTTGCAGAGCGGTGACAAAGTAAGCCAGGTAGCGTGCCAAGTCATTGTCGCTTTCGTCCAACGAGACCCAGGCGACGGGTCGCCCACAGTCAGCGACCCATTCGCTCAGCAGCGTGGTCTTGCCAAAACCGGCCGGGGCAGAGACGAGGGTCAGCTTGCGATGGAGCCCCGCATTCAACCGCTCAATCAAGCGCGGGCGCGACACCAACTCAGGCCGGACGGGGGGGATATAGAGTTTGGTTTGCAGGAGGGGCGTGGTCATTCGCTCCATCCTATCTGTTTTTGTTCGCTCTCTCTTGATCAAATGCCCATCAGAAGATTGGGTCAGATCAGACCACAGGAATCACACAGAGGAAACCGACGGGCTCACTCCCGAGAGCCCGAAATTGATGCACCTCATCGCCAGGAACGTAGACCACATCCCGAGGCCCTACTTCTACTTCATCGTCGCCCAGCAGTACCGAGGCCCGGCCATGTAGGATGAACACGCCGTGTTCGTGCGGGTGTTGGTCCAGACTCGTGTGCCCTCCCGGCTCTACACAAAAGTATCGGATGCGGAAGTGAGGGGCTCCCTCGGCGGGCCCAATCAGCACCTTTGCCGTAACTCCCCTGACGTCGGCAGCTTGGTAGAGCTTCTCGAACACACCTTCCCAATCGAAGGCGTTTTCCTCACCCTTATATTTATGAACAGTGCCCACCTTTTTTCCTCCGAAGCGGCGAATTCGTCATAGCTCTTGCAGCCTGGGCAAAGGGCCACGCATCTTGCGATCCACCAGCTCAGCCATTTGACAATACCTCCGGATTAATCAATAGATCGGTTTTTCCTTGATATAGATAGCCCATTACAGCCTCGACCACCAGTTCCGCTGAATAGTAGAGCGCATCCAACGTAGTGCCGGCCACGTGCGAGGTCATGGTCATGTTGTCCAAACAGAGCAGGGCACTATCGGACGGCAGCGGCTCTTCCCAAAAGACGTCCAGTGCCGCCCCGGCGATCCGACGCTGCTGCAGGGCTTCGACCAGCGCAGCCTGATCTATAAGCCCGGCCCGGGCGGTGTTGACCAGGTAGGCAGTGGGCTTCATCAGAGCCAGCTCCCGCTGGCCGATAAGCCCTTCGGTCTCAGGATAAAGACGGGCGTGCAGCGAGACCACGTCGGACTGGCGCAACAATGCCTCCAGCGGAACTGCCTCGCCGCCCGCAGCACGGATCGTTGCTTCAGGAACGTAGGGATCGTAGACCAGCAACCGCACCTCGAAGCCGCTCAACTGGCGGGCCAGTACCTGGCCAACCGCGCCAAAGCCCACCAGCCCCACAGTTCTACCACCAAGTTCAAAACAGCGGTTGGGATCCACCATGCGATTGTACCACGCCCCGCCCCGCATGGCCTCGTGAGCACGAGCAATGTTGCGCATCTCGCATAGTATCATACCCAGCGTGAACTCGGCCACGGCATTGGCGTTGCGGCCCACGATGTGGACCACGGGAATGCCACGCTGAGTCGCCGTGTCTACGGCGATATGCTGCCATCCGGCCCGGGTCACGCCGATGATTTTCAACTTGCCTCCGGCTTCGACAACGGCCCTGGGGACTGGCGAGAGATGCGTCAGCAAGATCTCGGCGTCTCGCACAGCCTCCGCCAGACCAACAGGCGGTGGCTCCGCCTCTGGACCGTACCTCTCGACGTTTAGGCTACGCCGATTCAACTCATTGCGATCGGGAGCCAGCCAGTCGAACGCTTGAAACTCATAGCCAGCTTCCCGCAGTGGCCCGCAACGCGACAGTATCTTTTCGGAAGGGAGTAAATTGTCCCCAACAACGATAGCCTTCATGATTCGCCTCCACGTATCATAGCGTCTCGGATCTCCAATAAAAGTCTACAACGACTGCCAGGTCTCCACCAATTCGGCAATATCCTGGAAAATGAAATCTGGGCCAAACGTCTCGGCTTCGGCTCGGCTGCTGGTAGAACCCGACAGCACACAGATGGTGATCAGGCCGGCCCGCTGCCCACCCAGGATATCGGTATCCAACCGATCACCGATTGTGGCCGTCGTCTCCGGTTTGGCGCCCATCTTGGCCATGGCCAGTTGGAACATCGTCGGCTCCGGCTTGCCGATTACCAGTGGCTCGGTTTCGGTGGTTGTCCGCAGCGCGGCAATGAGCGAACCTGTCCCCGGTAACAGCCCTTCGGCCGTAGGCTGGGTGGGGTCCAGGTTGGTGGCGACGAAACGAGCCCCGCCGCGAATAAGCAACGCGGCCCGCTTGAGCTTCTCGTAGGTCACGTCCCGATCCATGCTGGCCACCACCAGCTCCACATCCTCGTCGGCCAGGACGAAGCCCTCTTCCTCTACAGCTTTCCGAAGCGCCGGCGAGCCGAAGACGTGGACCCGGGTCCCCGCCGGATACTCTCGAGCCAGGACACGAGCCGTCGCCTGGCCTGAAGTCAGCACCTCCTCCGGGAATATCTGCACACCCATACGCGCCAGTTTTTCCACACGTTGCTGGGGCGTGCGGGTCGAGTTGTTCGTCGCCAGGATGAAGGGGATTGGCCGCTCCCTCAGAAACGAGAAGAACTCGTGTAGACCCAGCACGGGCTTGTCGCCCTGGTAGAGGACACCATCCATGTCAATGATCAGGTGCGTGATGTCCGTTAGTTTAGGCATAGGTTTATTAGCGTGTAAAAGCTATTTCCTCCGGGGTCTTTACTCCATTTGCTTCCGTACATCAGCGAGGCTGTGATTAGATCAACAGGTATGGGTTCTCCAAGGTGGCCTTCAGTTCAGCCAGGAAACGCGCCGCTCCCGCCCCATCAACGACACGATGATCGGTGCAAATGGTCAGATTCATCATCGGCCGCAGCACAATTTCCCCCTCGGCACCCACCGGCGTGTCCACAATCCGCCCCACAGCCAGAATCGCGGACTCTGGGGGGTTGACGATCGCGGTGAACGACTCGATGCCGAACATCCCCAGGTTGGAGATGGTAAAGGTGCTGCCCGTCATCTCGGCCGGCGCCAAGCGCCTGGCACGGGCCCGTTCCACCAAATCACCAAGTACAGCGACGATCTCTTCCAGGTTCTTGGCCTGCGCCTCCCGAATCACGGGCACGATGAGATAGTCCTCCACGCTCGTTGCGACACCCAGGTGGACATCATCCCACAGCAAGATCTCCTCACCGTGCAACGAAGCGTTGAGATAGGGATGGCGAGGCAAGACCGTGGCCACCGCACGTGCCAGGATGGCAGTAAAGGACAACCGCTGGCCTGTCTTAGCGCGGAGAGGTTCCAGCAGCCGGGTACGCAGACGAGCTGCCTCACTCATGTCAACCCACAGCGACAGGGTGATATGCGGCGCGGTGAACGCGCTGTAGGCCATGCGATCGGCGATAATCTTGCGCGGGCCAGCGAGGGTCACTGCCTCTTTCCTGCGGGCGTCGGGCATAGGCACGTGCGGCACAGGAGCAAATGGGGCAGCGGCTACACCCGGTTGGACGACCGCTGGCGGTTGCCGCTCAGCGAAAGCCAACACGTCGGCCTTGTGGATACGACCCCGTGGCCCACCACCTGGCACCTTGGTCAGGTCAATTCCAAGCTCAGCAGCCAGACGACGGGCAACGGGGGTGGCCCGTACTTTGCCCTCGCCCGGCCCAGGCCGTGCCGCTTCAGTAGCCATCAGCTCCGGGACACTTGGGGCGCTGGTTGGGACTTCGGCGGGGACAATGGTTGGCGGCCGGGCTTCTGTCTCGGCCAGTAGCGACTCCCCCGGCTCGAGAATGTAAGCGATGACCTCGGTGACCGGGATGACGTCGTCAGGTTGAGCTCTCACCCCAGCCAAGATGCCACTGGCCGGGGCCTCAATCTCAATATTCGCCTTGTCGGTGAGGATGACGAAGAGAGGTTCTCCCTTCTCCACGTGGTCACCTTCCTGCTTCAGCCATTCGACGAAGGTGCCGTTGTCCATCACCATATCCACTTTGGGCATGATGACTTCTGTCGCCACGCTTACCTCCCCTCCTGAGCCAGCGCTCTCGCCGCAGCCACAATGTCCTCTACCTGAGGCACCGCCGCCCGCTCCAGTGTCCGGTTATAGGGAATCGGCACGTTCCGCCCAGCCAGGCGGCGAATGGGCGCATCGAGATAGTCGAAGGCCTCACTGCCAGCAATGACTGCTGCCAGCTCGCCGCCCACACCGCCAGTCACCGGCGATTCGTGGACGATAAGAGCACGGCCCGTCTTGGACACCGAGCGGACGATGGTTTCCTTGTCTAGCGGTTTGAGACTGCGCGGATCAACCACCTCGACTGCGATGCCTTCAGCGGCCAACTGTTCGGCCGCTTCCAGAGCCCGAGGAACCATGATCGAGTAGGCAATTACGGTCAAGTCACGCCCCTCGCGCTTGACCTCAGCCTTGCCCAAGGGAATGGTATACAACTCTTCAGGCACCGGCCCCTTTGTGCGGTAGAGCAACTTGTGCTCCATGAAAACGACTGGATTGTTATCGCGGATGGATGCGACGAGCAGCCCCTTCACGTCGTAGGGTGTAGAAGGCGCGACGACCTTGATCCCCGGCACATTCATGAACAGGGCCTCCAGACTCTGGCAGTGCTGAGCCGCTGCGCCAGTGCCCGAACCAGCCGGGGCACGGACCACCATTGGGATGCTGGCCTTGCCCCCGAACATGAAGTGGATCTTGGCCGCCTGATTGACCAACTGGTTCATGGAGATGGTAATGAAATCCATGAACATAATCTCCATCACTGGTCGCATGCCCATCATAGCAGCGCCCGTCGCCGCGCCAGCGATCGCTGCCTCAGAGATAGGAGTTTCGCGTATTCGTTCGGGACCAAACTCCTCCAGCATGCCCCGGGACACGCCAAAGGCCCCACCGTACACCCCGACGTCTTCTCCGATGAGAAAGACCTCCGAATCACGCCGCATCTCCTGGACCAGGGCCTCACGCACGGCTTCCAGATAGGTGATCTCACGTTTCTCGTTCTCGCTCAGCTCACTCACGGTGCATATACCTCGTCTTCCATATTCTCCGGGGATGGCTCAGGAAACGTGAGCGCCTCCTCGGCTGCACGATCTATGGTCGCCTTAGCCTCCCGGTCAATGGCTTCGACCTCTTCACTGTCCATCACACCAGCCTCCACCAGCACCTTTTTGAAGCGCCTGATGGGACATAACTTCTTCCAGGATTCGATCTCTTCCTGGGTGCGATAGAGATTCCGGTCGCTCTTTGAATGTCCTCGCCAGCGATAAGTCACGTTCTCGACGAGCACAGGCCCCTTGCCGGAGCGCGCATGTTCGACGGCGGCCGCGATCGTTTGATAGACAGCCAGCACGTCATTGCCGTCCACCGTTTTGCCAGGGATCCCATAGGAGCAGGCACGAGTCGAAATGTGCTCGATATTCATCGAGCGGCGCACGGACATAGACATGCCGTACTGGTTATTCTCACAGATAAACACCACGGGTAACTTCCAGATGGAGGCCATGTTCAACGCCTCGTGAAATTCGCCCAAATTGGCTGCCCCGTCCCCAAAGAAGCAGAGAAGCACCTGGTCAGACCGACGCATTTGCAAGGCCAGGGCGATCCCAACCGCGGTCGGTATGCCACTGCCCACCACTCCCGTGGCTCCCAGATTTCCCGCCGGGATGTCGGCAATGTGCATAGAGCCCCCACGCCCACGACAATAACCGGGCTCCTTGCCCAGGAACTCGGCCATCATCAGCGTGATGTCGGCCCCTTTGGCAATGGTGTGACCATGGCCGCGATGGTGATGGATGATCAGGTCGTCGGATCTCAGCGCCGACGAGCTGCCCACGGCCGAAGCCTCCTGCCCGATGGATAGATGCATCGTGCCGTGTACCAGACCGCGGATATACAGATCCTCAGCTTTCTCCTCAAAGTACCGAATCTCGCACATCTTCTGGAGCATCCAAGCCAGCTTCTCGCGGGGCAGTTCCTCAAGCAGACGACTGCCATCGGCCACTGCCAGTGAGAGACCGACCTCGACGTCAGCATCAATTACGTCCGTCTCATTCTTTTTACTCGACCGAGCCATACGTGACTCCTCTCCACGGATACTATACTACCGTTGGCCATAGACGTTCGTGTACACATTAGCCATCTCGGCCACCTGATCTGGTGTAAGCCAAATCGGCTCCCCACGCAGCGTAGCAAAGTAAGTGATCTTGGCAATATCCTCCACCTCTACGGCCATCTTTGTCGCTACTGAGGCCGACGAACCGATCGTGAAGACGCCATGATTCTGCATGATGATCGCCAACGAGTGCCCGATTTTCTCCACGATCTCCTTGCCTATGCCCTCGCCACCGACGGACACGTAGCCACCCAACGGCACCTCGCCCCCCAGCATAGCACACGCTGTCAGGCAAGGCCGGATGGGCTCCCCCAAGGCGGCAAAGATGCTCGCATACGGCGAATGGGTGTGTGCCATGCCAAAGACATCAGAGCGATGACGGTAGACGTAGAGATGGGTAGCCGTGTCCGTCGAGGGCTTCAAATGTCCCTCCAACACATTCCCCTCCAGATCAACCACCACCAAGTCGGCCGGGGTTAGGTCCTCATACTTGTAGCCACTCGGCTTGATGACCACCAGATTGGTCTCTGGGTCCCGGCCACTGACGTTGCCACTGGTCATCTTGACCAAGTCATTCTTGGGCAATTCCAAACTACATTTCCATACTTCTTCACAAAGTTCTTCCAGCATCATAATATCCCCCTAATTTGGTTGTCGCTAAAGAATTGCAGCAGCCCCATTCGCAAACTCGATTGCCCGACGGAAGATTTCTAACCCCTGCTTCCGGATCCCCGATGAGGCACTGCCCAGCGGATACTTCCGGTGGCTGCTGAGGCACGCGGGACAGGTGGGTGTGTACGCACCCACCTGTCCCTAGCTCATGCCAACTGATCGAGCCCAGTTTGGCATGAGCTAGGTGCAATTATACCATATTTCCTGGTTCTTTGCATCCAGCTCACGCCCGTGGGACTGCGAGGCGGCTCACCGTCCAGGTGGCGGGCCGCCTTTTGTGACCGTCGCTCTTGACGGTGAGATGAGCTGAGTCGAGAGAAGACGGTCGCGCTCCTCAGCATCACTGCTAGATTGAGGCTCTGCTGGCCATTCGCGCCGTCGAGCACGTCGAAAGGGGTGGCCAGGCTACTCAGACCCAGTCCGGCTACCTTACCCAGCTCTACCACCGTCTCGGTACGGAGGAGCTCCATTGGTGTCGTCACCTGTGGCGCAACAGTGCCGAAAGTTGATCACGGGAGATAAGCACTGATGAGCGAGCGACTAAAGTCGCCACTACGCCCGCGCACAATGGCTCCAGGGGCGGTTTGGGCATGTCCCCCTGTGGCGCAACGGGGCGCAACCGGCAACGCTCCCCAGGCGATTGTTTGCACAGAGGTGCAGATCGTGGTATAATTAAGACCCGAAGCGAATAACATACTTGTTGCTTCACACAGAGAGTGTCGAAAGCTCTTGCTGTGCGGTTTCTGTTTTAGATAGATTGCTACCCCAGTCTGAGCGGGAGTAGCTCAGTGGTAGAGCTCCTGCCTTCCAAGCAGGCTGTCGCGAGTTCAAGTCTCGTCTCCCGCTCCTCCTAGCAGATAGCCAATAGCCAATAGCACTGTGGGCTATCGGCTATCAGCCCTCAGCTATCAGTCTTGGGCCTATAGCTCAGCGGCAGAGCGGCCGGCTCATAACCGGTTGGTCCCAGGTTCGAATCCTGGTAGGCCCACTGTTCCCCGCAAGGGGACGGAAAACAAAGAGGAAGAAGCCGTCCTGATCACAGGATGGCTTTGCTTTTGCCCCACCGCCCAACTGCCGTGAGTTGGCAACCTCCATACAACCTCCACACTCTATTCAAGAGATCTATGATATAATGATAATGTAGCCAATGAGTATTGCATGAATCTCGTGAAGGCCCCTACAATGGTCGAAAGAGATTCTGGGGGAAGGAAGGCTACCAATGGGTGGTTGAGAGCAGGTGTTCCACTTGTTTCTTGTCATAGTGATCGCTACTCTGGGCGGGCTCATCATCGGAGGGCTGACGCTCATCGGTCTGGTTCGCCTTCAGATCAGGGACAACTAGCCGTGCTGTACCCAGGTAGAGACAGAGTGAAATCGCTGCGAGGCACTCCTGGATTTTTGTCGGGATGATTGTGCTTTGAGTTAAAACCGCCTGCCTTTTCTCCTTCAGTACCTCTCCTCATAAGTGCGCGGGGGACGGGGCTCCCCATTGCAACTGACGCCGAAGAAGGCAAAGCGACGTACTCGCCTCGAACAGAAGCGAAACGCCACACCCACCCCACCCCGTCCCCGCTCACATTCCCATCTACTCTCCATCCTCCATTCTTTACTCCTCACTCTTCATTCTCCATTCCCCTATTAAACTTTGGCGTTCCATCTCGATGCGGATCAGGGCGGCGACGTCGCCCTCCTCACCGGAGAGGCTGGGGGTCTGGACAAGCCGCTGGCAGAAGGCGAGCATTTCGGCGCAGTAGCGGTTGGTGAGAGCAGATAGTTTGTCTGTCAAGTTGTCGTTCAAGAGTTTGCTCCTATATAGGTTGGGATTGAGCTTGATATTACATTTGCCACCGGACACTTTTGATAGAGAAACCAGGTTTTTCCCTGTTTGAGCAAGAAGCTCTTTGCTTCTGGGGTCTCCTAAGGCGCGAAAGGGTGTTTCATCAACCCAAAAACCTGGTTTCTGATCCCTATGAAAAGTGTCCGGCACTGAAATATTACAGTAGGAAAGGTCCCTTGTCAAATAAGAGCTACCGACGCCCAAGTAATTGCACTTTCTCACCACGCATGATATAATTAGCCAGACCATGATCTCCCCCCTCGCTAAGAGCGGCGGGGCCTGAGGGAGAAATAAAAAAGGGACCAACCCTTCATTATGCCCCTTCCTGCTTCGCCCAGGAAGGCCAGGCTCGACAGATTATGTCAAGAGCCGCTTTCCCTGTCAAGCAGGAAAGCGGCTTTCTGCTTTGCAGGCACAAGGATACAACAATGAGCATCTCTCTAAAGACCCACAAAATGTTTTGGGGCCTCGCTGCCAATCGCTGCGCGTTCCTTGGTTGTCGTCGAGAACTGGTCATGGATGCCAGTCAAACCGACGACGAATCTCTCGTTGGAGAGGCCTGCCACATCGTGGCTCAAAGCCCCACTGGCCCCCGTGGGGATTCCCCACTCCCTCCCAAGCAACGGGACCACTACGACAACCTCATCCTGCTATGCAAGATTCATCATAAGCTCATTGACGACCAGCCGAACACCTACACCGTGCAGCGCCTCCTGCAAATGAAAGCAGCTCACGAAAAGTGGGTACGTTTGACTCTTGGCCCAAGACCGCGTGGCCCGGCGCTGATCTCGGACCTCTTCCCCCACCGCAACCCCAACTTTACCGGGCGGGAAAGCCTCCTGGCCCAACTCCGCTCGGCCTTCACCTCCGGCCAGCCCGCCGCCCTGGCCCAGGCCATCCACGGCCTGGGCGGCGTGGGCAAAACCCAACTGGCCGTCGAGTACGCCTACCGCCACGCCGCTGAGTACGACCTCGTCTGGTGGGTGCGGGCCGAAGAACCGGCCACCCTGGCCGCCGACTATGCCGCCCTGGCCAGGCCGCTCAACCTGCCGCAGAAAGACGAGCCGGACCAACGCCTCGTGGTCCAGGCCGTGCAGCGCTGGCTGGGGCAACGTACGGGCTGGCTGCTCGTCTTCGACCACGCCCGCGGTCCAGAGCAAGTGCGCTCCTACCTCCCCCACAGAGCCACCGGCCACGTCCTCATCATCTCCCGCAACCCGGCCTGGCGGGGTCTGGCCAGCCCGCTGACCGTGCCCGTGCTGGAACGGCCCGAATCCGTCGCCTTCCTCCTGAAGCGGACCGGACAGACTGGCAAAGCGGCTGCCTCCAAGCTGGCCAAAGCCCTGGGCGACCTGCCCCTGGCCCTGGAGCAGGCCGGAGCCTACATAGATGCCACCGGAGGATCCCCCCTTTCTGCATACCTGGACCTCTTCCGCCACCGCCAGCGGGACCTGTCGCGCCGGGGCAAACCTTCCTCAGACTATCCCCCCACCGTGGCCACCACCTGGGAAATTGCCTTTCAGCAGGTCCGGCAGGCCTCGCCCGCCGGGGCGGATCT